>DASSRW010000030.1:0-40320 GCA_035701545.1 Pseudolabrys sp.
AATTCAACGGCCACATTGTCCGCGTCGGCCTGAACTATCGGTTCGGGGGGCGATGATGCGTTGCTCGTCTCGCCTCCTCATCGCTGCCGTTCTTTGCACCGCTCCCATCTCGATCGCCTCCGCCGCCGATCTTCCGTTAAAAGCGCCGCCCATAACGGCGCCCGCGCCAAGCTGGACTGGGTTCTATGTCGGCGCGAATATCGGCGGCGGCTGGGGACGCCGCAGCGTCGATTATACGCCAAACGATCCAGCGACTGTCTTCCTCTTCGATCCTGTCAGTGGTCTTGGCGGCGCTCCACCCGCAACATCGTTTACCTCATCCGGCGTGCTCGGCGGATTGCAGGTCGGCTACAATTGGCAATGTGACAGCAATTGGCTTATCGGGCTTGAAACCGATTTCAACTGGTCGGGCGTAAGCGGCTCCAGGTCGCAAGCTTTCGAATTGCGTCCGGACCCGGATGTCGCTGTAGAAAACGCTTCGGTTGACGAACGGATAAAATGGTTCGGCACGGTAAGAGCCCGTCTGGGTTATCTCCCAACGGACAATCTGTTGGCCTATGTCACGGCCGGTTTCGCATACGGCCGCGTTGAGCACGGCGCAAGCTACATCAATATCAATCCCAACACCGGCACGCTTAGCTTTGCGGCCGGCGGATTTGGTGCACGTTGCTTTGTCGGCGAAACGTGCTTCACAGGGGCATCGCGTAGCGTGTCGACCGGCTGGACGCTGGGCGGCGGACTTGAGTACGCGTTATCGAGAAATGTGACGATCAAGGCAGAGTATCTCTATGTGAATCTGAAAAGCAATCCAGTCACCGAAACTGCGCTGCGGCTAGGTGGCCCGAGCACCAAGCTTGCATCCTTCAATGCGAACTTCAGCCGCACCAGCCTTAGCGTCGCTCGGCTCGGCTTGAACTGGAGATTTTAGCCGGCGTCGACGATCGTCGAGACTCAATGATATCGCGGTGACAGCGCCATGCGCATGACCAAGCTCGTTATAGCTGCTGCGATTCTCGCTACGCTCGCCCTGCCGGCAAGGGCCGATCCGTTCCCAAATATTTGGGTGTTCGGCGACAGTACCGTCGATACCGGCTGGTACAAAGTAAGCCCCTGGAGTGGAAGTGAGAAATTCGACAATCCGTACCTGATGGACTCCTCCACCGATGACATCGGTAAGCCGACGACCGAGCCAGGACCGATCTCCGTGCAGGAGTTGGCCGGTGCGCTGCACTTGCATGCGCTTCCGCAAAACCAGGGCGGAACGAACTATGCCACCAGCGGAGCACGCAACGACGAGTTCAATGACGCTGCTTCGGGCCTATTTCCAAACGCCATACCGACCACACATCAAATCGACGCTTATCTGCAAACTCACAATCCGAACGGCACGGCCCTTTACGTGATCAGCTCCGGCGGCAATGATGTCGGGTTTGCCGTCAAACAGGTTGAGGGCGGCCAGATTGACGACGCTACCGCACGAAGCAATATCAAGACTGCAGCCAACAAGCTCGCGAACAAAATCGCGGCGCTACAATCGGCCAATGCAAAATTTATCATCGTCGCCCGTCTTCCAAACAGTTTCGGCGACACGACGACGATGGCCTATCGCAAGCTCTACAATACTGCGCTTACACACAAGCTCGCCGATCTTGGCGTGACAGTTGCCTTCGGCAGGGTAAACGCGCTCCGGAACAAAATTGTAAATAACATGACGCAGTTCGGCATCACCAGTGTGTCCGCCTGCAAGGGCACGGACACGGGCACGTTCGCCTGTTCTTGCCCTCGGCCCGACGGGTTCGACTCGGCCTGGGCGCTGCTGTGCTCGACCATCTCTCCGGTCACGCAGCCGATCGATTCGTCACATCACCTTTTCGCGGACAATGAGCATTGGGCCAAGGGCGGCCAGTTTATACTTGGCAGTTACTATTTCTGCCTGGCTAAACACACATGGCCGGATTTGTTCACCAACTTTACGGCGCACCATCATATGGCCTGCAATAATTTCACGTCGTTGTTCTGAATGACCGAGACAATAATAATCGCCCTGCTTTCGCGACTCTCGCTCTTTTGCGGTTGAGGATCCAATTCTCCCCCAAACGGAGCGCGGCCGGAATTCGCTATGCATCGGAAACCAGCTATTACGCCGGGGCCAATAGTTAAAGCGCGCGAGCGCTCGCTAAAGCCATTTCTTCCACCTGAAAAAGAAATACGGAATGACCGCGGACGCGATCATCAGCAAGATCGCCAGCGGATAGCCGAAATGCCAGTCGAGCTCCGGCATGTGCTTGAAATTCATGCCGTAGATCGACGCGATCAGCGTCGGCGGCATCAGGCCCACCGCCGCCACGGAAAAAATCTTGATGATGTTGTTCTGCTGGATATTGACGACGCCAAGCATGGCATCGAGCAGGAAGGTGATCTTGTTCGCAAGATAGGTCGCGTGATCGGCAATGGAGGCCGTGTCGCGCCGCATGGATTGCAGTTGCGTGCGGGTGTCCTTGGCCCACCGCATGCTTTCCGCCTCCGTCCACAGGAACAGCAACAACCTGCCGATCGAAACGAGGCTTTCGCGCACCTTGGAGGTCAGGTCGCCCTTGCGGCCAAGCGCCTTGAGCACATCGTTGTAGGACGGCGCAACGGATTCCTGTTCGGGCTCGAAGATCACGTGCGAGAGCTGATCCACTTCCGCGCCGATGCGCTCGAGAATGTCGGCGGAGCGATCGATCACAGCATCTAGCAAGTCCATGAGCACCGACTCGCCCGTGACGTTCGGCGGGCAGGCCCGCCCGAGCTTGTGCTCGATGATCGCGAACGGCCGCGGCGTGTCGTAACGGACAGTCACCAGCCGATGACCGGCGAGAATAAAGGTGACCGGCGTGAGCTTCGGATTCGCCGTTTCCGATTGGCACATCAGCGTCGCTGTCATGTAGCGCGCGCCGTTCTCGGAGTAGAGGCGGCTGGAAACCTCGATCTCCTGCATCTCCTCGCGGGTCGGAACGGCGATGCCCACCAGGCTTTCCACGAGCCGGTCGTCATGCGGCGTCGGTGAGACCATATCGATCCAGACCGCAGAATCCGGCGGCGGCACACCCGGCTCGATCGGGACCCGCTCCAGCGCCGTACCGCGTTTGATGTAGACCGACAGCATGCCAGCACCCGCCTCTTGCGGTGCTGTCATGACCCGATCGCGTCAACGTGCGCAAGCCAAATAACGCACAGGCGACCGGACGCCCCGGCCGCTCCGCAGGTCGGAAAAATATTGAATGCTGCTGTCGTCGCTAGCCGGCGTCAGGCTTCTGCAAGAAAGCCATACGCATTCGCTGCCGCGCGCACGTCGGGCGCGTAAGCGGGATTGCGTACCTCGCTCTGAAACCGCACAGCGGCGGCCACGGCAGAAATGCCGATCTCACGATACCGACGATCGAGGTTGTTGTTGTCGCGTTGCCGGCGGGAGCCCTCGTCCCTCTCCTCGCCTTTGGTAGCGTTCATTGTTGTGATCCTTCCATGGCGTCCTCGCCATAAAATCTAGGCGTTGAGTGGGGCGGAAATGCGCGGCAAATGCTGTCCTATCGTGACAAATAGGCCAGCGCTCTTTCCCCTTCCCAGCCGCTCTTTCGGGTAACGGGAAAACGAGCTACTAGAACGGTCTGTCTGGTAAACCGTCGATTAAAACCTTGAGGGCAGTATCGGATTTTGCACGCCACTGGTGTTCGCCGGGAACCGGTGCGTCATTCCTGCAACACCTCTACAGGAAGGTATAGACTAGCCGCTTGAGACCGTGACAACCGTGTCGATTCTGCGGTTAAAAACGATCGAAAATGAGTGCCCGGCTACGGTGGCCTGGCAAGTGAAATGGGGAAGAAAATGGCGGCGCGGGGCGTGTTTTTCGCTTTGGTAGGCGTCGGTATTTTACTGGGCGGGTGCATGCAGACAACGCTTGCTCCTTCTTCGGAGGCCAATTTAACGCCGCGCGACAAGAAGTTGCTCGCCGCGGCGCCTTACGCCAAAGCCGAAATTCCGGAGCCCTATCGGCGGCACATCGTCGAATATCATCGCAAGGAAATGCCCGGCACGATCCTCATCGATTCCGATGCGCGTTATCTCTACTACGTGCTCCCGGGCGGCAAGGCGATCCGCTATGGCGTGACCGTCGGCGAAGAGGCCCTCGCCTGGTCGGGCGTCGCCAAGGTCGGCCGGATGGCGGAGTGGCCGTCGTGGACGCCGACCGCCGAAATCAAGAAGCGAATGGACGTTCCCAACTACGTCGGCCCAGGGCCGCAGAATCCCATGGGGGCGCGCGCGCTGTATCTTTACGAAGGCAACAAGGACACGCTGTACCGGATTCACGGGACCAACCAGCCGGAATACATCGGCCAGGCGATCTCATCCGGCTGCATCCGCATGACCAACGAGGACGTGATCGATCTCTACAAGAGAGTAAAGCCCGGCACCGTCGTCGTTGTTCTTGCGCCGCATCAGGGCGATTCGCCCTTCAATCCGCAGATGGCGGCAGCCCAGACGAAGAGCCTTTTCTGACCCGAGCGGCAGCGAACGAACAGGCGGCACCGAAGTTCGGCGCCGCTTTTGTTTTCAGCATCGTTCTAAAGCTTGCTCGGAGACGCGGACTGCAGACGCAATACGTCCGGCTTCGGCACTGGAAGCGGAACGTTGGCCGCTGTCGCGGTTGAGTTCGGCGCCGGCACATTCAACTCCCACTCGCAAATGCGATAGCCATTGTGACGCTCGGCCAGATCGAGATGAATATGACTGTTGTGATAGCCGTCCGACCCGGGGCCGAGCACCGTTGTAAAGCGCACGCAGGCGCTCGTGCGCAAGGCTCTGCGGAAGTCGACTGATACCGTGGCATCGGTCAATTTGATGGCCCGGCCGTTGTCGAGCGCAAACCCGCGTATGTCGATCGCATTCCCTTTGCCATGCTCGCTGAGCTTGGCGCCGGCGACGCGATTTCGCCCCCGGCATTCGTAGTCGCCGAAGTTGTCGACGCTGCGCAGATGAGCGCCGAAATCACGGACGCGCGGTTCAACATCCTCTCGAACCCAATCGGCCAGGGCGGCAGCCATTGAGCAGCGCAGCATGGGCGGCGGCGTGACGGAAACTCGGCGCTGGTCCTGCAGCCGAATGGCATCGAGCCGCACCATGTCGTCGCCGCCGCAGGCGCCGGGCCCTTTCACCAGCGGGATCGGGGTGACCTCGGCGAGAGATTCGAGCCGCTTGCGGCAGGCGGATGGCTCGCTGGTGAGGCTCGCAGCCGCGGGCGTATCGGCGGCTGTGGATTGATCCATCCGCGCGAGCGGCCGCGGCGGCGGCAGCGGAATTTCATCGGCGACCGCAGTGCAGCAAACGGGAAGCGACAAAAGGAGACTGAAAGCCAGGCGGATCAGGACCGTTCCGGCGGCGCCTGCAAGCGCGTTTTTCGAAATTCGGGTCATCCAGAGCCGGTTGCGTTACGCCGCCTGCTGACTAACCTTGTCGTTGGCCGCCTTCGGGCGACCCAACATGAAAAACCGCCGAGGAGACGTCAATGCTTGGGCTGATGCAGGATTGGCCGCTGTTGTGCCATCGCATCATCGATCACGCCGCGACCTACCATCGTAACCGTCCGGTCATCACGCGTTCGATCGAAGGACCGATCGTGGAGACGAACTATGCCCGGATTCGCACGCGGGCACTCAAGGTCGCGCAGCGGCTCGAGCGCGACGGGGTCAGGATGGGCGACCGGGTCGCGACCATGGCGTGGAATACCTGGCGGCATCTGGAAGCCTGGTACGGCATTCTTGGCATCGGCGCGATCTATCACACCGTCAATCCGCGGCTCTTCGCCGACCAGATCGTGTGGATCATCAATCACGCGGAAGACCGCATGATGATGACCGATATCACGTTCGTGCCGCTGCTCGAAAAAATCGCCGACCGGCTGCCAACGATAGAGCGCTACATCGTGCTGACCGACGCAGCCCACATGCCGGAGACGAAGCTCAAGAATGCGGTTGCCTATGAGGACTGGATCGGCGAAGTGGACGGTGATTTCGCCTGGAAATCGTTCGACGAAAACACCGCGGCCGGAATGTGCTACACGTCCGGGACGACCGGCAATCCGAAGGGCGTGCTCTACTCCCACCGCTCGAACGTGCTGCACGCGCTCATGGCGTCGCTGCCGGATTCAAAATGCATGTCGTCGCGCGATGTCTGCATGCCGGTCGTGCCGATCTTCCACGCAAACGGCTGGTCGCTCGCGTTCTCGACCCCGATGGTCGGCGCGGCGATGGTCCTGCCCGGCGCGAAAATGGACGGCGCCTCGATCTACGAGCTGCTCGACAAGTTCAAGGTCACCTTCACGGCGGCGGTGCCGACCGTCTGGCTGATGCTGTTGCAGGATCTCGAAAAGACGGGCGGCAAGCTGCCGTACCTCAAACGCGTGGTGATCGGCGGCTCGGCCTGTCCGCGCGCCATGACCCAGACGTTCCAGGAAAAGTACGGTGTCGAGGTCGTCCATGCCTGGGGCATGACGGAGATGAGCCCGCTCGGTTCACTTTGCACGATGAAGCCGGAGTATGAGGCATTGAGGGGCGACGCGCGGCTTGACGTACAGATGAAGCAGGGGCATCCGCCCTTCGGCGTCGAGATGAAGATCACCGACGATGCCGGCAAGGAACTGCCGTGGGACGGAAAGACGTTCGGCAGGCTGAAGGTGCGCGGGCCGGCGGTTGCGCGCGCATATTACAAAGGTGCGGGCGGCGAGGCGTTTGAGGCCGACGGCTGGTTCGACACCGGCGATGTCGCCACCCTCGATCAATACGGCTACATGCAGATCACCGATCGAGCCAAGGATGTCATCAAGTCGGGCGGCGAATGGATTTCCTCGATCGATCTTGAAAATCTCGCCGTGGGCCACCCAAAAGTTGCCGAGGCCGCGGTCATCGGCGTCAGCCATCCAAAATGGGACGAGCGGCCGCTTCTGGTCATCGTGCTCAGGAAGGGCGAGCAGGCGAGCAAGGACGAAATCCTCAGCTTCATGCGGGGCAAGATCGCGAAATGGTGGCTGCCGGACGATGTCGCTTTCGTCGACGAAATTCCGCACACGGCAACCGGCAAGATCCAGAAGACGGCCCTGCGGCAACGCTTCAAGGGCTATGTGCTGCCGACCGTCGCGGCGGCGGAGTAAAGCCTCGCGCGCGGGATTCGCGGGTCACCGAGTTGCCTGTATCCGCTGTTCTCATTATCCCTGTCGCGAAAGGCGCGGGGGGTGGCGGAAACGATGTGGCGGCGGCCTTTTGCTGAGATTCCGAAGTCCCGGCTCGCGGTCCGGGCGTGGCGGCTGGCGCTGTTTGCGCTGCTGGTGACGCTGCTGTCGGTCGTCATTTTACGGCTCGACCTGCTCGAAATCGTGCCTGCGCTCGCGACATTTGCCGCTGCGCTCGGTTGCGCGCTGCTGGCCATGCTGCTGGCATTTGCGTCATTCGTGCCGATCTGGCGCGACGGCGCGGGCGGCTTGCGCCATGCGCTTGGCGCGGTGGTCATTGCGGTCCTGCTGCTTGCCTATCCAGTCTATCTCGGCACGCGCGCGCTCAAGCTGCCGCAGATCAACGACATCACCACAGACACGACCGACCCGCCCCGCTTCGGCGTATTGGCGCGCCTGCGCCCGCGCGGCACCGACAAATATCCGGGTGCCGCCACCGCCGAGCTTCAACAAAAGGCCTATCCCGACATTATTCCTCTGGAGGTCCCGGCGTCGGCCACAGCCACCTATGAGGTCGCGCTGAAACTTGCCGACAGGCGCAAATGGCGGGTGGTTTCGGAGCAAGGCCCGACGCCCGGCCACAACGGAGTTATCGAAGCGGTGGCGCGCACGCCAATCATGGGCTTTCGTGACGACGTGGTCATTCGGGTGACGACAATCGGACCGAACGCCGCGCGCGTCGACGTCCGCTCCGCCTCGCGCTACGGCGCGCACGATTTCGGCACCAACGCCGCACGCATCAGAAAGTTGCTCGACGATATCGACGACGCCATTGCTTCCGCGCCGGAGCCGAAGCCCGAGCCGAACAAGCCTCAACCCGCCAAGCGGCCGGCTCCTTCGGCGAGGCGGTAGACGCCCTCGATGGAGGGCGGGCCGTCCGTGCCGACCATGCCGCGCGTGACCAGATCCTCCATGTGCGCAAGCACCGAAAGGCCGGCCGCGCCGACCAGGCGCGGATCGATGCCGATGTAAATCGCCCGCACGATGGTCGGGATGTCGGTCGCGCCTTTGGCGAGTCGATGCAGAATCGATTCCTCGCGCGCCTTGCGATGCAGGATGTAGTAGTTCACGAAACGCGGCGCGTCCTTGATCGCGGGCCCGTGCCCGGGGAAATAGAGGCTCTCTCTGCGCCGCGCGAGCTTGTTGAGCGAGTCCATGTAGTCGCTCATGGCGCCGTCCGGCGGCGCGACGATCGATGTCGCCCAGGCCATCACGTGATCGCCGGCAAAAAGCAAATCTTTCTCGCGCCAGGCGAACGCCATGTGGTTGGCCGTGTGTCCCGGCGTTGCTACCGCCTCGACGCTCCAGCCGTCGCCTTCCACGATTGCGCCGTCCGCAAGCACGACATCCGGCTTGAAATCGCAGTCGGCGGAAGCGTCAAGCGGATTGTGCTCGCCGATGTGCAGAGGCCGGGCGGCGCGATGCGGGCCTTCGGCATAAACGATTGCGCCGGTTGCCGCCTTGATGCGCGGCACGCCCGGTGAATGATCGCGATGTGTGTGTGTGACGAAAATATGCGTCACCGTCTCGCCGCGCACCGCGTCGAGCAGCGCCGAAAGATGGCGCTCGTCATTTGGCCCCGGATCGACGATCGCAACTTTGCCGCGCCCGATGATGTAGCTCATCGTCCCTTTGAACGTGAATGGACCCGGGTTGTTCGCCATGACGCGGCGCACTCCCGGCAGCGGCTCATCAACCCTGTCCGACGCAAGGTCGAGGTTCTTGTCGAAGGGAATGTCGTCGCTCATCGTGCTCCGCCGCGTCATGTCTTCATTGTGGCCATACTTGTTTGCTATCGGGCGCGCAATGAGAACTTTCCATCACGCCATTATTCCGTGTCTGTGGCTGATCTGGCTTGCCGTCTGGATCGGCGCCGCGGTGCAGACCAAGGAGATCCAACGAAGGGAGAGCGTGCGCTCGCACCTGTTGCACCACGTCCCCTTGACCGTGGGAGGCGTCCTGCTGGCGTGGCCCGGCATATTGGGTGCGCGCCTCGAGCAGCGGTTCGCGCCGTACTCGCCGCCGTGGTTCTGGATCACGGTCGCGCTGGTCGCGTTCGGCATCGGCTTTTCGATTGCCGCCCGTCTCCGGCTTGGCGGCAACTGGAGCGGCCCGGTGACGGTCAAGAAAGATCACGAGTTGATCCGCAGCGGACCCTACGCACTGGTGCGCCATCCGATCTATACCGGATTGCTGCTGGCCGTCATCGGCAGCGCGCTTTTCATCGGCCGGTGGCGCGCGCTGATTGCACTTGTTCCGCTGATCTTCGCGCTTGCCCGCAAGATGAAGGTCGAGGAGCGCTTCATGGCCGAGGAATTCGGCGGCGCCTACGCGCGCTATCGCGAACAGGTGCCGGCACTGATCCCCTTTGTGTTCTAGCGCGGGAGGCGGGTGACGAGGGCAATCTTGCCGCCAACAAATTTCCTTTTTGACGCCGCCGAGACCAAAGTTTCGCCTAAACGGGCCCACGAAAAAGTCCCGAGGGATTGATCGAGTCCGCTTCGTCGTGGGGAGCAAACATGCACCGCTTGATCGCCGCACTTGTCGTGCTGCTCGGCATCGCACCGGCTGCCGCGGCGCCGCGGGCAAGCGATCTCGCCTCCATCAACGCGGTACTGCATTGGATCACGACCTATCGCAGTCACCCCGATGCGGCAGGCGTGCCGGCGGCGATGCAAGCGGCGAGCCGTTTCGGAGCGCTGGAAAATCCCGAGCGCGCCGGCGTCTACGTCGGATTCCTGGCCGGCGTGCTGACCGCCAATCCAGCGCGAGCCGAGGAGCTTGCGGCGCGCGCGCTCACCGTTCAGGAGCAGGATCGCTGGCTCGTCATGCGGGCCATCGCGTACTCCGGCTTGCCGAACTGGCAGGCGTTGTTGCGCCACTTCGCCAGCCGCATGCCCCGCTATGACGAGCTGAGCAAGCAATACATCTCCGGAAAACTTGCGCGGCTTGCGCAATTCGAGGTGCCGCCGAGCCCGAGCGTCTGGGAGCGCATGCAGAAAAACCTGCGTCTCGACACGGTGTTCGGAGCCCCAGCCCGCAAGGTGACGATGACGCCGAGCGCGGAAGTGCTCGACATTCTTTGGGGCAACTACTTCGCCACGGGCAGCTACGGTCCGCTCATGCATATCGTCGAAATGCTGCCGCTGGCAAAGGATCACGACGACGCCGACCGTCTGACCGTCGGCAGCATGGCGAGATATACGCTGGCCATGAACGCCATGCACGATCCTGCCCTGCTCGCCATGCTGAAGACTTTGCGCAAGGCGCGGGGAGAGCCGAAGGCAATCGTTGCCCAGCTCGGTGACGTGATCGAGGCCGCCGAGACCGTCGACGCGGCGCGCATCCGCAAAGACGCGCTGGCGGCGATCGAAGAAGTGCGCGGCAAGGGTCCGGCGTACAAGAGAAATCTCTCATGGTGGGGATTCATCGGTCAAAGCGTCATCGCCGGCGGCTGCATCGCCGCCGCCGCGCTTGGTCAGGTGGAGCTCGGCGTTCCCTGCGTCGTCGGGGGAGCGGCAAGCTCCGCGGCCCTGAATTTCTGGAACAACAGCCCGCAGTAACGTCCTTCCCGGACGGAAGTCGCCAAAGAGCCACGCCGAACCGGTGCCGCGTTCGCTTATTGCGGCGTCAGCCCCGCCTGCTTGATGATGCCCAGATACTTGTCGCTTTCATCCCTGACGAATTTCTTGAACTGATCGACCGACATCGGATCGAGCTCGGCGCCGAGCGCGGCAAGTTTCTTCTTTGTCTCCGGATCGTTGAGGACCTTGTTGATATCGGTGTTAAGTGTCGTGATGACCGCTTGCGGCGTGCCATGCGGCACGAAAATTCCCGACCACAAAGTGAAATTGAATGCCTTGATGCCGCTCGCCTCCGCGACCGTCGGCACGTCCGGCGCGACAGAGGCGCGCTTGGCCGAGGAGACCGCCAGCAGTTTCAGCGTCTTTGCCCTCACCTGCGACATCGCGGCCGGCAATCCGGAAAAATAAAGGTCGACGTGCGCGCCGAGGAGATCGTTGAGCGCCGGTCCCGCGCCCTTGTAAGGCACGTGCGTGAGATTGCTGTGGGTGGCCGCTTTCAGCATCTCGCCGGCGAAATAACCGGGCGTGCCGCTGCCGGCCGACGCGAACGTGAGTTTCGCTTTTGGAAGCGCAGCCAGAAATCCTTTCATGTCCGAATAGGGCGCCTTGGCCGGCACCACGAGGCCGAGCGGCACGACAGCGAGAAGCGCCACAGGCTGAAGGTCCTTCTCGGGGTTGTAGCTCAAACCTTTCAGCCAATGCTGATTGATGGAGATTTCGCCGGTCTGGCCGAGCAGCAAGGTCAGTCCGTCGGGCGCGGCCGTCGCAACCGCGTGCGCGCCGATCGAGCCGCTCGCGCCGGGGCGATTTTCCACGACGACGGATTGGCCGAGCAATTCCGCAAGCTTCGGCGCGACGATGCGGCCGACGACGTCGCCGGTCCCGCCCGCCGAATAGGCGACGATCATGCGGACGGGGCCGCTTGGATATTTCTGCGCGGCAGCTGGAAAAGCCAGTGTCGCCATCGCGACGGCGGCGAGCGCCGCGCGCGCAATCGCTTTGAACATTTGTTCCTCCACTCTTTTGTTCTTCAATGAATTTCCGGCTCCGGCGTCGGTGCGCCGGCTTTGAGAAAATCGAAATCGCAGCCCTGGTCGGCCTGCCCGATGTGCTCGGAAAACATCGCGCCATAGCCGCGCGTGAAACGCGGCGGCGGCGGCGTCCAGGCTGCCTTGCGCCGCGCGAGCTCTTCGTCGCTCACATGCAGATGGATGCGGCGCTTCTCGACGTCGATCTCGATCTCGTCGCCGGTCTGCACCAACGCAAGCGGGCCGCCGACGTAGCTTTCCGGCGCGACATGCAGGATGCAGGCGCCGTAGCTGGTGCCGCTCATGCGCCCGTCCGAGATGCGGATCATGTCGCGCACGCCCTGCTTCACCAGCCGCTTCGGGATCGGCAGCATCCCCCATTCCGGCATGCCGGGGCCGCCTTTCGGACCGGCGTTCTTCAGCACGAGGATGTGGTCGGGCGTGACGTCGAGGTCGTCGCGTTCGATCTCGCGCATCATGTGGTTGTAGTCCTCGAACGCGATCGCCTTGCCGCGGTGCTTGAGGAAGCGCCTTTCCGCCGCGGCCGGCTTGATGACGCAGCCCTGAGGCGCGAGGTTGCCCTTGAGCACCGCGGTCGCGCCTTCGGCGTAAATCGGGTCGTTCAACGAATGGATCACGTCGGCAATATGAATCTGCGCGCCTTCGATGTTCTGCCCGACGGCGTTACCCGTCACCGTCAGGCAATCGAGGTCGAGCCGATCGCGAAGCGCCACCATCAGCGCGCGCAGGCCGCCGGCGTAAAAGAAATCCTCCATCAGGTATTTTCCGGACGGCCGCACGTTGGCGAGCACGGGGATTTCCCGCGAGAGCTGGTCGAAGCGTTCCATGTCGATCGGGATGCCCGCGCGGCGCGCCATGGCGACGACATGGATGATGGCGTTGGTCGAGCCGCCCATCGCCATGTGCACCTTGATGGCGTTGTCGAACGCATTTCGAGTGAGGATTTTGGACGGCGTCAGGTCTTCCCACACCATCTCGACAATGCGCCGGCCTGCCGCTCCGCACATGCGCGGGTGATTTGAATCGGCCGCCGGGATCGATGATGCGCCCGGCAGCGAGAGCCCGAGCGCCTCGGTGATCGCCATCATGGTCGCCGCCGTTCCCATCACCATGCAGGTGCCGAACGAACGCGCGATGCCGTTCTCCATCTCGCTCCAGTCGTCCTCGGTGATGTTGCCGGCGCGCTTCTCGGTCCAGTATTTCCACACGTCCGAGCCGGAGCCGAGATAGCCGCCGCGCCAGTTGCCGCGCAGCATCGGACCGGCGGGAATGTAGATCGCCGGCAGCCCCATGCTGATCGCGCCCATGACGAGCCCGGGCGTGGTCTTGTCGCAGCCGCCCATCAGGATGGCGCCGTCGATCGGATGGCTGCGCAGCAGTTCTTCGGTCTCCATCGCCAGCAGATTGCGATAGAGCATCGCCGACGGCTTCACGAAGGTTTCCGACAGGGAGAGCGCCGGCAGCTCGATCGGGAAGCCGCCGGCCTGCAACACGCCGCGCTTCACGTTCTCCGCGCGCAGGCGCAGATGCGCATGGCACGGATTGATCTCGCTCCACGTGTTGATGATGCCGATGACCGGCTTGCCGGTCCAATCCTCGGCGTCGTAGCCGATCTGGCGCATGCGCGAGCGATGGCCGAACGAGCGCAGATCGCTCGCGCCGAGCCAGCGGTGGCTGCGCAATTCTTCCGGTCGCTTGCGGCTATTCATGAGCAAAGCGTCGGCGTTCGTCGCGCGTCAATTGATCGACAGATTGGCGGCCCGCACAACCTTGCCCCACTTCTCCGTCTCGCCGGCGAGGAATTTGCCGAACTGGTCCGGCGTATCGATCATCGGACTGCCACCGAGCGTCTTGATGGATGCGACGACCTTCGGATCTTTGAGGCCTTCATTGACCGCCTTGTTGAGTTTGTCGATCGCCTCCTTCGGTGTGCCTTTCGGCGCCACCAAACCGAAGAACGCGCTCGCCTCATAACCGGGCACCGTTTCGGCCACGGTCGGCACATCGGGCAGTTCCGGCGCGCGCGTTGTCGTGGTCACCGCGAGCGCACGCAGCTTCCCGGCCTTGATGTGACCGATCGACGAGGGAAGATTGTCGAACATCACCTGGCATTGCCCCGCGAGCAGATCGATGAGCGCCGGCGCCGAGCCTTTGTACGGCACGTGCAGCATCTTCACGCCGGTCATGCCCATGAACAGCATGCCGGAAAGATGGATCGACGTGCCGTTGCCTGACGACGCCATGTTGATCTTGCCAGGATTGGCTTTCGCATAAGCGATGAACTCGGCGACCGTCTTCGCCGGCACCGACGGATTGACCTCCATCACGTTCGGAATGCGCATGATGCCGGCAACCGGCGTGCTGTCGTTCAGGAAGTTGAACGTGAGGTGCTTGTAAAGCGTCGCATTGATCGTGTTCGCCGGGTTCGCCAGAAACAGGGTGTAGCCATCCGGCTTCGCCTTCAGCGCCACATCGGTACCCAGATTGTTGCCGGCGCCGGGACGATTTTCGACGATGAATTGCTGGCCGAGCTTCTGGCTGAGCCATTGCCCGATCAGGCGGGCCGAAATGTCGGTCGAACCGCCCGGCGGATAGCTGACAATGATCTTGACCGGCCGCGTCGGGTAGTCGGCGGCCTGTGTCGTGGCCGCGGCCGCCACAAGTCCAACGCAGCCCAGCAGCAGCCGGGACAGAAAGCGGATATTGAAGCGCATGAGCGTGCCTCCCCCATTTCGGCCGGTGCATTTTCCGGCGCCTGTTTTTCGGACGGCAACGTTACGCGGCGGCAATGCCCCCGCACAAGGGCGTCGGATGCGCCCGTCATCGAGCGTCAGGCGCGCGGGTCTTCCGCTCGCCCCCGCATCGCCTCGGCAATCGCGTTGGCGAGATGACGCTCGTGGAAAGGCTTCATCAGGCGCGGCAGCGTCGAGGCGATGCCGGACGGCGGGTCGGCGTATCCGGTCGCCAGAACGATCGGCAAATCGGGCCATTCGGCCTTGATGGTCTCGGCAAGCTCGATCCCGCTCATCTGCGGCATGGCCTGGTCGGTGATGACAATATCGACGCGGCCTTCACGCCGCAGGATCTCAAGCGCCTCCCGTCCGGAATATGCCTCAAATACTCTATGCCCCATCTCTTCCAGCATCGCGGCAGTGTTCATGAGGACGAGACTGTCGTCGTCCACGGCAAGGATCACGAAACTTTCGCCGCCTGCATCGGTCATCAATTTGCTTCCTCAGCCTGGGTATGGGTGAGCGATCGAGGCAGAAGGCCGTCGCCCGGAGCGTTACCCTCGCCTTTCCTCCTTTTCGCGGCAAGCGCATGGCCGCCCGCCTTGCGAAGCCGCGTCAAGCCGCCGAAATGTGCGAAATGCACACGGAGCTGGACGGCTCCGCGCCTGCTACACGGCAAATCGGCAGGAACTTTGGTAGGAATGGCCCCAACCGAAAGTTGCAAAAGGTGGCTTGTTTCATGGCCCGGGGAACTTTTTGCAGAAGTGGTTCAGCCGCACACGATCAGCCGCCAGTCCGTGAAATTATGTGAATTTTTGGAAACGTTTATGCGCAGCAATCGACCGCGCACCTAATCGGAAGCGCACGTCGGCGTACGCTGGACCTCTACCCACGGTCAAAAAGCATACACGCGATAAACGCGACGACAAGTCTCATCACAATTGAAAAGAGCAGTCCCAGCCCTCGCTCGTGTCAAATCATGCAAGTCAGATCATGCTATATGACGCTGTCCGACCAAGGGGAGTAGCCTTTTGCAGTACCTATCGGACGTAGCACCGAGCGACCAGTTCTCTACTCGCCGCTCCCTACAAGAGTGGCAGTGGCGTCAACCGCTTGTCCTTGCCCTTTTGGTTGGCATTGCTTTTTTCCTTGCGGCGCGATTGAGCCTCCTTCTGCTCACCGAGCCCGACGGCGTCGCCGTGTTCTGGCCCGCCTCCGGTGTAACGGCCGGCGTCCTGATCGCTCTCGGCGCAACTGCGCGGTGGCCTGTAGCGGCGGGCGCAGCCGCTGCCACCATTGTCGCCAATCTCATGGGCGACCG
This sequence comes from Pseudolabrys sp., assembly GCA_035701545.1. Classification (GTDB taxonomy): domain Bacteria; phylum Pseudomonadota; class Alphaproteobacteria; order Rhizobiales; family Xanthobacteraceae; genus Pseudolabrys. Next base: position 15,948 of record DASSRW010000030.1, read on the forward strand.
GAATCTTATGAGCGCCGTCGTTTTCGCACTGTGCAATGCAGGCGAAGCGCTGCTCGTCGGATGGCTGATCGAAAGATACTTCGGTCCTCGTTTCAGTCTCGACAGACTTAGCCATGTGCTTGGGCTGCTCGCCGCAACCGTTCTCGCGACTGCGCTCTCCGGAATGGGCGGGACTGCGGGATTTCTGTACTTCCACAATTCGACTGCGCCAATTCTATCGACCTGGCATCACTGGTTCGCATCTGACGGACTTGGAATTCTGACGGTCGCGCCGCTCATAATCGAATTTGCCTCGGTCATTCGTGAACCGGCGTCACGTCGCGAACTTGTCGAAGGGGTTACAGGACTGGCGGCGCTGGCCGGGATTAGCGCCGCCGCCATCATTCTACCGCATGAGCACTGGGGCATTGCCGTGCCCATCGCCGCTCTGTTCCCGCTGCTGCTTTGGCTTGCGGCCCGTTGCCCGCCCGTCTTTTCGGCGGCCGCCACCTTCCTCGTTGCTTTTGCGCTGGTTTGGATGACCACCTTTGCCATCGGCTATTTCGGCGACACCCGCATTCCAATCGAGCAGCGCATCCTGACCTCCCAGGCCAGTATTCTGGCTATTTTCCTTTGCGCGCTTGTTCTTGCGTCGCTTTTTGCGGAGCGGCGTCACCACGAGATTGCTCTTTTCGAAGGCCAATCCCGACTGCAAGAAGCGCTGGCGGCGGGAGGAGTGGTCGCCTTCGAATGGGATGCCCGCAACAACATTTCGAAGCGCAGCGACAACGCCGCTCAGATTTTTGGACTTGATCCCAAGCAAGCTCTTTCCGCGACCGAATTCCTCGCACGGATCCATCCCGACGATCGCACGCACTTCAAGTCGCTTATTCGTGGGGTGAGCCCGGACAAACCGGATTACAGAATGACTCTACGCTTCACCCGGCCCGATGGGAGGGAGATTTGGCTCGAAGAATCCTCGCGTGCAGAGTTCGACGCAGCAGGACGATGCACGCGCGTAAAGGGACTCACTCTCGACATCACCAAACGCAAGCAGGCCGAGCATCACCAGGACTTTTTGCGCGCAGAGTTGGATCACCGCGTGAAGAATTTGCTGGCGCGGGTCGCCGTGATCAGCAGCTATACGCGCGAAAGCAGCAACTCTCTTGATCAATTTGTTGAAGTGCTGGACCGGCGCATTCAATCCATGGCGAACGCGCACTCGCTTCTGAGCGAAAGCCGATGGAATGGCGTCAATCTTGTCGATCTTGTTCACAATCAGCTTGCACCCTACTCGACAATCTCGAACGTAAAAATCGATGGACCGAATGTCACACTGGCGCCCACGACAACCCAGGCGCTGGCGATGGTGCTTCATGAACTGGTGACGAACGCGGTGAAGTATGGATCGCTATCACGTCCAAACGGCCATGTTTCTGTGAATTGGGACCGGCCAAATGACGCGGCTACGCGCGTCCAGATTGAATGGCGGGAAAGCGGCGGTCCACCGATCACAAGCCTCCCCAAACAGGGGTACGGCACGAGCCTCATACGCGAGCTGATACCTCACGAACTCGGCGGAGAAGTCGACCTCGTCTTCTCCGGGGATGGCGTGTGTTGCAAAATTGATATCCCTGCCGGCCATCAATGAAACTACACGGCAAGATCACCGTGCGTCCACGACAGAACGCAAGAGCGCAATAAGCTTCTCCTGGCTGACCGGTTTGTCCAGAGTGTGCGCTTTCGCGGTAACTCTTCGGAGATCGGAATAACCGGAAATTACGATAACAGGGACTCCCTGGTCGACTAATCGATCGATCAGGTCGTATGACTGTTCGCCCTGCCGAAGGTTGATGTCGACGACAGCAGCATCGGGAACGTGCTCGGAAATCAGGCGTTCGGCATCGGCTGTGGTCGCCACTGGTCCGTCTACTTTGGCATTGAAACCCTGAAGCAGTCGCTTCAAAGCCACGCCGACTTGCCATACATCCTCGACCAGGAGAACACGCAATCCCGTCAAGGTTGGCAATGCTTCAGATGTGTCGTTGTCCCCATTCATGGGGTCACCGAATGCCTTAGCGCAGTTACATACGAGCGCCGTCATTCATACGATACGCAATATCGCATTGCACTTTTGAGATCGCAATGCATTCAAAATTTACGTCCAAGGCCGTGGAGTGCTCGCTTGATGTCTGCTTTAACCGCAACGGCAGGCACTAGTTTCGCGAAAAGCGCTTTGGTCCGCGTAAATTCAGCGTATCGGATTTGCTATCCCGGTCATGCGAGCAGTTCGGCAATGCTTGGTTCCGGTGGCAGGGCCGGACAGGATTCGCTGTGGCCGCCTATAGGCGATGATTTCGGCAGTCCTGTCCTCTGCAGTGCTGCCGCCACGACGCTCCACGACGTTTGCTGCCGGCGACGGTCCCGCTCTGAGGTCGGAGCAGGTCGACAGGACGTAGGCAATATCCAGAACAAGTAACAGACCGCCGATCGCAACGAGTACAGGCGGCCCCCAAGTTGTATAGCAGTAGCAATATGTTGTGATAAATTGCTGCTCGAAATGTGGAGCTGGTCGGAGTGGCAGGATTTGCCGTTTTGATGTCTCGCCATTGATTTTGCTTGCGTTTTTTAAATGGCCACCTGACGTTTGTGTGCTCACGTTGTGTACTCCGAGCAAGCGTCGAAGAGCGCGAAGCGGTACAGTCAATCTATGTTGGTCGTCGCATTCGTCATGTTTGGGGTCGCCGTATTGATTGGGAGCATCCTCGCGGTTCTACATTTGCGCGAAGGCGCCGCCGCAAAGCCTCCCTGGCCGTTCGGCGCCCTGCATGGATTGCTCGCTATCGGTGGTCTCGTTGGCCTCGTTTTGATGCTAGGTGGATCGCCGCGCGGGTTAGATCAAGGCACCGCCTCTTTCGGGAATATCGCAGCCGTCTTTCTCGCGCTGGCAGCGGTGGTCGGAATAACGCTATTTGCCGCAGGTCTTCGCAAACGAAAATTGCCAGCAGTGCTGATCGGCATCCACGCCACTCTCGCGGTGAGCGGCTTTGTTATTCTCGCTGCTTACGTCTTTCCGGGATAGATCGAGCAAATCCGCGAATGTCTTGAACAAGTAGTGTAAATTGAAAGTTGCGGATGGACGGGTATCCCGCATTCCTCAAGCCTTACGCGAACGACACCTTTGAAAAGGAGCCGTTTGCTAAATTGGTGGGAGCGCGCCCCGAGGTCATCTCTCGAATATTCCCCGCAACGTTGCCCGACAATGGTTGTCGGTGGTGAGGCGTTGCAAGACGCGTCTGTGTACTCGGCCGCCCCCGAGTTCTGTAGGTGTACCAATTGGTTGTGATCAATCAACGCCACAAGTAAAGAACTGGTCGGAGTGGCAGGATTTGAACCTGCGACCCCCTCGTCCCGAACGAGGTGCGCTACCAGACTGCGCTACACTCCGACTGGTGGGCGGCCTTATAACGCTGCCGGGCTTAAGCCCGCAAGCCGAGAGGTTTAGAAGGGAATTCCGTGACTGCTGAACCTGGAACACGGGTGATCAAGCCGGATGCCGCGGGGATCGCGGCGGCCGTGCGCTGCCTTGCCGCCGGCGGGCTTGCCGCCTTTCCGACCGAGACGGTCTACGGCCTTGGCGCCGACGCCGGCAACGGCGAGGCCATCGCGCGGCTCTATGCGGCCAAGGGCCGCCCCAGGTTCAATCCGCTCATCTCGCACGTCGCCGAATCCAGTCAGGCGCGCGCACTTGGCCATTTCGATGATGTCGCCGAAAAGCTGGCCGCCGCCTTCTGGCCGGGACCATTGACCCTGGTCGTACCGAAGCGCGCCGGCTGCACGGTGGCGGACCTTGCTCTTGCCGGCCTCGACACCATCGCGCTCCGGATGCCGGCGCACCCGGTCGCGCGCGGACTGCTGGCGGCCTTTGGCAAGCCGGTTGTCGCGCCCTCGGCCAACCGCTCCGGCCATGTCTCGCCGACCGACGCCGCGCATGTGCTCGCCGATTTGCGCGGACGCATCGATCTGGTGCTCGACGGCGGCGCCTGCCCGGTCGGTCTCGAGTCGACCATCGTCGCGGCCTTCGACCGGCCGAAGCTGCTGCGTCCAGGCGGGGTGCCGCGCGGGCAGATCGAGCGCGTTCTCGGCCACGCGCTCGCCGACGCGCCGATCGCGGATGACAAGCCGTTGGCGCCGGGCATGCTCCCTTCGCACTACGCGCCGAAAGCAAAGCTGCGGCTCAATGCCGATGCGGTTCATCCGGACGAGGCACTGCTGGCTTTCGGGCCGCCTGTTGCACTCAAGGATGGGCAGCCGGTGCGGAACCTGTCTCCGCGCGGCGATCTGGTCGAAGCCGCGGCAAACCTGTTCTCGCACCTGCGCGCGCTTGATGCATCCGGTGCGGGCGCGATCGCGGTGATGAATGTGCCAAACGAAGGGCTTGGCGAAGCAATCAACGATCGCCTTGCGCGCGCCGCGGCACCAAAATCCGAAAGCAAACGAGTCTGAAATGAATCTTCACGCCAAGCCGCAAGATATTCCTGCCTTGTCGCCCGACCTGCTCGCGCGTTTCATCGCCATTGTCGGCGAGCGATACGCGATCACCGATCCGCGCGATCAGGAAAGCTATCTGGTGGAAATGCGCGGCATCTATCACGGACGCACGCCCGTTGTGCTGCGCGCCGGCACGGTGGCGGAGGTCTCGGCCATCCTCAAGCTCGCCAACGAGACCAGAACACCGATCGTTCCCCAAGGCGGAAATACCGGCCTTGCCGGCGGACAGATTTCGCACAACGGCGAAGTGGTCCTGTCGCTGACGCGGCTCGACAAGATTCGCGAGGTCGATGCGGTCTCCAACACGATGACCTGCGAAGCCGGCGTCACGCTCCAGCGCGCGCGCGAGGCAGCGGCAAACGCCGACCGGCTCTATCCGCAACTGCTTCCGTCCGAAGGCACCTGCACGATCGGCGGCAATCTCTCGACCAACGCCGGCGGCATTGCGGCGATCGCACATGGCGTGGCGCGTTCGCACGCGCTCGGCCTCGAGGTCGTGCTCGCCGACGGCCGCGTACTCAACGATCTCAACAAGCTCAAGAAAAACAACACCGGCTACGATCTGAAGAACCTGTTCATCGGCGCCGAGGGGACGCTCGGCATCATTACCGCCGCCGTGCTCCGTCTCGTGCCGCGCCCGCGATCGATCGAAACCGCTTATGCGGCCGTGCCGGGGCCGAAAGCCGCGATCGACCTGCTCAAGCTGGCGGAGGCGCGCACCGGCGGGAACGTGACGAGCTTCGAGATCATGGGCCGGCTCGGCATCGACGCCGTGCTCAAGCACGTTGCGGGCACGCGCGATCCGCTCTCGAAGCCTTACGAATGGTACGCGCTGATCGAACTCTCGTCGCAACAGGCCGACGGCTTGCGCGTGGATATGGAAGACCTGTTGGCCGCCGGGATGGAAAAGGGCCTCGTTATCGATGCGACGATTGCCGACAGCCTCGAGCAGCGCAAGGCGTTCTGGCAGATCCGCGAATTGTTCGGCGAAGTGCAGCGGCTGATGGGCGCCTCGATCAAGCACGACATCTCCGTGCCGATCGCGGCGATTCCGGCTTTCATCGAGGAAGCGAACGCGGCCGTGGTCAAGCTCATCCCTGGAAGCGTCCCGATGCCGTTCGGCCACGCGGGCGACGGCAACATCCATTACAATGTCAACCAGCCGCCGGGCGCCGACAGGAACGAGTTTCTTGCCCGCTGGGACGACGTCAACGCCGTGGTGTTCGACGTCGCCATGAAATACGGCGGCTCGATTTCCGCCGAGCATGGCGTCGGCGTGATGAAGCGCGACAAGCTCCCGAAGTACAAGGACAAGACCGCGATCGAAGTGATGCGCGCCATCAAGCGCACGCTCGACCCGAACAACATTCTCAATCCCGGCAAAGTCCTCTAGCGCAGCATGGCGGACATTCAACGCATTCCCGTCGCCATTGCCGGCGGCGGGCCGGTCGGACTGATGCTCGCGCTATTTCTGGACATGCACGGCGTGCGCTCGGTCGTGTTCAACACGGACGAGACGACGCGCTGGCATCCGAAAGGCAGCACCGAAGGCTCCCGCACCATGGAGCACTTCCGTCGCATCGGCCTTGCCGCGAAAATCCGCGCAGCGGGCTTGCCTTCCGATCATCCGACGGATGTCGCCTACTTCACCCGCTTCGGCGGCCTCGAACTGGCGCGGCTGCCGATGCCTTCGGCCGATGAGGTTGCGGCGCAAGTCGCCGCCGCGCCGAAGACAGACCAGGTGCCGGAGCCGATCCACCGCGCCAATCAGATGTATGTCGATCGCATCCTGCTCGACCACGCGCGCACGCGGCCGAACATCACGTTGCGCTTTTGCTGGCAGGTGGAATCGTTCGAGCAGGATAACGATGGCGTCGGTGCCGTTGCTGTGGACGTGGCGCACGGCCGGAGCGACACGTGGCGCGCACAATATCTCGTCGGCTGCGACGGCGGCCGCAGCCTTGTCCGCCGCAGCCTCGGCATCAAATTTTCAGGCGAAGCCGGCTTGGAGCAGCGCTACTTCGGCGGCCGTACATTCTCGACTTATCTGCGCTCGCCCGCTCTCTTCCGTGACTTCCTCCAGAAGCGCCGCGCCTGGCAATATTGGGCCGTCAATCCCGAAATCCGCTCCACGCTCATCGCCGTCAACGGAACGGACGAATTCCTGCTGCGCACACGGGCCTCGAGTCCCGATCAGCCGCCGGAGAATTCCGTCGTTGCCGACGCGCTGCGCCGCTGCACCGGCGCCGATGTCGCCGCCGAGATCATCGCGCACGAGCCGTGGACGGCGGGCGTCGCGCTCGTCGCCGAGCGCTTCGCCGACCGGCGCGTGCTGCTCGCGGGCGACGCCGTGCACCTGTTCGCGCCCACCGGCGGCTTCGGCATGAACACCGGCATTGACGATGTTTCGAATCTCGCGTGGAAGCTCGCCGCCGTCCTGCAAGGCTGGGGCGGCCCTGCCCTGCTCGCGTCCTACGAGACCGAGCGCATGCCGATCGCCGCGCGCAACACCGACGCCGCCCGCAAGCTCGCGGTCAACATCGGCGATACCGACATCGAGCCGGAAATCGAGGAGCGCTCGCCTGCCGGAGAAAAGGCGCGCGATGCAGCGCGCGCGATGCTGTCGACTTTCGCCGAGCAATTCGCCTCGATCGGCGTGCAGCTTGGCGCGCGGTATGACGGCTCGCCCGTCATCGACAGCGATGTGGCCGCCCCGCGCGATAGCCTCGTCACGTATACTGCAACGAGCATTCCCGGCGGACGCACGCCGCATTTGTGGCTCGACGATGTCAGGGGCATCGGCAGCTCGCTCTATGATCGAATGGGCGCGGGCTTCGCGCTGTTGCGGCTCGGCCGCGCGGACGGCGCCGATATTCTGGAAGCTGCAAAAGAGGCTCACATTCCGCTGAAGGCAATCGACATTGCGGACGCCGCCGCCCGCAATCTTTACGAGCGCGACCTCATCCTCGTCCGGCCGGACCAGTACGTCGCCTGGCGCGGTAATAATCCACCCGCCGATGCTACGCGCTTATTGGCGCTGGTAACGGGCAACATCCGCTAGCTCAGGCGAATCGCGCTAGTTTTCCGCTCGACGTGAAGACCCGGGCACATCGATGTTGCGCGATGCACCGGGCGGATCGATCCGGAGGCGACGCATGCCGAACCCGCGCAGTACCGCCACGATCGGCGGACATCCCGTTCACCCAATCGTAGTTCCGTTTCCGATTGCGTTCTTCGCAGCCGCTTTCATTTGCGACCTGATCTTTTGGGGCACCAACAATGACGCCTGCGTTTCCGCCTCGGTCTGGCTGCTGGGCTGCGGCCTGATCGTGGCGGCGCTTGCGGCCGCGCTCGGGTTCATTGACTTTGCGGGCGACGTTCAGGTTCGCAATCTCGCCGACGTCTGGCTGCACGCCGGCGGCAACGTCGCTGTCGTGCTGATCGAGGCCTGCAACTGGTATGCGCGCTACCGCTATGGCGCGCCGGCCATATTGCCGGCCGGCCTCGTCCTGTCGCTGGTGGCCCTGCTCGTCCTGCTATTCACCGGATGGAAGGGGTTGCAACTGGTCAACCATCATCGCGTCGGCATCGCTGACAAGGTTGCCGCCGAATAACCGCGTGGCGATCAGAACAACGAGGGCTGGCGGCGGTCTGATTTCGCCTTTCGAGGCGTTTTGGCCGCGGCCTCGGCGGGCTTCGCCTCCGACGCTCCGGACGCAGGTGCGATCAGGCACGGATCGTCATTGGCGGCGCGATTCACCGCCGACGCAACCTCGTAGGCTTCGAGCAAGGAATCGGGCGCCGGCGCGATCAGCGCCGCAGCAGTTTGAGCATCGACGTCCCTGGTGTTCAGCCAGAGGTCGAACGCGTCCGGCGGCACGATCACCGGCATGCGTTCGTGAATTGCGCCGAGCGTGCGGTTTGCCGTCGTGGTGACGATCGCGGCCGTTTCCATCTCCTCGCCGTTCGGGCCCATCCACGTCTCCCACAGGCCGGCGAAAGCAACCGGCGCGCCCGATTTCGGCCGCACAAAAAACGGCCGCTTGCGTCCGTTCGCACTCTGCCATTCATAAAATCCGTCGGCCGGGATGAGGCAGCGCCGCCGCCGCATCGCATTGCGGAAGGCGGGCTTCTCGAGCACCGACTCACCCCTCGCGTTGATGACCAGCGAAAACGCCTTCGGGTCCTTCACCCAGGCCGGCAGCAATCCCCAGCGCACCAGCGCGAATTGCCGCCTGCCTTCCGCCAGCCGCACGATCGGAATCGGCTGCGTCGGCGCCACGTTGTAGCGCGGCGGAAAATTCGGCCGCTCCTCGTAGCGGAAAAGATTCCGGAATACTTCCGGCGCCGATGTGAGTACGTAGCGGCCGCACATGTCCTGCCCTTGCGCATTAATCGGGCCTTAACCATACCGCATGACACTGCAATCCGGTACATTTCGGTCGCCGCGGTCATTGCATGCGATATCGGAACAGCGCCGAGCCGGCGCCAGCGGCGAAGGAAGCCTGGGAAGAAACCGGCTGCAGTGCCGGCCGGATCGGCAGCAATATCAATGCCGTGACCGGCCTGTCGACCGACTACCTGAATCACTTCAATGAAGCGATCATGCTGTTGGAGATGTTCGCCAGCTTTCCGGGTTGTCTTGCGGATATTCTCGCCTGGCGGCCGATGAGCTACCGCCAGCACTTCGCCGCTTCGCAATTCAAGGACCGCGCCGTTGCAATCGCGGCCTACGATGCAGCCGATGCATCGTTGCGCGGCGCTCTCGACATGCTGGCGGGCACGATGAATGCCGTGCTTGAGACCGCACGCGCCGCCATGAGCGCCAACCTGCCGCCGGAAGAAGCCACGACCTTGGCCACGCGCACGGCCGCCGCCCTCAAGCCGCTGGTCGCGCGCGCCGGCGCCGTTATCAACGGCGAGCAATTCTCCGGGCAGGTGGGAATGCCGCAGGCTGCGGTTGATATGCTCTTCGACCGCTGACGCCCGTGGCCGACATCAGAGCCTTTCCCGATCGTCCATTCCTCGCCGTCAGCGCCGCAATCATCCGCGACGGCAGGGTGCTTATCGCGAGGCGCGCACGGCCGCCGGCACAGAATCTCTACACGCTTCCCGGCGGCGTGGTCGAAGCCGGCGAAACGCTGATCGAGGCGGTCACGCGCGAAATCCGCGAGGAGACGACGCTTGCGATCGAGCCGGTGGCGCTTGCCGGCCACCGCGAAGCCATCGTCCGCGCGCCGGACGGCCGGGTCGAGCGCCACTTCGTCATCCTGTGTTTCGCCGCGCGCTGGGTGGCGGGCGAAGCGACGCCGAACGAGGAGCTGGCAGAGCTCCGCTGGCTCGTGCCATCGGAGCTTGCCGGCTTGAAAACGACCGAGGGGCTGGCCGATATCGTCGCCGCCGCATTCGAGCGGGTGGCCGAGGCCGCGCGGTAGCGCCTTGCGAATGCCACGAGCGCGGTTCATACCCTCGCCGGGCTCCATGCGATGCTGAAACGCCTCTTCGCGATCACCTCTGTGCTGCTCTGCCTTGGCGCCGTCCCCGCGCGCGCAGTGGAAGGCGGACCTGCCCCTTATGACGCCGACCTCCAGCGGCTCGCGGAAATCCTCGGCGCCCTGCAATACCTGCGCGGCGTCTGCGGATCGAATGATGGCCAGAAATGGCGCGACGAAATGCAGGCGCTGATCGACGCCGAAGCGCCGAGCGGCGAACGCCGGCGCAAGATCGTGACGAGCTACAATCGCGGCTATCGCGGCTTCGAGCAGACCTACCGCACCTGCACGCCGGCGGCCGATATCGCCATCCGCCGCTACCTCGACGAGGGCGCCAAGATCGCCCGCGAAATTACCGCCCGCTACGCCAACTAATCCCCGCTGTTATTAACCTTTCTGCGATGTGCACCTTCGTGCGGCCGCATCGCGTGCTAACGTCCGGCCCGGATTGGGGCAGGCGCGGGACGGCGCCGTTTCTTTGAACCGGCGATGAAGATTCTGGGGACCACGATTTTTCCGCGCGAGCCGGTGGCTGACAGCGAGCAGAAGCGGGTTGCGCTCGGCTACCTGCACGAGGCCTGGGCCGAGGCGCGTCTCGACGGCATCGACGGCGACTGCCTCGCGCAGGCCTGTCTCTTCGCCGCTTTCGCCGAGCTGGTCGCGACCTATGGCGAGGACGCAGCCGCCGAATTCGCCGAACGCTTGGGCGCGCGAATTCGCAACGGCGAATTTTCTGTCGATCAAAGCCGGCAATAGCCGGCGCCGCGCCGGCGACGTCGCGCTTCTCCCTCGAACGGTTCTAAACGCTTGCAGCCGAGGCGGAAGCGCTTACGTTTGAGCGCGAGTTCTGGCAAGAGAACCCGGCATGCGAGCAACGCTCCTCCCTGATCGTGGCGTGGTGAAAGTCGTCGGCGACGACGCACGCCGCTTTCTCAACGGGCTGACGACCAGTGACATCGGAAAGGTCACACCGGCCGCGCCGCGCTTCGGCGCTCTGCTGACGCCGCAAGGGAAAATCATCGTTGATTTCATCGTCGCCGAAGCGGAAGCCGCAGACGGCGGCGGCTTCTTCATCGACTGTCCCCGCGCGCTTGCCCCGACGCTGGTCGAGAAGCTGAACTTCTACAAGCTGCGCTCCAAAGTGCTGATCGAGGACCTTTCCGAAGTTCTCGGCGTGATGGCGGTTTGGGACGGCGCGACCACGAGCGAGTACGGCCTGAGCTACGCCGATCCGCGCCTGGCCGCCCTTGGCGTTCGCGTCATGCTGCCGCCGCACCTTGCGAAAGAAGCCGCCGACGACCTCGGCGCCGCGCTCGTCGATGCGGATGCCTACGAGGCGCACCGCATCGCGCTCGGCATTCCCCGCGGCGGCCTTGATTTCAACTATGGCGACACGTTTCCGCACGAAGCCGACATGGATCAGCTCGCCGGCGTCGATTTCGAAAAAGGCTGCTACGTCGGACAGGAAGTCGTCTCCCGCGTCGAGCACCGCAATAGCGCGCGCAGCCGCGTGATTCCCGTTACGTACGAAGAGGCCGCACCGATGGCCGGCCTGGCGGTCATGGCGGGCGAGAAGCAGGTCGGGACGTTTGGCTCGGCTGCCGGCGGCCACGGGCTCGCATTGCTGCGGCTCGATCGCGTCGGAGACGCCCTTGCGCAGGATGCGCCGCTTGAAGCGGGCGGGATCAGAATCCATCCGGTGAAGCCCGGCTGGGCGCGCTTTGCATGGCCAGGCGACACGAAGGCCGCCGAATGAGCAGCGCCGTCCTTCATCCCGACAAGCTGCACCGGTGTCCCTGGCCGAAACAGGATCCGCTTTACGTTTCCTATCACGACGAGGAATGGGGCGTTCCCGAATACGACGACCGCGCGCTTTACGAGAAACTCGTGCTCGACGGATTCCAGGCCGGCCTGTCGTGGATCACCATCCTGCGCAAGCGCGAAAACTTCCGGCGCGCCTTCGACGGATTCGATCCCGAGAAGATCGCGCGCTATCCCAGGCGCAAGATCGAATCGCTGATGAACGACGCCGGCATCGTCCGCAACCGGGCCAAGATCGAGGGCGCGGTGCTGTCTGCGCGCGGCTGGCTCGACATCATGGAAAAGGGTGCGGGCTTTTCCAGCCTGCTGTGGGATCAGCTCGACGGCAAACCGAAGGTGAACCGCTTTCGTTCGACCAAAGAAGTGCCGGCGGAAACCGAACTCTCGCGCAAGATCTCGAAGGAGCTTGCAAGCCGCGGCTTCAAGTTCGTCGGCCCCACGATCGTCTACGCGTTCATGCAGGCGGTCGGCATGGTCAACGACCACCTCGTCAAATGCCACCGGCATGCCGAATGCATGAAGCTCGCCAGGCGCAAATGACGGCCGCGCGCCCAGCGAATCCGGTGAAGAAGCAAGCCCCGCGCGCATGGCAACGCATGCTGTCGGGCCGGCGGCTCGACCTGCTCGATCCCTCGCCGCTCGACGTCGAGATGGAGGACATCGCGCACGGGCTCGCACGCGTCGCGCGCTGGAACGGACAGACCAAGGGTGCCCACATCTTCTCGGTTGCGCAGCATGCGCTGCTGGTCGAGGCCATCGCACGCATCAAGGTGCCGCGGCTCGATGCCGGCGCACGACTCGCCGTGCTGTTGCACGACGCGCCGGAATACGTCATTGGCGACATGATCTCGCCGTTCAAGGCGGTAATCGGCGACGGCTATAAATCCGTGGAAGCGCGGCTGCTTGCCGCCATTCATGTGCGCTTCGGCCTGCCGGCGAAGCTTCCCGTGTCGCTGACGACTTTGATCAAGGCCGCCGATCAGGGCGCCGCCTTCCTCGAAGCGACGCGCCTTGCCGGTTTCGAGACCGCCGAGGCGCGCCGTTTTTTCGGACGTCCGCCGCGGATTTCGCTCTCGCTCGAGCGCGATTATCTGACGCCCTGGTCGGCGGGGACGGCGGAGGCCCGGTTTCTTGAACGCTTTGCCAAGCTGGCGCGACATTAACTTTGCGGATTGCCCCGCCCTTCTCGTTGATATGCAGGCTCGGCCTGACTATTGAATCGGCATGATCCACGTCTGCTCGCTCGCGCGCCTGCATGAGACCGTCGACCGCACCGGCGCTCGCCATGTCGTCACCTGCCTGCGCCATTCCGACGAGGCCCGCCTCGAAGGGCGCATCGCCCGCGAGAACCACCTCATTCTCAACATGGACGATATCGCCTCGCCGCTCGACGGCTACACGGCGCCGGCCGACGAGCACGTTACGCGTTTGATCGAGTTCGTGACCGGCTGGGACCGGAAGGCTCCGCTCGTGGTGCATTGTTTTGCAGGAATCAGCCGCTCATCCGCCAGCGCCTATGTCGCCGCATGCGCGCTCAATCCGGCACGCGACGAGATGCAGATTGCCTGGGATTTGCGGCGCGCGTCGCGCACGGCCATGCCGAACATCCGCATCGTGTCGCTCGCGGACCGGCTGCTCAAGCGCAACGGCCGCATGGTGCGCGCGGTCGACGCCATCGGGCCCGGCATTGCCGCCACCGAAGGCGAGCCGTTTCTGCTCAACCTTGCTTAGGCCGTTCGGCTTGGACGGCGCCGCTATTCGCTGTCGGCCGTCAGCGACGGCCGCAGCGGCACGGGAGCCGCGGGTTCGCTGCGGGCGGCCGAGTGCTCCGCCTGGCGGCCAGCGCGCTCCGAATGATGACGTGAGCTGTGCGTGAGCGCGACGCGCCCATGGTGGCGCGTGAAGTCGCAGTAGGCGAATCCAAGCCCCGAAATTGCCCCGCGGAAGCTGTTGTTGTCGATCCGGGTGAGATTAAAGCAGGGATCGATCGGCAGTCCCCGCAACGATGCACAAACGTAGGCGCCCTTCACGTGCAGCGTGTTGGCAGGAAGCATCGCGTAACGGACCTGCCCGTTGCCCTGGAATTGGATGGAGCCGACGACGGAGCCATCGGCATAAACGCGGCCGGTCCCGCGCGTGCCTTCAAAACAGGTGTAATCGAACATCTTGCCGATGACGAAATGGCGCGCCTCTTCCGCGGTCATTTCGCCGGCCATTGCCGGAACGGCGGCCAGAAGGCCGATTGAGATCATGACCCCACGCAACATCCATGAGCTCCGGCTTACGCGACGAAAAAGGACTTTCGACCACAACTCTAGCCGATAATGCCCGCTTTTCGTCGCCAAATCCTGAAGATGTTTACCCTATCTTGACCACGATCCGGCCGCGAACGCCACCCGCCAGGATGCGCGGCGCAGCCTCAAATACGTCCGCCAGCGCTATCTCGCTGGTAATGGCGGCAAGCTTTTGGCGGTCAAGATCCGATTCCAGCCTTTTCCACGCTTCTCGGCGCCGCTCGATCGGGCACATCACCGAATCGATGCCGTAAAGACACACCCCCCGCAAAATGAACGGCGCAACCGAGGTCGGGAGGTCCATGCCGCCCGCGAGCCCGCAGGCGGCGACCGCTCCGCCGTAGCGGGTCATCGACAGCAGGTTGGCCAGCGTGGCGGACCCGACGGCATCGACGCCGCCGGCAAAGCGCTCCTTGGCCAGCGGCTTGGGCGGGCCGCTCAGCTCATGTCGCTCGACGATTTCGGCCGCTCCCAGTCCCTTGAGGTAGTCGGCTTCCTGAGGGCGGCCGGTAACCGCGTGGACCGAAAAGCCGAGCCTGGCGAGGAGCGCAATCGCAACCGAGCCGACGCCGCCCGCCGCCCCGGTCACGACAACAGGGCCGCGGTCCGGCTTGAGACCATGCCGCTCGAGCGCCATGACCGCGAGCATCGCCGTATAGCCGGCGGTGCCGATCGCCATCGCCTCGCGCGCGCTCATGCTCGGCGGCAGCGGGACGAGCCAGTCGCCTTTGACTCGTGCCTTGGCGCCATAGGCGCCGAGGTGCGTCTCGCCGCAGCCCCAGCCATTGAGCACGACCTTGTCCCCCGGCTTCCACGCCGGATGGCTGGACGCCTCGACGGTGCCGGCGAAGTCGATCCCCGCGATCATCGGGAACCGGCGCACGACCGGCGCCTTTCCGGTGATCGCAAGCCCGTCCTTGTAGTTGAGCGTGGAATATTCAACGCGGACGGTGACATCGCCGTCCATCAGATTGGCTTCGTCGAAATCGGTGAGCGCCGCTTTGGTGCCGCCGTCGGATTTTTCGATAACGATCGCTTTGAACGTTGTCACGCCTGCCTCGCTTCACAAAGCCCGAGGCATTTGTGGCGCGGCGACCGGACGGGCGCAAGCCTTACGCTGCCGCGGCGGCGGGCCGCAGCACCGGCTTCTCGACGATCGGAAGGTTGATGATGGCCGAAAGAACGCCGAACAAAACGGAGAGCCACCAGACCGGATTGTAGGAACCGAAGTAGTCGAAGGCGAGGCCTCCGAGCCACACGCCGAGAAATCCGCCGATCTGGTGACTGAGGAACGCAAAACCGAACAGCATGGTCAGCCAGCGCGTGCCGAACATCACCGCAACCAATCCGGACGTGGGCGGAACGGTGGAAAGCCAGAGGAAGCCGGTCACCGCGCCATAAATCAAGGTGATAACCGGACTGGCGGGAAGCAGAACGAAAATCGCGATCGAAAGCGCGCGGCTGAAATAGATGATCGACAGGATGTAACGCTTCGGCATCCTGCCGCCGAGATAGCCTGATGTCACCGAGCCGATGATGTTGAACAGGCCGATCACCGCCAGAGTCCAGCCGCCGACCTCCGCCGACAATCCGCGGTCGAGCAGATAGGCGGGCAGGTGCACTGTCGTGAAGGCCAGTTGAAAGCCGCAGGTGAAGAAGCCGAGCACGAGCAGCACGTAGCTGCGATGGCCGAAGGCTTCGACCAGGGCCTGCCGCGCGGATTGTTGCGCAGCCGGCCTGGCCGCAACGCCTGCGGACTTGCGCGGCGCTACCAGTACGACCGACAACGGCGCGATGAGCAGTATCACAGCCGCAAACATCATCAGCGCCGATTGCCAGCCGAATCGATCGATCAACGCAACCGCGAGCGGCGAAAACAGGAATTGCCCGAACGATCCGGCCGCGGTCCCGAAACCGAACGCGGTCGACCGCCAGTTCTCGGGCACAAGCTGACCCAGTGCGCCGACGACGACGGCGAACGCGCAACCCGACAGGCCGAAGCCGATCAAGACGCCCGCGGAGAATGTGAGCGCGGAGGGCGTCGTCGAATAGGCCATCATGTAGAGGCCGGCGGCATAAAGGATTGCGCCGAGAGTCAACACGCGCGGTGCGCCATAGCGGTCGGCAATAGCGCCGGCAAACGGCTGACCGATGCCCCACAACAGGTTCTGGATGGCAAGCGAAAACGCGAACACGTCGCGGCCCCAGTGATTGGCCTGCGAAAGCGGCGTCAGGAAAAAGCCAAGCGATGCGCGCGGCCCGAAACTGATCATGGAGATCAGGCATCCGCAAACGACGATCAACACCGGCGTCCGCCAGCCGGAAGCGATTGCCGATCTTTCAGTCGTCCGTTGCACCGTCATGACGCTTTGTCCCGGGGCCGACCATCGGCCATTTGGGTGAAGAGCCGCACCCATGCAGGCGCGAAGCGGCGCGCACAATATCGTTTTCGCGGGCCGCCCGAAAACGAATATTCGTGATCCGGCCCATTTGTGCGCTGCATGATTTGCGCGCGGCCGGAAGCTATTCCATTTCCAAGCGTTTGGTTTCCTCAGCCGTGAGCTTGGGATTGCCCCAATGCGGCTCCTCCGAACCATCGCCCCATGCGCGCGGGCGATAGAAGGTATGCACGCCGAGCCGGTACATTCGCTTCATCTCGGCGACCCAGCTCGGGTGCACCCAGTAGGCGTGATAGTGCGTCGACTTCGCCACTTCCGGCATCCACAGCTTGCCGTCGAGCATGTCGGCGGCAATGCGCTTTGCGCGCTCCCATGCGTCGGGCTCGGTGACGATGTCGGGAATGCCGTCGCAGGCGAACGTGAACTGGCAGGCAAGATGCCGGTTGGCGTTTTGATAAACGACGCCGCAGACGTCGTTCGGATAAAAACCGGAGAACACGCGGTTCATCACGACTTGCGCGACCGCGATCTGTCCGCGCACGGGCTCGCCGCGCGCTTCGAAGTAAACGGCATTGGCGAGACACTTCTCGGCCTTCGCGCGCGCCTTGCCGGCGAGGTGCAAGCGTTCGGCCGGTGACAGCGGCCGTTTCTCGGCGCCCGTGACCTCGCCTTTGCTCGCGACGGACTCGCCACCTTTCGTCTCATCACCATCTTGCTGCGGCGTGAGCGCCGACAGCTTCACGTCGCCGTCGCCCGAGTCCGGTCCGACGACGACGGGCGCTTCGCCCGCCCGCCACGGCGCAATCGCTTCGTGCAGCGAGCTCAGCGGGTCAACACCGAAATAGAGCTGCGCGGCCTCGCCGCCACGCTCCGACAACGGCTCGGCTTTGGCCAGATCGGCCGGCGGCATGTCCTTGTAAGGCACATCGGCATCGGCGCCGGCAGGCGTCTCGATTTCCGGCAGCGGCTCGGTGCGCGCGGCGCGATCGGCCGTGCCGGGCGCAACGATGAAGTCGGACGGTGTCTTCGCCTCGGCCGGCGGCAGCACCTTGACCGGCGGCAAGGGCTCGCGCTTGCGCGGCACCAGCGCATCGCGCTTGTCGTCGCGGTTGACGCTGGGGAATTGCAGGGGCGCCGAGCCGTCGCCGAGCAGCTCCGCCCCGATCGACGTCGCGACATCGTTCGGATCGAAATTCGCCAGCGCGTAGATCGGCGGATGCGGAATGGACGTGCCGACCGGTCGCGGCAGGCTGAACATCGCGGCGTGAATGGTGCCGAACGGCGACGCGATCATATGCGCGCGCCAGCGCGCCGACGCCGCCGGCTGACGCACAAGGAGCGCACCGAGATCCTGGTAGGCAAGCTGGTTGGGCAGCAGCGCGGCGGCGATCGAAGCAAAGGCGAACGGCGCAAGTCTCCGCCGCGTCCACGACATACTCATGATCACGCCCACACGCCACGCACCCGACGGCCGCAATCGTCACCGGCCGGGCGACAATGCGACGCGAATTTTTATGGGCTGATTAACCTTGCGAAGACGTTAATCGCGGCACGGCCGCGTCGAATGCCCGACTTCTCGCCTGATCAGCGACACGAAGCGGATTGCACAGCTGCCGCGATGCAACCCGACGCCCGCCAAGGTTAACGATATCGCAATCCAACGCGGACCATAGTTGCGCAAATCGGCCCAAATCGCGGATCGGAATGGCGCTCCTCCATCTTGCATCGACGATCGCAAGTAGTTCGGTGACGTTCGGCGTCGGGCTGGCTGTCCTGCTCGGCCTCGGCGTGCTGTGCCATCGGCTGCGCGCGCAGAACCGCGGCCTGTCGGGCGCGATCAACAACATGTCGCAGGGCCTGAACGTGTTCGATCAGCAGGGGCGCATCACCCTGCTCAATCACCGCTATCTGGAAATGTACAAGCTCGATCCCGCGGTGGTGAAACCGGGCTGCACGCTCCAGCAGCTGATCCAGCACCGCAAGGACACCGGCCTGTTCAAGGGCGACGTCGACTCCTACTGCAAGAAGATCATCGACGGAGTGAGGAGCGGTCACCGGCATGCGCATTACGTGCAGGCAAGCGACGGCCGCATCGTTCTTGCCAAGAACGAGCCGCTGCCGGGCGGCGGATGGGTTTCCACGCACGAGGACGTGACGGAGCAGCAGCGGGCGGAACAGGAGCGCGCAGCGATCCACGATCAGGAGCAGCGCCGCACGGTCGTGGACAAGGCGATCAGCTCGTTCCGGCCGGCCGTCGAGAAGCTGCTGACCAGCGTCGGCAACAGCGCGACGGCGATGCGCTCGACGGCGAGCGCGCTGTTCGGATCGTCCGAGCAGACGTCCCAGCGCGCGCAAAGCGCCGTAACGGCCTTCCACGAAGCCTCCACCAACGTGGAAACCGCCGCCGCCGCCACCGACGAGCTGTCGCGCTCGATTGCGGAGATCAGCCGCCAACTGACGCACACCAGCAACATTGTCGGGCAGGCGACGGACGAAGCGCGCGTGACGGACGGCGAAATCGCCGGCCTTTCCGACGGCGCGCAGAAGATCGGCGACGTGGTCAAGCTGATCCGCAATATCGCCGGGCAAACCAATCTTCTCGCGCTCAACGCCACGATCGAAGCGGCGCGCGCGGGCGAAGCCGGCAAGGGCTTTGCGGTAGTCGCTTCCGAGGTCAAATCGCTCGCCGTGCAGACGGCAAAAGCGACCGAGGACATCGCCAATCACATTCTCGGCGTGCAGAGCTCGACGAACTCTGCGGTGGAGGCGATTCAGCACATTGCAAGCCGCATGCGCGAGATCAACCAGTACACATCCGGCGTTGCGGCCGCCGTCGAAGAGCAGAACGCGGCGACCGGCGAAATTTCACACAACGTGGTGAGCGCCGCGCAAGGCACCAACCACGTGGTCGCGGTGCTGGAGGAGATGGCGGGCGCGGCGACCGAAACGCGCTCGTCCGCCGAAGTGGTGCTGACCGCCTCGCAAACGGTCGAAACCGCCGTGTCGCAGCTGCGCTCGGAAGTGGAAACGTTCCTGGCCAAGGTTGCGGTGTAGTCTCTCCCGACGCATCGATCGGTTGACTGTCATGGCCGGGCTTGTCCCGGCCATCTCGCTCAGGAGAGGCTCGGCGCCTCCCTAATCGGGATCGCCGGGACAAGCTCGGCGATGACAAATCATGCAACGTCACGAAACTACGCCTGACTCGCCGCCGTTTTCCCCAGCGCCGCCTGCGCCGCCGCAAGCCGCGCGATCGGCACGCGGAAGGGCGAGCAGGAGACGTAGTCGAGCTTCGTCTCATGGCAGAACGCGACGGAAGCGGGATCGCCGCCGTGCTCGCCGCAGATGCCGACCTTGAGTTTCGAGCGCGTCCTGCGGCCGCGCTCGACGCCGATCTTCACCAGTTCGCCGACACCCTGCTGATCGATCGACACGAACGGATCGGCCGGCATGATGCCGCGCGCGGTATAGATGCCGAGGAAGCTCGCCGCATCGTCGCGCGAGATGCCATAGGTCGTCTGCGTCAGATCGTTGGTGCCGAAGGAAAAGAATTCCGCGGTCTGCGCGATTTCGCCCGCGAGCAACGCCGCCCGCGGCAGTTCGATCATCGTCCCGACCTGATACTTGAGCTTGGGGCCTTTTTCCTTCTCGACTGCCTGAGCCATGGCGTCGATGCGCGCCTTGACCAGATCGAACTCGGCCTTGCTCGCGATCAGCGGCACCATCACTTCCGGCACCACCGGCTCGCCGGTGCGTTTCGCCGCCTCGACTGCGGCCTCGAAAATCGCGCGCGCCTGCATCTCAGCGATTTCCGGATAGGCAATCGCGATGCGGCAGCCGCGGAAGCCGAGCATCGGGTTGAACTCGGCAAGCTCCCTCGCGCGCTCGGCCAAACGCCGCGGCTCGGTGCCCATCGCTTCGGCGACTTCGGCGATCTCGTCTTCGCCATGCGGCAGGAATTCGTGCAGCGGCGGATCGAGCAGGCGGATGGTCACCGGCTTGCCGCGCATGATCTCGAACAATTCGATGAAATCGTCGCGCTGCATCGGCAGGAGTTTCGCGATGGCCGCGCGCCGTGATTTTTCGTTATCGGCGAGAATCATCTCGCGCACCGCCTGGATGCGGTCCTCGTCAAAGAACATGTGCTCGGTGCGGCAGAGGCCGATGCCTTCGGCGCCGAAGCGCACCGCGGCGCGCGCATCGTTCGGCGTGTCCGCGTTGGCGCGGATGCCGAGCTTGCGCACCTTGTCCGCCCAGCCGATCAGCGTGGCAAAATCGCCGGACAACTGCGGCTGGATCATCTCGACCTTGCCGGCCAGGACCTGACCGGTCGAGCCATCGACGGTGATGAAGTCGCCTTGCTTGAAGGTCTGCCCGCCCACCGTCATCGTCCTGCTGGCGTAATCGACGCGCAGCGATCCGGCGCCGGAAACGCACGGCTTGCCCATGCCGCGCGCGACAACGGCTGCATGCGAGGTCATGCCGCCGCGCGTGGTGAGGATGCCTTCCGCAGCATGCATGCCGTGGATGTCCTCGGGCGAGGTTTCCACCCGCACCAGAATGACCCGGTGGCCGTCGGCCTTGAGCTGCGCCGCATCGTCCGGCGAGAACACGATCTCGCCGGTCGCCGCGCCCGGCGAAGCAGGCAATCCGGTCGCGATCACGCGGCGATGCGCCTTGGGATCGATGGTCGGGTGCAGAAGCTGGTCGAGCGCGAGCGGATCGACCCGCAGCACCGCTTCTTCCTTTGAAATCAGTTTCTCGTTGGCAAGCTCGACGGCGATGCGCAGCGCGGCTTTCGCCGTGCGTTTTCCCGAACGCGTCTGCAGCATCCACAGCTTGCCCTGCTCGACGGTGAACTCGAGGTCCTGCATGTCGCGGTAATGCCGCTCGAGCGTGTTGTAGATGCGCTCGAGCTCGCTGTAGGCCTGCGGCAGCAGCCTTTCCATCGACGGCTTGCTTGAGCCCGCCTCCTCGCGCGCCGCCTCGCTGATTTCCTGCGGCGTGCGGATGCCGGCGACCACGTCCTCGCCCTGCGCGTTGATGAGGAATTCGCCGTAGAGCTTCTTCTCGCCGGTCGAGGGATTGCGCGTGAAGGCGACGCCGGTGGCGGAGGTGTCGCCCATGTTGCCGAACACCATCGCCTGCACGTTGACAGCGGTGCCCCAGCTTTCCGGAATGTTGTGCAGCTTGCGATAGGTGATCGCGCGCTGGTTCATCCACGAGCCGAACACCGCGCCGATTGCGCCCCACAATTGCGCGTGCGGGTTCTGCGGGAACGGCTCGCCGCGCTCGTCCGCGACCCTCTTCTTGTACTGCTTGATCAGCGCCGCCCAGTCGTCCGCCTTGAGCTCGGTGTCGAGCGTGTAGCCTTCCTGCTCCTTGTGGCGGTCGAGCAATTCCTCGAAGTGATGGTGCTCGATGCCGAGCACCACGTCGGAATACATGGTGATGAAGCGGCGGTAGCTGTCGTAGGCGAAGCGCTTGTCGCCGGACTTCTTCGCCAGCGCCTCGGCCGTCTCGTCGTTGAGGCCGAGGTTGAGCACGGTGTCCATCATCCCCGGCATCGAGACGCGGGCGCCGGAGCGCACCGAGACGAGCAGCGGATTGGATTTGTCGCCGAACGTCTTTCCCGTGATGCGGCCGACATTTGCCAGCGCCTTTTCAACCTGCGCCTTCAGCTCTTTTGGATAGGATTTGTCGTGCTCGTAGTAGTACGTGCAGACGTCGGTCGTGATCGTGAAGCCGGGGGGCACCGGCAGGCCGAGGCTCGCCATCTCGGCAAGACCTGCGCCCTTGCCGCCGAGCAGATTGCGCATCGAGGCCTTGCCTTCGGCCTTGCCGCCGCCGAAGGCATAAACCCATTTGCCGCTGCGCGCGGATGAGGATTTCGGCGAAGTCTTTTTGGACGGCTTTTTGACCGCCGTTTTCGAGCTTGTGCGTTTTGATTTTCGTTTTGCCATGTCTTTGCGAAATAAGCTGGGCCGCGCGGCTCCTAAAAGCACCGCCACGGGCCGCGGCGCAAGCCGGGTCAGCGGATGATGCCGAGGCCGAGGATGCCGATGAAGATCAGGTAGATTGCCACAATGATATTGAGAAGCCGCGGAATGATCAGAATGAGAATGCCGGCGACAAGCGCGACTATAGGCTGAAGATGTGCGACCCCGATGACCATGATGGGATTTTCCTTTGTGAAGGCGGGGATGAAACGACGAGGCGGGGCGGAGAGTTCCATTTTTGTTCGGCGGCGGCGAGTGTGCTCAATGAGCTTTCCCCGCTCATCTTGAGCCGTAGGATTTGAGCCGTACGATCGTTGCGCCACGGGCTTCATCCTGAGCGGGAGATGCAAGTGCCGGCGCCGATGCATCATCCTTCGAGGGCCGCGCTGCGCGCGCCCACCTCAGGATGACGGGACAGGCTTGCGCAAACGGCTGAACACGCCGATGTTAATGTTCTGCTGGAAGATGAGGCGCGCGCCATCGCCCGTATTCTTTGCGACGCCGGGTGCGTCGTCGTTCCTTTTTCTCCCCCGGCCATGCCGAGGGGATGGAGCGCCGCGAGGCGCGTCCATGATCTTTTCGTGCCGCGTTTCCTCTCGGAAACGCGGGCGCCTCTCGGCGCTCCATCGCGGCGTCTTGCCGGCGCCGGGCCGCGCTTTTGCAGGGCATTTGCGCCCGGCATCAGCGAGCTCCTCGCGGGGACTCGTAGTGGTCCCGGGCGGAGCCCCGGCGCCGCCCGGGTGCGGGGATCACCGTTCACCCCCGCCCGCAGGCGCCGACCCTGCTCCGTCTTTCCAAGCGTCCCTAGAAGACGCCCTCGGCCGAGCAAGGCACGCGGAATATAGTCCTAGTCGGCGAAGCTGTCAACCCGTTCGTGCCCGGATGCGATGCGGCAAAACGTAGGGTGGGCTGAGCGACAGCGAAGCCCACCGTCGATGCGGAGAAATGGTGGGCGCTGCGCGTTCCGCGCCTTCGCCCACCCTACAAAGCTGAGCGATGTCTCCGGCGCAGCGCATCAGCGCGAAAGGCGAAAGCGAAGCCCGCCAATGGATCCGCGCGGGCGCCAGCGCGCGATCCCGCCGTGTCGCATGCGCATGCGGCAATGTTCGTGGTGGGCTTCGCTGCGCTCAGCCGCACCCTACAAAACCGGCTGCGGTGAGATGGACCTTTGTAGGGTGGGCTGAGCGATGTCTCGGGCAAACCGCATCAGCGCGAAAGGCGGAAAGCGAAGCCCGCCGTTGACGCGGAGAAATGGCGCGCGGCGCGTTCCGCGCCTTCGCCCACCCTACGGCCGATAGTCGCTCAGCCCTCGATGCGGGAGAAATCGGCGACCGCGCGGGTGGCTTCGCGGATTTCGTTGAGCAGCCTGAGGCGATTTTCGCGCAAAGGCTCGTCGTCGACGTTGACAGTGACCTTGTCGAAAAAGGCATCGACCCTGGGGCGCAGCCTTGCCATCGCGCTCATGGCGGCGGCGAAATCCTCTTTGGCGACGGCAGCAGAGGCGTCCTTCTTGGCGGACGCAATCGCCTCGGCCAGCGCCTTCTCTTCCGGCAACTGATAGAGCCTCGCGTCCGGCGCGCCGGTGTATTCGCGCTTGTCCTTCTTTTCCTCGATGCGGATGATGTTGGTCGCGCGCTTGTAGCCGGCGAGCAGGTTCCTGCCGTCGTCGCTGTCGAGGAATTTGCCGAGCGCCTCGACCCGGCGGACGATCAGCAGCAGCTCGTCCTGGCCCTCAAGGGCAAACACGGCATCGACCAGATCGTGCCGCGCACCCTGCTCGCGCAGTTGGACTTTGAGGCGATCGGCGAAGAAGGAGAGGAGATCCTGAGATTGCCTGGCCC
>DASSRW010000031.1:0-5218 GCA_035701545.1 Pseudolabrys sp.
CGCGGCATCATGCACCAG
The DNA here is from genome assembly GCA_035701545.1 of Pseudolabrys sp. Taxonomy (GTDB): domain Bacteria; phylum Pseudomonadota; class Alphaproteobacteria; order Rhizobiales; family Xanthobacteraceae; genus Pseudolabrys. The sequence continues at coordinate 19 of DASSRW010000031.1, forward strand.
GAGATGCCGCAGGGTGACGCGCTCGGCCGCATGCACGGCTTCCAGCTGTGGGCGAACCTGCCCTCCTCGCTGAAGATGACCGCGCCGCGCTACCAGGACATCAAAGGCGCCGAGATTCCGGAAGTCACTGATGACGACGGCACGCGTGTGCGCATCGTGTGCGGCGACTTCTGGGGCAGACGCGGCCCGGTCGAGGGCGTCGCCGCCGATCCGCGCTATCTCGACATTTACGTGCCGCCCGGAAAGCGCAAGACGCTCAAGGTCGAGGTCGAGCGCCACGCTTTCGCTTACGTGTTCGAAGGCGACGGCAAATTCGCGTACGCCTCAAAGCCGTTCGGCGTGCTCAGCGAGAAGCAGGTCGATGGCGAAGAGATTCTCTTCCGCGAGCCGGTCGGCGACCGCTCGCTGGTGCTGTTCGACCGCGGCGACGAGGTGACGGTGCAGGCCGGCGAGAAAGGCATCCGCTTCCTGCTCGTCTCCGGCAAGCCGATCGAGGAGCCGGTCGCCTGGTACGGTCCCATCGTGATGAACACGCAGGCCGAACTGCGGCAGGCGGTGTCGGAATTGCAGAACGGTACGTTCATCAGAGCGTGACGCTTTGCGCCAGCTTGAGGTGTCCGCTTCACGAAAAGGAGCGGACACCTGCGCCTAGTGCCGGGTGCATGGAGTCGACGCTCTGGCGACAGACTCGATCAACTGCTCCATCGGAAAGGGCTTGTGCAAAAACGCGACGCATCCGAATTCGAGCGCTTGCCGATGCAGAATCGCGTCGTGGGAGCCGGTCATGAAGATGACCGGGAAATCGTAGCCCATCGCATTCAGTTGCCGGCACAATTCCACGCCCGAGAGATCGCCGAGCTGGATATCGACGAGAAGGCAGGCGGAGTCCAGTTTCGTCGCCGCGAGCATGAATTCCTCCGCGGAGGCAAACAGCTGCGTTCGATATCCATGCAACGACAGCAGTAGATCGATTGCGTCACGCAGGTCCGGATCGTCGTCGATGATCGCAATTACGTTCCGTTGTTTGGCCATAAAAAACCGTCCATTTTGGCAGAAAATCGCGGCCCAATGCCGCTCGACAGCCAAATGGGGAGATAGCGCCACAACATCTTGTTGCTGCTTGCCAAAGATTTGTTCGCTCGCGCCAGGCAAGTGAGCGCGCTGCCTGCTTGCCGCGTCGCGCAAGTCCCCGGCCGAAAGCAGAAGCGCGGCACCGATCTCATTGGACCACGGTCCAATCGAGGGAGTTGGGCGGAAGCCGTAGCTTTGCCGGCGCGAAGCCGGGCCTTTGCATGCAAAAAGGGAATCCCACCGCACCCAGCGGCACCGGTCGTCTGCCGAGCGCAACCGGAACGATGTCGCGCCTTGCCTGTGTGCGCGCGGAAAAGGCCGGCATCGCGCTCGATCCCATTCTCAAAAAGGCCGGCCTCACCCGCTCCCAGATCGAGAATCCGCGCCTCACGATCGGCGTGCGCGATCAAATCGAGTTTCTGAACCTCGCCGCCGCGGCCTTGAACGACGATCTCCTCGGCTTTCATCTCGCCCAGACCCCCGACCTGCGGCAGATCGGGCTTCTCTATTATGTTCTCGCTTCCTCACAGATTCTGATCGACGCCCTGCATCGGGCGGCGCGATACACCGCGATCATCAATGAGGGGATTTCGCAAACGTGCATCGACCACAAGGCGGTCGGTATGTCGCTCCACTATGTCGGCGTTGGACGCCATCTGGATCGCCACCAGGTGGAATTCTGGATGACGGCGGTGGTGCGGTTGTGCCGGCAGCTGACGGGCCTGCGCCTCCTGCCGAGCCGCGTGCGCTTCACGCATCGCCGGAGTCAAAACGCGGAGTTTGCCGAATTCTTCGGCAACAACGTTGAATTTGGAGCAGCCGCCGACGACATCGTGTTTCCGATCGGCGTCGGACAATCGCCGATTGTCGGCGCTGATCCGTATCTCAACAAGTTGCTGATGTCCTACTGCGATGAGGCGCTCTCGTACAAACTGAAAGCGCGCGATTCATTTCGCGCGCGCGTCGAAAATGAGATTGCGCCGCTTCTTCCGCATGGCCACGCCCAGGCCGACAAGGTTGCGCGTCAGCTTGGCGTGAGCCCGCGAACGTTCGCGCGCCGCTTGTCGCTGGAGGGTCTTACGTTCTCCGAACTGTTGGACGAGCTCAGAGCCAACCTTGCCCATCGCCATTTGAGCGACCGCGACCTGACGATCTCGCAAATCGCCTGGCTGCTCGGCTATCGCGAGGTCGGCTCGTTTTCGCACGCCTTCAAGCGATGGACCGGAAAAACGCCGCGCGAGGCGCGCGCCGCTTAAGTTGCGCAACGGCGGGTCTTCGCGCTTCGCAATGTGCTTGCGGTGGCGGAACACGGGCATGGGTACCGCGTTGCTGTCCCGTCCTGCAACCCGGAGGGTGATGATGCCCAAAGAACCCAAACAACTGGATGAGCTCTTTCACGAGGGCCTGAAAGACATCTATTTCGCCGAGAAGAAAATCCTCGCCGCCCTGCCCAAGATGGCGAAGGCTGCGAATTCGGAGGATCTTGCCGGCGCGTTTGAGCAGCACCAGGAACAGACGGAGGAACACGTCAAACGGCTGGAACAGGTATTCAAGATCATCGAGGAGACGCCACGCGGGAAAAACTGCCCGGCGATCGTCGGCATCATCGATGAGGGCGAGGAAATCATCAAGGAATACAAGAATTCGCCCGCTCTCGACGCCGGTCTGGTCGGCGCCGCGCAGGCCGTGGAGCACTATGAAATTTCCCGCTACGGCACGCTGCGCGCCTGGGCGCAGGAGCTCGAGCTCGACGAGGCGGTCTCTCTGCTCCAGGAAACCCTGGACGAGGAAAAGGAGACCGACAACAAGTTGACGGAACTGGCCGAAGAAGTCGTCAATCAGGAAGCCGAAGAGGCGGTCTGAGCGGCGCGCACTCGGGTTGCCCCTCGGGCTGTTTACATCTCATAGCGGCAGCGCATTGGCGCTGCGCCGCAAGTTGGTCGGTCGCGCCGGCTGCAAGCCTTAGGGGCAATCACTTTCAGATCGCGACATCGCCCGGAAATGGCAGCACCGCCCGGGCGGGCCGCCAGTCCGCGCAGCGCCCCGCGTCCCTTTTCCGCGCCTTCCACTCCCGCCGGTAGATCGCTACCGTAACCTGCACAAATGGGCCGTTCGCGCCAGAACGGCGCGCGGCCAATCGGGAGGGAATCAATGACCAGCATCACCGGACGCATTGTTTCGTCGCTGCTCGCCGGAGCCGCGATTCTGCTGGCTGCACAAGGCGCACACGCGCAGGAGCTGAAGATCGGATTCCTGGCGCCGCGCACGGGCATCATCACCCAGCTCGGCACCGATATGGTCAACGGCTTTCAGATGTATCTCGACGAGCATGACGGCAAGCTGGGCGGCGCCAAGGTGAGCTTCATTGTCGCGGATGACAAGGGCAGCGTCGATGGCGACGTGACCATGGCCAAGAAGCTCATCCTTCAAGACAAAGTGGACATGGTCGTCGGCGCGGTGCTTGGGTCGGCGGCCTACGCGCTGGCGCCGGTTTCAAACCAGGAAAAGACGCTCTTCATTGGGACCATCACCACCGGTGACGATCTTGCCCAGCGTCAATCCGACAAATTTCCTTACACCGTATTCTCCACATGGGTCTCGTCGCAGCCGACGCATGCGCTGGGGCAATGGGCTTGCGAGCACGGCTACAAACGCGTCGCAGCAATCGCGGCCGACTACGCGTTCGGCTACGAGCAGGTCGGTGGGTTCCAGAAAACATTCGAGGATTGCGGCGGCAAGGTCGTGCAGAAAATGTGGGTGCCGTTCGGAATCAAAGACTTCGGGCCGTATATCCCCGGCATCAAGAGAGACGTCGACGCCATCTTCTCATTGATGGTTGGACCGATGACGCTGCAATTCCCCAAGCAACTGCGCGCTGCCGGCAACAAGACGATCATCCTCGGCGGTAGCACCAATTATGACGAGTTCGCCCTGCCGTTCATGGGCGATGAGGCCCTCGGCAATATTTCGGCCCACGTCTACAGTGCGGCGATCGAGACGCCGGCCAACGAAGCCTTCGTGAAGAAGTATCGTGCCAAATACGGCAAGGTGCCGTCGTATTATTCGGAAGGCAATTACGCGACCGCCATGTGGATCGACAAGACACTGGCGAAATTCAAAGGCAAATATCCGGGCCCGGCAGAGTTCATCAAAGCGATGGCAAGCATCGAGATCAATCCGCCGCGCGGTCCGGTCAAGCTCGATCTCGCAACCAAGAGCCCGATCCAGAACATCTACATCAAGAAGGTCGAAAAGAAAAAGATGTTCGGCTACGACAAGGCCGAGCTCTGGAACACCGTCCTGAAGACTTACACCAACGTCAGCACATACTGGACATACGACCCGGCGAAGTTCAAGACGCAGCCGGTCTACAGCCGCGACTTCCCGCCGTGCAAATACTGCGAATAGGAACGCGCACGCGATGAGAACAAGAGCCCCGGCTCCGCGCCGGGGTTTTTGCTGCCCAATTCCGCCGCGATTGGCATGGTCGGCTCGCCGCATGATTAACAATAGATGCGGGCGTCCAGGCGTCTGCTTACGGGCGAACGATAAGAAAAACCCCCGTCGCCGCGAGCGCCGCGATCCAGAGGCGGTCGAAATTGATCCAGCCGCGGCGAAGAACCGCGAGCCCCACCCATTCATAGACGGCCGCCGCCATCGCAGCGGTCACGGCAAGCATCGCGCCGGTATGCACCCCAACCGCAGCAAGCGAGAGTGGCAAGGACTCCGCCGTCAGCACGTCTTTGGCAGGCGAGCCGGCGAGGCAGAGCGGAATGAGAACCGGGACCAGCATCAGGCCGGCGCCGTGCCCCGTCGCCATGATGAACGACCAAACGCCAAGGCCGATTGCTCCGGCCGTCATTCCGACGCGCACGCGATGGCGATGGCCGTAAAGCGTGTAATAAAGAGCCCAGCCCAGCAAGACGATTCCGGCCGTCATCTCGAGAATGCGCGGGTTCACGACGAAGCCCAGCGCGACGACCGCAGCGGCGACCATGGCGATGGACAACGCGTGCCCCACCGCGATCGGAATGAGTGAGAGCCAGATGGCGAGCCGGCTCTTGCGGTGGAGACCGAGCGCAACCGCGAACAGCCAGCCCATCGCCGGGTTGAGGCCGTGAAACGCGCC
>DASSRW010000032.1:0-11179 GCA_035701545.1 Pseudolabrys sp.
CTCTAACCGTCATGCCCGCGCTTGTCCCCCGTGTCATTCCGGCCGAGCGCGAAGCGCGAGAGCCGGAATCCATACTCCGCAGCGCTGGGGTTATGGATTCCGGGCTCGCGGCTTTCAGCCGCGCCCCGGAATGACAAACTAACTTCGCCTCACCGATTCAATTGTCAAACAGCCGGACCGGGAACGTGCGGAATCGCCCGTATTCTTTGCGGCGCCGGGTACGCCGTCATCCGCCTTCGCTACCCTCGGCGGCAATTTTGCCGGGCGCGAATTGGGCAAGCCCAACGCGCGCATCGAGGGGGACGGAGCGCCGGAGGGCGCAACCAGTCCTTTTGTTTGCGATCCCTCATCGGGATCGCCGCGCCTTCCGGCGCTCCGTCACGGCGTCTTTTCCAGCGCCGGGCCGCGCTTTTGGCTCGGCTGTTGGCGTGCCCTTTCGGGTTTCCCCGACAGGCCGGCCCAGCCGACCACCATCAGCGAGCTCCTCGCGGGGACTCTTCTAGTGGTCCCGGGCGGAGCCCCGGCGCCGCCCGAGTGCGGGGATCAACGTTCACCCCCGCCCGCAGGCGCCGCACCCTCCCCCATTCCCGAAGCGTCCTGCAGGAACGCCCCTCGTTGGGGAGGGTGATAGGAATATATGTCTAGTCATGGCAGATGTCAAACGGCCTTCTTAAGCTCTCCACAATCAGCGAGGAGAACAGAAAATGGGGAATCCGCGGTTACAGCTTTCGCTGAATGCCACAAGACTTAGCTCCGTTATCAATACTGCTGTCGTATCAACCAATGAAATAGTCAATTTTCATTTCGATGCGCTCGATGGCGCCGACTTGGCGCAGCCCTCACCTTGCACTGAAAAATTCCGAGTTCGCGGCCAAGAAATGACCGCTGCGGAAAGGAGAGCGCTGCATGAAAATTGGATATTATCGAAGGCTTTCCAAGACCTCTTGCGCGCGGTTCGCCACGCGCTTGAAGATGCGTTCGTCTTCGGCGCACTCCTCACAAAAACGCATCAGGTCAAATCGAATGCCACTTTGGCAGAATTCATCGCACCTTTCCAGGCAAAAGCTTCAGCGATGAAATTTCCAGAATTACTTGACGCAGTTAATTGCAAACTTACTTCAAAAATCGAGTTTTCCCAGGCATACATGTCCTTGCAAACCGCAAGAAATTGTCTCGAGCATCGAGCAGGAGTGATCACCAAAATCGAAACGCATCAGAGAGATGAATTTGTTTTGCGCGTTCCGCGAGTAAAAATGTTTTACATCCGAAACGGTGAAGAAATAGAACTGGAGCCTGGCCATACGGTTGATCCCGGTGATGACCGCGCAGAGGTCGATACTTTCGCCAAATTCGAGATCAGAGCGCGATCGTTTTCAATCGGTCAGCGGCTTTCATTTACGAAAGCACAGTTCAACGAAATAGCATTCGCGTGTTATCTACTAGGACAACAACTGGCCACACGGCTTCCGAAGCCTGAAATATTGTAGAGGCCCCCTCACCCGGCTCGCGCTCGGATTCCCTACGCGCGAGCCACCCTCTCCCGCAAGGGGAGAGGGGAAGAGTGTGTGCCGCACTGCTTCCACCCGCAAAAAAATCGTGAGACCATTGCTCTGGCGAAACCAAAGGCCGGGAGGGGCGGATGAAAAAACTGGCAATCGCGGCGCTCGCAAGCGCGGCCCTGCTCGCCGCATCGACGGCGGCATCGGCGCAGGTGTGCACGCTCGGCACCATCATCGCGGCGATCTACACCAACGCGACCGAGCACCGCGAGCTCACCCTGAAGGAAGCCGCGACCTGCGGGCTCGTGCACGAGACGCAGGCCGAGAAGCCGAAGAAAGAAGCGCACAGGAAGAAAGTCGCGCGGCGCGTAAGCAAGAAGCGGCCGGAGGCAAGCCATTGACGGCGCTCGGTCGAAGTATTACTTTTACCTGAAAGTAATACCGGAGCACATGCCGTGTCCACGACCGTCACGATCAAAGGCCAGGTCACGATTCCCAAAGAGGTCCGCACAGCCGCCGGCATCAAGCCGGGCGACAAGGTCGACGTGCGGGCGACGGCCTCGGGCGGTGTCTACATCGAGAAACAAGGTGGCGCCGACGATTACAAGGCGCGACTTTACGCCTTGAGCAAGCGCCGCCTGATCCGCGACAAAATGACGACGGACGAATTCATGAAGGAAATGCGGGGCGATCCCGATCTCGATCCCGGTTTCAATCCGCGCCTCAGGCGAAAGCGGGGATGACGCTCGTCGACACCAACGTCATCGCCGACATCCTGACGCCTGGTTCCGAATGGCAAACGTGGTCGGTCGACCGCATCGATGAGTGCCGCCGCAAGGGCGCCCTTTCGACCAATGAAATCGTCTTTGCCGAATTGTCGGCGCGGCTGGGCAGCGAAGCGGACGTCCAGGCCGCACTGACGGAGCTGGGAATTACCTTCGAGCGCATACCGACAGCCGGCCTGTTCGCCGCCGGCCAGGCCTATCGAAAATACCGCGCTGCCGGCGGTTCGCGGCCGAACGTGCTGTCGGATTTCTTCATCGGCGCGCACGCGCGGGTCAATCGGCTGTCGATCCTGACGCGAGACACGCGACCGTACCGAACGTATTTTCCGGATGTAAAATTGATTGCGCCGGAGTGACTTCATCCTTCGAGGTCGCGCGCCACTTCCGCTACCGCTCCAGCTCGGCGACGACACGGTCGAGCGGCGCGGGCGAGACCTGGATCGTGCCATCGAACGGCCCGTCCATATCGAGGATCAGATAGATCGCGCCGGCGATCAGCAGCGCCGACACGAACAGGCTCGCGATGACGACGGCGTTGCGCGGCGCGCAGTAGCCGAAGCTCGCGAAGATCAGCACGAGCCAGGCTCCGACCAGCGCGATCAGCGGGAACGGTATGGTGCCTTCGGACTGCTCGACCAGCGTCCAGCGCATTTCGTAGGCCGTCTCGAAACGCTGCTCGGCGCGCAGCAGCAGCGCGGCGTGCTGGGGATCGGCCGGCTTGAGCGAGCGCATGCTGAACGCGACGTCGTTGAGCAGGCTTTCGGCGCTGCGGCTGCTGAGCACCGGATCGCTTTGCGCCATCCGCGCCGCCGCCTGCTTCACGTAAGTCAGCAACTGACGGCGCGCCTCGGCGGTTTCCGGCCCGTAGTACCGCAGCGTACGATCGAGCAGGATCAGCTCGGTGGCATAGGCGTGCAGGTTCTTGTCCACGCTTTCAAAGGTGCTCTTGGCCGACGTGACCATGAGCCCGAGCACGAGCGATGTCATGACGACAAAGATGCCGGCACAGAGCCGCACGACGTTGCTGGTATCCTGGGCGCGATGCCGTTCCGGCAGCCTGGCGTTGATGAACAGGGCGCCGAACGCCGCACCGGCGAGGCAGAGAAAGAACGCCAGCGCGATCAATGCGTCCGACATGGACTCGCGCCCCCTTTGCGCGCCCTATCGACTGAATTTTTCAGTCTAGCCGATGCAGGGCGATCGAGTCCTGCCCGAGGCGGCGGTCGTTTGCTGTCGGCTTTGGATGATGGGAATCGCGATGCACCCTTGTGCGCCGCGTGATTCACCCCTCGATCGCCTGCACCATCGCTTCGACCGCGGCGGCGGATTTAAGGCCGCTCTCCGCGACCAGCGCGCGCCAGGTGAAGAAGCTCAGCGCGAGATGCAGCATCGCGCGCTGCCTGGCGTTGAGGCCCGCACCCAGCGCCTCGTGCCACTCCGCGAGCACCGGCCCAAAGCGCAGCCGGGAGATTTCGCGCACCAGCGGATGATGCTCGGCGTCGCGCAGCACGCACGACAGCAGCTGCGCATGGCCCGCGTACCAGCGGTAGACGGCGGCAAGCCCGGCGGTCAGCCGTTCGCGGCGGCCCTTCACGGCGCGCCAGCCGGCGGCGTCCGGCGGCGGATCCTGCGCCTGCACATGACCCGAGCACGCCATCAGCAGCTCGCGCTCGTCCGGGAAATGCGCATAGAGCGTGTGGCGCTGCACGCCGGCCTTCTCCGCCACCATGCTGAAGGTCGTGGCGGCGGGCCCGATGCGCGTGTGCAGATCGACCGCGGCCTCGACAATGCGGCGGCGGGTTTCGGCCTGCTGCTCGGCGCGTTTTTTCAGCGTATAGGGGCGCGACATTTTGACTGCACTACCATGTGCAATGATTATTGACAAGCTCGCTCATTTAGATGCACAGTTGTGTATTGTCAAATACAGGCGACGGAGACCACCCATGTCCAGTTCCTTGCAGACCCGAATCGACGAAATCGCCGACGGCATCTTCCGGCTCTCCACCTTCGTGCCGGACATCGCCCCGCCCGCCGGCTTCGCCTTCAACTCGTTCCTGATCCGCGGCGGCGAGCCGCTGCTGTTCCACACCGGCTTGCGCAGGATGTTTCCGCTCAACCGTGAGGCGGTCGCGAAGCTCATCGCGCCCGAGACGCTGCGCTGGATCGCGTTCGGCCACTATGAGGCCGACGAATGCGGCGCGATGAACGAGTGGATGGCGGTCGCGCCGAACGCGCAGGTCGCGCACGGCCAGACCAGCTGCCTCGTCTCGCTCAACGACATGGCGGACCGCGCGCCGCGCGTGCTCGCCGACGGCGAGACGATCGACCTCGGCGGCAAGCGCGTGCGCTACATCGACACGCCGCACACGCCGCACGGCTGGGACGCGGGCGTGATGTTCGAGGAGACGACCGGCACGCTGCTGTGCGGCGACCTGTTCACGCAACTCGGCGACAATCCGGCGCTGACGTCGGGCGACATCGTCGGGCCGGCGATCGCCGCGGAAGACCTGTTCCAGTATTCGGCGCTCGCCCCCGGCATGGGATCGGCCATCCGCCGCCTCGCGCCGCTCCAGCCGAAGACGCTGGCGCTCATGCACGGCCCTTCCTTCCATGGCGACGGCGCGGCGGCGCTTCATGCGCTCGCCGACAACTACGAGAAGCGCGCCGGCGAGCGCTGGGCCGAGATAATGCAGAGCAAGGCGGCGTGACCGGAATCGCTTCGCTGTCATGGCCGGGCTTGTCAGAAGAATTGTCATCGTCCGCGAAAGCGGACGATCCAGTAAACGCGAGCGCCAACGCTCACCGAAACGCTTGCGACTACTGGATCCCCCGCTTGCGCGGGGGATGACCGGCTGAATGTGCTGCTGCTGCGAGCATTACCGCGCAAACTTCTTATATTTCACGCGCGTCGGCACGATGGAGTCCTGCCCGAGGCGGCGCATCTTGTCGGCCTCGTAATCCTGGAAGTTGCCCTCGAACCATTCGACGTGGCTGTCGCCCTCGAACGAGAGAATGTGCGTCGCAATGCGGTCGAGAAACCAGCGGTCGTGGCTGATGATGACGGCGCAGCCGGCGAAATCCTCCAGCGCCTCTTCCAGCGCGCGCAGCGTCTCGACGTCGAGGTCGTTGGTCGGCTCGTCGAGCAGCAGGAGGTTGGCGCCGGACTTGAGCATCTTGGCGAGATGCACGCGGTTGCGCTCGCCGCCGGAAAGCTGCCCGACCTTCTTCTGCTGATCGGCGCCCTTGAAGTTGAACGCCGCGCAATAGGCGCGTGAGTTCATCTCGCGCTTGCCCAGCAGCACGATGTCATTGCCGCCGGAGATTTCTTCCCAGACGTTCTTTGCGCCGTCGAGCGTATCGCGCGACTGGTCGACGTAGCCGAGGTGGACCGAGTCGCCGATGCTGATCGTGCCCTTGTCCGGCTTCTCCTGCCCCGTGATCATGCGGAAGAGCGTGGTCTTGCCGGCGCCGTTCGGGCCGATAACGCCGACGATGCCGCCGGCCGGCAGCTTGAAGGTGAGGTCGTCGATCAGCAGGTTGTCGCCGAAGCCCTTCGACAGGTGCTCGAAATCGACCACGTTCTGCCCGAGCCGCTCGGCGACCGGGATGATGATCTGCGCCGACTGCGCGCGCGCCTCGGCGGCCTGCTTGAGCAGGTCCTCGTAGCGCTGGTAGCGCGCCTTCGATTTCGCCTGCCGCGCCTTCGGGCTCGCCGCGATCCACTCCTGCTCGCGCGCGAGCGTGCGCTGGCGCGCCTCTTCCTCGCGGCCTTCCTGCTCGAGGCGCTTTTGCTTCTGGCCGAGCCAGGCGGTGTAGTTGCCCTCGTAGGGAATGCCGCGGCCGCGGTCGAGCTCGAGGATCCAGCCGGTGACGTTGTCGAGAAAGTAGCGGTCGTGGGTGACGATCAGGATCGCGCCCGGATAGTTGCGCAGGTGGCTTTCGAGCCAGGCGACCGATTCGGCGTCGAGATGGTTGGTCGGCTCATCGAGCAGCAGCAGGTCGGGCTGCTCCAGCAGCAGGCGGCACAAGGCAACACGCCGCCGCTCGCCGCCGGAGAGCTTGATCACGTCGCCATCGTCCGGCGGGCAGCGCAGCGCGTCCATGGCCTGCGTGACCTGCGCGTCGAGGTCCCAGAGATTCTTGGAATCGATCTCGTCCTGCAGCTTCGCCATCTCGTCGGCGGTCTCGTCGGAATAGTTCGACGCGATCTCGTTGTAGCGGTCGATCAGCGCCTGCTTGCCGGCGACGCCTTCCATCACGTTCTCGCGCACGGTCTTCTCCGCATCGAGCTGCGGCTCCTGCGCGAGGTAACCGACGCGCGCGCCTTCCGCCGCCCAGGCCTCGCCGGCGAATTCGGTGTCGAGCCCGGCCATGATCTTCAGCAGCGTCGACTTGCCGGCGCCGTTGACGCCGAGCACGCCGATCTTGGCGTCCGGGTAGAACGACAGGTTGACGTTCTCGAGCACCTTGCGTCCGCCCGGATAGGACTTCGACAGGCCGTGCATGTGATAGATGAACTGGCGGCCATTCATGCGGCGTTCAACCTCGAACTTGTAGTGTCAGCCTGACGTCGTCTCACGCGCGCAGCGCATGCGACGAAAGGAGTAGTCCGTTCGAGCATGATCTTCTCCGAAAGCCGGTTTCCATCCCCGATCGGGGCCGAGGACATGCTTTCGGGATCATGCTCTGTCGGGAAATTCGCGGCTGATGTAGCGAGCGCGGGTGCAAAGGGCAAGCCGCGAAGCTGTCATGGCCGGGCTCGTCCCGGCCATCCCGCTTAGGAAGGCAGTGCGTCCCTAAGCGAGATCACGTCGGAAGTCGGGCTCGCCCGACTTCCGCACGATTGCCGCCACAAGTCGGGTAAACCCGACTTGTGGTGACAAGCCCGGTGATGACGTGCCGGCTCGCTGACGCTCGCCTCCCTCCCCGCAAGCGGGGAGGGATGAAGATGCGAGCGCGGTAAATGTTCGGAAAGGCTGACGAGAAAAAGAAGCAAGAGCGTCGTTTTCAAACCAGCCTTTAACCTCGTCGCGGCACGATCGGCTTGTGTGAACCTCGTCGCCTTCGGCGGCGACAAAAGGGAGTAATGGGTAACGGTACCCGTTCGCGTATCGGATAATCGCCATGAGCCGCGCCATCGCCGTCATCTCAGGATCCGCCGCCACCCTGGTCTGCCGTCCGCTTCATCAGGTCGGCGCGTTCTTCGCCGCCGTCTGGCAGGAAGCAACCCGCGACATGGCCCGGCCGTACAAGCCCGAGCTTCACTACATGCGCGGCCCCGGCCCCAAGTGGCGCGAGAAGCACGGCATCGCCGAGCCGCGCTGAACCTTTCCGTCAGCTGATGTCTCTCCAGTCATTCCGGGGCGCGGCCAAACGGCCGCGGGCCCGGAATCTATAGTCCGCAGCGCCGGGATTATGGATTCCGGGTTCGCCGCTTCGCCGCGCCCCGGAACGACAGGTTGTGGCGCACGCATCCCGGAATGACACAGCCCGCCGAATGACAAGCGCCTGAGGCCGCCCTAAGGTGGCGCCGGCCGGCTGTCCTGCCGGCGCTTTTCAGGGATTGGTAAGCATGGTGCGCGCAGCAATTCTCGACGACTACCAGAACGTGGCGCTGCAATGCGCCGACTGGTCGCCGATCACCAAAGACGTCGACGTCAAGGTCTTCAACGACCCGATCGGCGGACCGGAGGCCGTCATCAAGGCGCTGCAGGGCTTTGCCGTCATCGTGATGATGCGCGAGCGCACCCCCTTCCCGCGCAAGGTGATCGAGGGCCTCCCCGACCTGAAGCTGCTGATCACCACCGGCGCGCGCAACAATTCGATCGACCTGAAGGCTGCGGCCGAGCGCGGCGTCACTGTCTGCGGCACCGGCGGCGCCGGCAACCCGACCGCCGGCATCGCCATCGGCCTGATGCTGGAATTGACCCGGCATATCGGCTTCGAGAACGCGCGGCTCAAAGCCGGCGCGCTGTGGCAGACGACCATCGGCAGGGACCTCGAAGGGCTGACGCTCGGCATCGTCGGCTTCGGCAAGCTCGGCCAGCGCGTCACGCGCATCGCCAACGCCTTCGGCATGAAGGTGATCGCCTGGAGCCAGAACCTCACGCCCGAGAAGGCGAAAGAAGGCGGCGCGGAATACGCGAGCAAGGACGACCTGTTCCGCAATTCGGACTTCGTCAGCATCCATTACATCCTCGGCGACCGCTCGCGCAGCCTGGTGACGGCCGAAGACATCGCACGCATGAAGCCGTCGGCCTACCTCATCAACACGGCGCGCGCGCCGATCGTCGATCAGGCGGCGCTGCTGAAGGCGTTGCAGGACAAGAAGATCGCTGGCGCCGGCCTCGACGTGTTCGAGGTCGAGCCGCTGCCGCTCGATCATCCTTACCGCAAGCTCGACAATGTCGTGCTCACGCCGCACCTCGGCTACGTCAGCGAGCAGAATTACCGGAAGTATTTTCCCGACATCGTCGAGGACATCCGCGCCTGGCTCGACGGCAAGCCGATGCGGACTATTCAGGCGAAATAATTGGTGTCATGGCCGGGCTTGTCCCGGCCATCCCGATTTCATTGGCAAGCTTTGCCGAACTAAGCGGGATGTGCGGGTTCAAGCCCGCGCATGACAGCGTAGAGGTCTACGCCAGCCCCAACAACTTCTCCGCATTATTGCGCGCGATGTCCGCGCGCAACTCTTCATCGAGCGGGGCCGAATCCATGAAGGCCGCGGCCTCCTCCGTCGACTCGAACGGATAGTCCGCGGCGAACATCACGCGCTCGGGGCCAAGCGCGGTAACCGCGCAATAGAGCGGATCGACCGAATACATGCCCGATACCGTGACCCAGATGTTTTCCTTGATGTATTGCGACGGCGGCCTGGCGAGCTTGACGCCATAGAGGCTGGCGCGGCTGTCGAAGCGCCAGAGCAGATAGGGCAGCGTCTCGCCCATGTGGCCGAGGACAAGCTTGGCCTTCGGGAAGCGGTCGAACACGCCGCCAAACACGAGGCGCAGCGCGTGCGAGCCGGTCTCGAAACCCCATTCCCAGGTGGCGCGGCGCAGCGCGCGGTGGCCGTCGAGCACCGGCGCGGGCACCACCGGATCGGCCGGATGCAGATAGACCAGCGTCCCCAAGGCCTCCACGCGCTCCCAGAACGGATCGAGCGCGCGGTCGTCGAGATACTGGCCGTTGGTGTGGCCGTTGATCATCGCGCCGTGAAATTTCAGGTCGCGGACACAGCGCTCCAGCTCGTCGGCGGCGGCGTTCGCGTCCTGCAGGGCAAGGTGAGCGAGGCCGGAATAGCGATCCGGGCGCTCCCGAATTTCGAGAGCGAGAAAATCGTTGGCCGCTTGCGCCTTGCGGATGGCGGCTGCGGCATCACGTTCGGCCTGCACGCCGGGGCCGGAGATCGACAGCACCGCGCGCTCGATGCCGGCTCTGTCCATCGCCTCGAGCCGCCGGTCGCCGAAATCCATGAGCTGCTGGAGCAACTGATCGGCTTTGGCCTGCGGCACGCCGGTGACCGTCGGCAGCCAGTCCTCGACCAGGTTGGGACTGAGGAAATGCTCCTCCAGCGCGATCTTGCTCACCATGCGCGTTCATCCCCCGGGCGCGGCACCTGCAAGCACCAGCAAATTTGCGCGTTTTTGCTGTACCGCATATTGGGCGAACGTGTAGCATTATTGCAAATTGAAATCTGCACACGAGCCGCCTTGCCGATCATCGTGACGAGTAGACGCCTGGCACTTGCGCCGCCGGCCCGCACGGTGGCCGGTCGAAAAATCCACCCGGTTTCTCCCCTTGTCAGCGGCTCAATGGACCCGCATAGGACTTCCGGCATTTTGCTTGCCGCCCGAAGCGGCGTCTGAGTGAACGAGAATAGCGCCGCCGCAGTGGCGGCCCCAAGAAGGAGGTATGCCGTGGCGAAAAAAATACGCGGCGTGACGTTCGAGGAGAATTTGAAGAACAGCATGGGGCTGGAATTCTACAATCTGTCCCACCGCTTCGGATATCAGTCGCCGAACTGGCCCTATTTCGAGGACGTGAAGATCGAGCGCATTCATTACATGGCCAAATCGGGCGTGCTGTCGCAGCGCATCACCACCTCGATGCACAATACGACGCACATCGATGCGCCGGCGCACGTCGTGCAGGGCACGCCGTTCATCGACGAGGTGCCGCTGCCGCATTTCTTCGGCTCCGGCATCGTGGTGTCGATCCCGAAGGACAAGTGGGAGCCGATCACCGGAGACGATCTCGAAGCCGCCTGCGGCAAGATCGTGCGCCCGCGCGACGTCGTGATCGTCAACACCGGCTGGCACAAATTCTACGAGGACTCTGAAGACTATTTCTGCCGCGCGCCGGGCTTCGTGCCCTCGGCCGGCGAATGGTTCGTCGAGAAGAAGGTCAAGGTCGTCGGCCACGACACGCAGGCGAACGATCATCCGCTGGCGACCGCGATCGGACCGCAGCGCAACGGGCCGCTGCATCCGCATCTCGCGGAGGAATACCGCGAGTGGTCGGGCGGGCGCGACTGGAAGGATGACTTTCCGGAATGGGAGCCCGTCCACCGCATCCTGTTCAAGAACGGCATCATGGGCATCGAGAATGTCGGCGGCGACATCGACAAGGTCACCGGCAAGCGCTGCACCTTTGCCTATTTCCCGTGGAACTGGGAGCGCGGCGACGGCTGCATCGTGCGGCTGGTCGCCATCATCGATCCGGCCGGCAAATTCCGCATCGAGCGCGGCAAGAAATTCTAGCGCATGATCTGCTCAAGTGACGATCTGAACGGGGAGGACTCGCATGCACGTCAAACGTTTCGCAGACGCCAAGCCCTATGAGGCGCCGAACCACCGCGGCTATTCCTCGCTTCGCCTGTTCGGTGCGGAAGCC
>DASSRW010000033.1:0-4015 GCA_035701545.1 Pseudolabrys sp.
CTTTTCCGCCATGCCCCCGCCGCCGATCTATTTTGCCGCCCGGGTGCGGCCGCGCCAGCGGTGCACAAAGACCGGCACCAGCGCCAGCAGCGCGAGCCCAAAAAGCGCACAGATCAACTGCGGCGTCAGCACATCTTGCGGATTAAAGCTCATGCGGCAATGGATGCCGCCTTTGGCCAGGCAGTCGCGGTACGCGGCTTGCTGGGCGGCAATGATGCTGCCAAGGCCGGTGCCGGCGAGCGCGTAAACGAACGCCGCCGGGATGACGCCGATCGCGGTCGCGGCAAGGAATGGCGCCAGCCGCACACCGGCCAGCGCCGGCACAAGGTTGACAAGAAAAAACGGGAACGCCGGCACCAGCCTGAGGAATAGCAGATAGCTAAAGGCGTCTTCCCGAAATCCCTGGGCAATCAGCTTGGCGCGCGGCCCCGCCCGCCGGAGCAGCGGCTCGGCGAGCGCGGTACGGGCAATCAGGAATACGACGGTGGCCCCCGCGGTCGCGCCGATCACCGCGGCGAGCGCGCCGACCGGGACGCCGAACAGAAACCCGCCGGTCACAGTCAAAAACCACGATCCGGGAACCGAAAGCGTGACCGAGCAGAGGTAGATCGCGATGAAAGCAACGACGGCGAGAAGCCAGTGCGCCGCTACAAAGTCGTCAATCGCCATGCGATGCCTGACCAGCGCCTCGAGCGATAGTGCGCGATCGCCGATCGCAACATAGATAACGGCCGCAGCGATGACGACGATCGCGAGCGGCGTCAAACGGCACGCCAGCGTACGCGTGGGCTGTGGTTGTGGAGGCGGATCGGACATTGGAAACTATATACACGAGCCCTTCGCCAGCCGGCTCCGTCTCACTGCCTTGTGAGGCATTTGTGACGGATTGGCGCGGGTTTAAGGTGGCAGGCGGCCGCATTGACGGACCATGCCCCCTCCCGTATAAGCCCGCGCAAATCACGTGCCGATCAAGCTTTTCGGGCGAAACGGGGACAGTTGCCCCTGTGCGCCGCGGTGCGGCCAGCGGAGAACAGAGAAGTGAAGCGGACCTACCAACCGAGCAAGCTGGTGCGCAAGCGCCGTCACGGATTCCGCGCGCGCATGGCAACAAAGGGCGGGCGCAAGGTTGTCGCGGCGCGGCGCGCGCGGGGACGCAAGCGGCTCAGCGCCTGACGCCGAAGGCGGCCCAAGCCGTCCCCATGGAGCGATTGCGGCAACGAGCGGATTTTCTGGCCGCCGCATCCGGGAGCAAGGTTCCCGCTGCGGCGTTTGTGTTGCAGTCGCGCAAGCGAAACGACGATGGTCCCGTGCGCGTGGGCTTCACGGTCTCGAAGAAGGTCGGCAACGCCGTCGAGCGAAACCGGGTGCGCCGCCGCTTGCGGGAGGTCGTGCGTCTCTCGAAGGCGGCGCGGATGCGCGCCGGACACGACTACGTGCTGATCGGGCGACGGGCGGCGCTCAAGCGGCCGTTCGCGCAAATGATGGATGAATTCGACGGAGCGTTGCGGCGCTTGCACGCGGGGCACAGCGGCAACACAGGTTCTCGATGAGCGACCAGAAGAACACAATCATTGCGATCGTGCTTTCGGCTATCGTTTTGCTGGGGTGGCAGTACTTTTTTGCCAAGCCGCAGATCGAGAAGCAGCAGCAGGTATCGCAGCAGCAGAGCGAGCAGCACAGGCCGGCGACGCAGAGCGCGCAGCAGGCTCCCTCGGCGCAGGTGCCATCGCAGCAGGCGCGGACGCCGCAGGCTTCCACCCCGGCAGGCGCGCCGAAGGCGGCCGGGCAACAGCCGGCCAACGCCGCGCAGCCGGAAACCCGTGAGCAGGCGCTCAAGGCCACGCCGCGCGTCCCGATCAGCACGCCGAGCATCAACGGCTCGATCGACCTCAAGGGCGGCCGCATCGACGACGTGGCGCTGGTGAAGTACCGCGAAACCGTCGACCCAAAATCGCCGCCGATCGTGCTGCTGTCGCCGTCCGGCAGCCCCGAGCCCTACTACGCCGAATTCGGCTGGACCGGCGCGTCCGGCGCCAACGTCAGGCTGCCGACCTCCGACACCGTCTGGACGCAGCAGGGCTCCGGCGCGCTCAGCGTCGGCCATCCGGTGACGCTCACCTACGACAACGGCGAGGGCCTCACCTTCCGCCGCACCATCTCGGTCGACGACAAGTACCTGTTCACCATCAAGGACGAGGTGGCGAACAGGACCTCGGCCCCCGTCACGCTTTATCCTTATGCGCTGGTCTCGCGCCACGGCATGCCGGAGACGCTCGGCTACTACATCCTGCACGAGGGCCTGATCGGGGTGATGGGCGACAAGGGCCTGCAGGAAATCACCTACAAGAAGATGGAGGACAAGAAGTCGGAGACCTTCAGCGTCACCGACGCCTGGCTCGGCATCACCGACAAGTACTGGGCGGCGGTGCTGCTGCCGGACACCAGCGCGCACGTGCAGGCGCGTTTCTCCGCCGACAAGATCGGCGACAAGCCGACGTTCCAGACCGACTACCTGCTCGACGCGCAGACCATTGCGCCCGGCGCAACCGGCTCGGCCAACGCGCGGCTCTTTGCCGGCGCCAAGGAAGTGGCGACCGTCGGCATCAATTTTCCGCTCTCCGGGCTTGGCGGCTACAACAAGGCGCTCGGCCTCAACCACTTCGACCTGCTGATCGACTGGGGCTGGTTCTACTTCATCACCAAGCCGATGTTCCTCGCGATCGACTATTTCTCGCATCTCGTCGGCAATTTCGGCATCGCGATCCTGATCATCACCGTGCTGGTGAAGGCGGCGTTCTTCCCGCTCGCCAACAAGTCCTACGCCTCGATGGCCAAGATGAAGGCGGTGCAGCCGCAGATGACGGCGCTGCGCGAGCGTTTCGCCAACGACAAGATCAAGCAGCAGCAGGAGCTGATGGAGCTCTACAAGCGCGAGAAGATCAATCCGCTCGCCGGCTGCCTGCCGGTCGTCATCCAGATCCCGGTGTTCTTCTCGCTCTACAAGGTGCTGTTCGTGACCATCGAGATGCGGCACGCGCCGTTCTTCGGCTGGATCCACGACCTCTCGGCGCCCGATCCGACCAACGTGTTCACGCTGTTCGGACTGTTGCACTTCGACCCGACCATCCTTCCGGTCTTCGGCCACTTCCTGCATCTCGGCGCCTGGCCGCTCATCATGGGCGTGACCATGTGGGCGCAGATGAAGCTCAACCCGACGCCGCCCGACCCGACGCAGGCGATGATCTTCAACTGGATGCCGGTGATCTTCACCTTCATGCTGGCGAGCTTCCCGGCGGGCCTCGTCATCTACTGGGCCTGGAACAACTCGCTCTCGGTGCTGCAGCAGAGCGTCATCATGCGCAAGCACGGGGCGAAGATCGAGTTGTGGGACAATGTGAAGCGGCTGTTCGGGGCGAAGAAGACGGCGGGGAGTTGAGCCTCACCGCTTGAGTCATATTTTCTGCAAGCGATCGCGCCAGTAATCAGGCTTGCGATGCAAATGGGCGACCGCGAGGACGAGAATGTCCTCCTTCTCGATGGCGTAGATAAGCCCATAAGGAAACCGCGTAAGGCGGCACCGGCGGATGCCCTGCTCTAACAAGTGCCACGCTTCAGGATGGCGCGCGATACGGTTCGCGGCTGTCATGACTTCGAGCAGGAAGGCGTCGCCAAGACCCGGGGCTTGCGTTTGATACCAGCGAATGGCGTCGTCGAGTTCGGCTTCGGCAATATCGAGAAAGCGAACAGTCACGAGCGGTACTTGGCCGCTATCTCGCTCAACTCCTTCGCCGACAGTTCACCCCGGCGATAGGCCGCAAGGCGGTCGGCGGCTTCTTTCGCCCATAGCTGCTCGATATCCGGATCGAGCCGGTCGAGGCTGTCGAGAACTTCCTCGACCAGCGCAACGCGATCGTTCGGGCTGAGCGCTTGCGCTTTGCGGCTAAGAACCTTGGTTTCGTCGTTCATCGGGCATGCCTAAGGCTGATGCCAAAAGATAGCTATTCGGCGCAGCGGC
>DASSRW010000034.1:0-103948 GCA_035701545.1 Pseudolabrys sp.
GGCTTGACCGAACGAAAGTGCTGCGAGGCCCGAGCTCGCAGTGAAGGGGCTACTCCCACTCGATCGTCCCCGGCGGCTTGCTCGTCACGTCGTACACCACACGGTTGACGCCCTTCACTTCGTTGATGATGCGCGTCGCGACCTGGCCGATGAATGCCATGTCGAAGGGATAGAAGTCCGCCGTCATGCCGTCGGTCGAGGTCACCGCGCGCAGGCCGACGACGTATTCGTAGGTGCGGAAATCGCCCATCACGCCGACGGTCTTCACCGGCAGCAGCACCGCGAACGCCTGCCAGATGTCGTCGTACAGACCGGCGCGGCGGATTTCCTCGATGTAGATGTCGTCGGCGAGCCGCAGGATGTCGAGCTTGTCGCGCGTGATCGCGCCCGGCACGCGGATCGCAAGGCCGGGCCCGGGAAACGGATGGCGGCCGACGAAGGCTTCCGGCAGCCCAAGCTCGCGGCCGAGCGCCCTCACCTCGTCCTTGAACAGTTCGCGCAGCGGCTCGACCAGCTTCATGTTCATGCGCTCGGGCAGGCCGCCGACATTATGGTGCGATTTGATCGTCACCGACGGCCCGCCGGTGAAGGACACGCTTTCGATCACGTCCGGATAGAGCGTGCCTTGCGCGAGGAATTGCGCCGGTCCTTCTCCTTTATTCGCGATTTTTTTCGCCTCGGCCTCGAACACGTCGATGAACAATTTGCCGATGGTCTTGCGCTTCTGCTCGGGGTCGTCGACGCCTTCGAGCGCCTTGAGGAATGTGCCGGATGCGTCCACGTGCACGAGCGGAATATTGTAGCTGTCGCGAAAGAGCGT
Source organism: Pseudolabrys sp. (assembly GCA_035701545.1). GTDB lineage: Bacteria > Pseudomonadota > Alphaproteobacteria > Rhizobiales > Xanthobacteraceae > Pseudolabrys. The sequence continues at coordinate 821 of DASSRW010000034.1, forward strand.
GACCACCTTTTCGGCTTCGCCGAGCCGCAGCAGGCCGTGATCGACGAAAACGCAGGTGAGCTGCTCGCCGATCGCCTCATGGATCAGAACCGCAGCGACGGCTGAATCCACGCCGCCCGACAGGCCGCAGATCACCTTGCCCTTGCCGACCTGTTTCCTGATCTTCTCGATCGCCTCGTCCCTGAAGGCGCGCATGGTCCAGTCGCCGGCGGCGCCGGAAATCCTGCGCACGAAATTGCGCAGCAGCGCGGCGCCGTGCGGTGTGTGCACGACTTCCGGATGAAACTGCATGGCGTAGAACTTGCGCGCATCGTCGCCGATCATGGCGATGGGCGAATTCGGCGCCTTGCCCAGCACGCGGAAGCCTTGCGGCAATTTCGTCACGCGGTCGCCGTGACTCATCCACACCGGATATTTCTCGCCCTTGCGCCACACGCCTTCGAAAATGGGGCTGTCGTCCACGACCTCGACCTCGGCGCGGCCGAATTCGCGATGGTGGCCGCCTTCGACGGTGCCGCCGAGCTGCTGCGCCATCGCCTGCTCGCCGTAGCAGATGCCGAACACCGGAACGCCCGAGTCATAGATCGCCTGCGGCGCAAGCGGCGCGTTCTTGTCGAGCACCGAAGCAGGCCCGCCGGAGAGGATGACGCCCTTCGGCCTCATCTCGCGGAACGCGGCTTCCGCTTTCTGGAACGGCACGATCTCGCAGTAGACCTTTTCCTCGCGCACGCGGCGCGCGATGAGCTGCGTCACCTGGGAGCCGAAATCGACGATGAGGATTTTGTCGTGCATGGCGTCGCGTCGCACTCCGACGATCCGCCGCGTACCGCCACGATCGGCCGCCCGGCCGGGCCGTTGCCGATGCTATTTGCGGTGCGAAAAAAGCCGGGTCAAGCCGGAAGACGGCCGAGGCCCGCCTTGTCCAGTGGTGACAAGGCGGGCCGTCCCGTTACTCGACGCGCAGGGGCTTCAGCGATGGCCGCGATGGCGGCCCCCGCCGCCCCCGTGCGCCCGCGGCGCCTGCGCACGCGCGGCACCGGCGCGATGACCGACGCCGCGGCCGACGGTATGCGGCCGCGACCGGTGCATCGCCCGCGCCCGATGCTGAACGCGCGGCTGGACACGCGCGCGATGCTGGCGGACCGCGTGGCTGCGGTTCACGGCGCGCCGATGGATCGCCTGCCGATGGTGCGTGGCCTGGCGGGCGTTGCGGCGGGCGTGCTGGCGCTGCACCGCGCGAGCGCGATTATGCTGCGCCTGCGCGCGATGCCGCCGCTGCACGTTGGCGCGGCGCTCATGGCGCTGCTGCCGGACCGAACGGCGGTGCTCGGCGCGCGCTGCGCGGTTTAGCTGCCTCCGCTGCTCGTGACCGACGGCGTGGCGCTCGTGCCGCCGTTCATGGCGCAGCTGCTGACGCACTTCCCTGCGCTCGCGCAGGCGTTCGCGATGCCGCGCATGGCGGACGTGATGGCGAGTGAAACGCGCGTAGCGCCGCGCCCAATAGTGCCGGCGATGGTAGAACGCGCGGTGCCGGTAGTACCGCGGCCAGTAGGTGTCGACCGCGAACGTGATGATCGGGATGTCGACCTCCGCCGCGTAGACCGGAAGCAACACGCGGCGGTCATGGTAAAGAAATTCGAGAAAGCTGGCGTCGACCCAGCCGCGGTCGCCCGACCAGCTGACGTCACACCAGTCATAGTCGCTGATGCAGCCGTGAATGTTCACGTCCGCTCCGTCTGGAATCGTGGTTATCACTGGAAATTCGGTGGAAGGGCCGGCGCGCATGTTAACGCTGCTGACGGTAAAACCTGCCCGCGCCATGGCCGCGGCAGGTGCGCCTACGGCAACCGCCAAAGCGGCGGCAGCCGCAATCAGAATGTTTTTCATCGATTTTCGCCCTTTTTCAGAAGTTACGAATGGCTCTGAAAGGGCAACGGGCCGGAACCCGGCTGTGTTCCTGCGGTGACACTTGGCCGCGCCATGCGGCCGCCGCCGCAAAGCCGGGAAAGCAACATAAATGCCGGATAACGCTCTATTAGGCTCGGCCGTGGCAGAAAACCGGCACGAGCCGATGGAGCCCGCGAGCCGTGGCCTTTGAAACGCAACGCCTGCACATGCCGCTTGTCGCGTCCGGCCGGGCCGCGCGCCGCGAGCAGCTTTTTCGCGAGGCGCCGCTTGCCATGCTGGAACGCTGGCTGATCGGAACGGCGTGGGCGCTGATGCCCGCGCGCATCACCGGACTGCCGGCGCTGGCCAAGCTCTGCTTCGACGAATTGCTCGCGCCCGATTACGCGATCCCCGATCCGGAGCGCGCACTCGGCAATCCGCGCGGGCTTGCCGGGATCGCGCACGAGCTTTCGCCGTCCACGCTCATCGCCGCCTATCGGCAAGGCCTCTTTCCGCTCGCGCATCTGCCGCCGATGAAGTGGTGGTCGCCGCCCGAGCGCTCGGTGCTGTTTTTCGACGAGCTGCACATTGCCAAACGGCTGAAGCGTCAGATGCGGCAGGGCCGCTATACCATTACGTTCGATCGCGATTTCGAAGGCGTCATTGCCGGCTGCGCGGCCGCACGCGCGGGCCGCTGGCACCTGACCTGGATCACGCCCCGCATGATGCGCGCTTATGCGGAGCTTTTTGACGCCGGCGTCGTGCACAGCTTCGAAGTGTGGAACGAGCGCGGCGAACTCGCCGGCGGCGGCTATGGAGTCGCCTTCGGCGGCGCCTTCGCCACCGAGTCGCAGTTCTCGCGCGAGCCGAACACGTCGAAGATCGGATTCACGGTTCTCAACTGGCATCTCGCGCGCTGGGGCTATGCCTTCAACGACGGGAAGATCATGACCCCCACCTGCCGCGACATGGGATTTCGCGATATCCCGCGGCGCGAATTCCTGACGCGTCTTGCAGCGGCCGACCGCCTGCCCGGCAAGAGCGGCCGCTGGCAGACCGAGGCCGACGTCGCGCAGGTCGCGGATTGGCAGCCGGACCAGAATGCGCAGGCAACGCGCGCGCCGCGCTGACGCCGGAAGCGCGATCACCGGCGTCTTTAACGAACAATTAACCGGCGTTTAACCGAACAAAAACGGTCACCCCATACCGTGCCTTGCATAGCAAAGTGCAAGGCATGTCCGGACCTCATTTTTCCCTCGACATCAAGCACGGCTGGCGCGGGCTGGCGCTCGTTTTTGTCGGCTGTTTCGCGGCGAGCTTCGGATTGCTCGCCGCTTTCGCCGGCGGAGCGCCGACGTCGTACATCGCCGGGCTCTCGCAATTTGCGCTGAGCGCCGCTCTCGCGGCGATCGCCGCCTACGCCGCAATGAGCGCGGCCGCGATGCTCGGCGCAAAGCGCCTGCGGCGTGAAAACGCGCAGATGCGCACCGCCCTCGACAGCATGGCGCAAGGCCTGTGCATGTTCGACGCCAACGAGCGGCTCGTCGTCTGCAACAAGCAGTATCACGAAATGTACGGACTGGCGGCAGGAGACGTGCAATCGGGCGCGACGCTCACCGAGGTCCTGCAGCGTCGCGTCGCCAAGGGCACGTTCTCGAAAGACCCCGTGCAATATCGCAAGGAGTTTCTCGCAGAAATCGCCAAAGGCCGCACCAAAGTCCACGAAGTGAAATCCAGCGAGGGCCGGATTTTGCTGGTCATGAATCATCCGATGGCCGGCGGCGGCTGGATCGGCACGCACGAGGACATCACGGAGCGTCGCAAAGCCGAGCAGCAGCACACGACGATGCAGCAGCAGGAGGAGCGCCGCGCGGTGGTCGAGAACGCGATCTCCGCGTTCCGCCAGCGCGCCGAGTCGCTCCTGCAATCCGCGGCTGCGAACGCGAACCAGATGCGCTCCACCGCCGCCAGCCTGTTCGATGCCTCCGGCCATACCTCACAGCGCGCCGATGACGCCGTGCACACGTCGAACAAGGCCGCCGGCAACGTCGAGAGCGCCGCGCTTGCCGCCGACGAACTGGCCCGCTCGATTGCCGAAATCGAGCAGCGCGTCGGGCAGACCGCCGACGTGGTGCGGCTCGCGGTGAGCGAGGCGCAGGGCGCCAATCACGACATCGAGGCGCTGGCGAAGACGGCGCAGAGCATCGGCGACGTGGTCAAACTGATCCGCAACATCGCCGGGCAGACCAACCTGCTTGCGCTCAACGCGACCATCGAAGCGGCGCGAGCGGGAGAAGCGGGCCGCGGCTTCGCCGTGGTCGCGTCCGAAGTGAAGTCGCTCGCCGTGCAGACCGCGAAGGCAACGGAAGATATCTCGCGGCAAATTCTGGAAGTGCAGAATTCGACCGGCAAGGCGGTCGAGGCGATCGGACGCGTCGCTCATCGCATGCGCGAGATCGACAATCATACATCGGCCGTCGCGCAAGCCGTGCAGCAGCAGAGCACGGCGACCGGGGAGATCTCGCAGAACGTCGTCGGCGCGGCCGACGGCACGAAGCTGATCGTCTCCGTGCTGAACGAAGTCGCCGGCGCGACCACCGAGACGCAGCAATCGGCGCAAAGCGTGCTCACGGCGTCGGAGGCGGTGGAAGAAGTCGCCATCAGCCTGCGCAGTGAAGTCGAGTGCTTCCTGACAAAGGTCGCGGTCTAGCGACGCGCGCGAACGCTCGCGCAAGGAAACGTCAGCGGCCGGTGACCGCGTCGACCATCGGCCCGACAAACGGAATGTCCGAGATCAGCGCACCGACGCCGCTGCGTTTTGCCGGCGCGTCCGGCGGCGTGACGACGGGCGCCGGCGGCACCGGATGATCGGCCGCCGGCTGTTGTTCCTGCGCGATGGGTGCCGGCGGTGATGGCGGTCGCTCGGCAATATCGCGCGCCTGCGGCAAGGCTGGCGCGAACTCCGGCGCCGGCGCTGGCGACACTGCAATGGGCGCGGCGGGAGGCGGCGGTGAGATGGCGGCGGCGGGAGGCGCGACAAGCGGCGCCGGCGCAGCCGCCTTTGCCAGCGCGGGCATTTCTCCACCGGCATCCTTCCTGGTGAGCGCGGCGTCATCGCCGACGTTCTTTTCGGCGTCGCCCTTCTTGACGAGCGCGTCGCGAACGGCTGAGAGCCAGGCGGTGTCCGAAACCGGGGCCTCGGCCTGCACAGCGTTGCCGACAGCCCTGGGACGGGCCGGCTCACCACGGCGCGCTTCGATGCGCGGCGTGTCAGTGTGGGACGCAACGGCTTTCGCCGGAGCGGGCTTTGCGGCGACTGCGTGCGGCTCGGCTTTGTGCGCCGGCTTCGCCTCGGCTTCCTTCGGCTTGGGCTCGGCCTGCTTGACCTTTGCTTGAGTTTCCTTCGGCGCAATCTGGGGGTCTTTCGGCTTCACCTCCGCGCGCGGCGCCGCAGCCGCGGGCGGAGCGCGATCGGCGGCGAGCAGCCGCTTGAACGCGGCAGTCGCATCGGGATCGACCGAGCCGCACGAGCGCTCGAATTCCTCGACATCGCGGCGCACCAGCATGTGGCGCATCGCGGCGTCGACCTTCTTGTCGAGCATCGCGATGATGCCGGCGCGCAAATTCTGGCACGTGGTCTCCGGCGAGAAATTGGCGCGGTAGATCGAGTAGCCGGAGGCGAGGCCAAGCGGCACGGCGAGCAGCGTGCTGAGCATCTGCGCGCCGCTGATCACGCGCGTGACGCGCGACGCGCTTTTCAGCGGGCCGATGCCGGCGCTCCTGACTTCCGGAGCAACGCGGTCATGCGGGGCCGCGTCGAATACCGGCTCGCGCCTCTCCGTCAATGTCACCGAATAACCCCTAGAACAGACGTCCCAGGTTCCACATCACGAAATCATCGCGGAAAAATTGAGCCCGGATTTTGGCGCAAACGGGGTATTGCCCTCGCAAATCATTGCAATTGTTAACAGCCCGACCGCGCTTTCAGGTCCGCTGCAGCACGCTGACGAAAAACCCGTCGGTGCCGGTCAGGCGCGGCGTCATCAGCAGTCCCTCAGGCGTGAAGCGCGCCGCCTGCGCAAATGCGACGGCTTTCTCCGCCAGCGCCGCTATCGCCGGCGGAACAATAGCGAAGCCAGGGTGGCGGGCAACAAACGCGCGAACCTGCGCGCCGTTTTCATCGTCGAGCACCGAGCAGGTGACGTAGACGATACGGCCGCCAGGCTTGAGCAGCGGCAGCGCGCGATCGAACGTGTCGGCCTGTTCCTGTTTGCGCCGATCGAGCGCGCCGGGCCGCATGCGCCACTTGGCATCCGGATTGCGCCGCCAGGCGCCGGTTCCGGTGCACGGCGCGTCGATCAGCACGAGGTCGATGCGGCCGGCGAGATCGGCGAGCGGATCGCCAACCGATTTCGGATTGCGCACCTGCACGTTGCGCGCGCCGGAGCGCGCGAGCCGCGCGTGGATCGGCGCCAGCCGCCGCTTGTCGTCGTCATGCGCGTAAAGCTGCCCCTTGTTTTCCATCATGGCGGCGAGCGCCAGCGTCTTGCCGCCGGCGCCGGCGCAAAGATCGACCACCTGCTCGCCGGCTTTTGCGCCGGAGAACAGCGCCGCAAGCTGCGAGCCTTCGTCCTGCACTTCGACGAGGCCCTTGATGAAAGCGGGCTCGGCATGAATCGGCGGGCTCTTGGCATCGGCGGAAAGCGCAATCCGCAAGCCCCAGGGCGACCAGGGCGTGTGCTCCGGCGCGAGATCGGCAAGCATCTCGCTTGCCTTGGCGCGGTCGGCCTTGAGCGCATTGACGCGCAGGTCGAGCGGCGCGCGTGAAGCCAAAGCCGCGCCTTCCTCGGCGCGCATGTCGCCGAAGCTGCTGGCAAGATAGGGATCGAGCCATTCGGGATAGTCGCCGGCGACGTGCGGCGGCGCACCGGCGAGGCTCCCATCGTCGAGCCGGGCACGCTCGATATCGCTTAGCGGCTCGGGTGCGTAACGAGAGCCGTCGGCGAGCTTTGCGATAGCGTCCGCGCCAAGCCCGCGCTCACGTTTCAGCATCCCGAGCACAATCGCGCGCGGCGTATCGGCATCCATCAGGCAGGCGCTCGACGCGCGCCGCCGCAGCGCGTCGTAGAGAAGGCCGGCGATGGCGGCGCGGTCGCCGGAGCCGGCAAAGCGATGCGTGAGGCCCCAGGCCTTCAGCGCATCGGCGGCGGGGCGACGTTCGCTTTCGATCGTCGCAAGGATGTCGATGGCGGCGGCAAGCCGCGCGGCCGGCGTCATGACGCAACGCTCACGGCAGGCCGGCGAGAATGCGGACGATGAAGATCAGCCACATGATGACCAGCACAAAGGCGCCGATGCCGTAGAATGCGCCGCGATACCGCACGATATTGCTGGTCACGTGCACGGCAGCCTGCGCGATGCGGAAAACGACGAAAATCCACGCCAGCACGACAAAGACGATGTCGGCGTGATGCGTGATGATCGACAGGATCGTCAGGACATAGAAGAGAACGGGCAGCTCGAACTGATTGGCGAACGAGTTGGCGAACTGCTGCGCGCGCACGGGCCAGTTCGGCTCGCGCAAGGCGATTGTCTCGAAACGCGTCTCGCCGCTGCTGAGCGAGGACGTGCGGAAATACATCATGCCGAACATCACCGCGAAGGTGAGCAGGACTTCGACAAACAAGGGCAGCAGGACGACGGGAATTGGCATGGGTTAACCCCGCAATGAATGATCAGACCTTAATGCTCAGCGCCGTTTCGCGTTCCTCGTCGAGGAAGGCCGTTTCCCACCCCTTTCCGTCCTGCAAGGCGGCGAGGTAGGCCTCCGCGCCCTTGTGCGTGAGATTGGCGCTGATCAAAAGCCCACGCGCGCGCAGCAGGCGGCGCAATTCACGCAAGACGGGACGCGTCGGCGTGAAGCCGTCGAAGAAGGCGACATCGTAACCGGGGTCGAGCCGGCGCAGCACTTGCGCGAACTCGCCCTGGTGCACGACGACATGGCCGGTCATGCCGTGCGCCTCGACCTGCTCGCGCGCAAGATGCACGTGATCGGCGTCGTGCTCGACGGTGTCGATCACCGCCTCGGGCGCGCCGCGCGCAAACCACAGCGCGGTGTAGCCGAGCGCCGTGCCGAGTTCGAGGATGCGCCGCGCATTTGCGGCGGCAGCCAGCGCGCCCAGCAGCGGGCCGTTGTCGTACGGATACGCGCCGCAGCCTTTGTGCTGCGTGCGGTGCGCGTTTGTCGCCTCGCGCACGGCGGCGAAGGGGTCTCTGGTTGGCTTGCCCGCGGACATATCAATGCTTGTCATGCCCGCGAAGGCGGGCATCCAGTAACCCGCAGCATAGAATGGTTGCACACCATCTCGCAAAACAACCGCCGGCGTTTACTGGATTGCCCGCTTTCGCGGGCAATGACGAGAGTACGTGCGGGGGGTGCGAAAATTACACCCTGCTCGGGTAATTCGGGCTCTCGCGCGTGATGGTCACGTCGTGCACGTGGCTTTCGCGCAATCCGGCGCCGGAGATGCGCACGAACTCCGCTTTCTGATGGAAATCACCCAGATTCCTGGCGCCGACATAGCCCATCGCGGCGCGCAGGCCGCCGGTCAGCTGATGCAGCACGGTCGCCGCCGCGCCCTTGTACGGCACCTGGCCCTCGACGCCTTCCGGCACGAGCTTCAGCGTGTCCTTGATGTCCTGCTGGAAATAGCGGTCGGCCGAGCCGCGCGACATCGCGCCGACCGAGCCCATGCCGCGATAGGTCTTGTACGAGCGGCCCTGATAGAGAAACACCTCGCCGGGCGTCTCGTCGGTGCCGGCGAGCAGCGAGCCCACCATCGCGACATCGGCGCCGGCGGCGATCGCCTTGGCGAGATCGCCGGAATACTTGATGCCGCCGTCGGCGATCACCGGCGTGTCGCTCGCCCTCGCGGTCTCGACGCTGTCCATGATGGCGGTCAGCTGCGGCACGCCGACGCCGGCGACAATGCGCGTGGTGCAGATCGAGCCGGGCCCGATTCCGACCTTGATGGCGTCGGCGCCGGAATCGATCAAAGCCCTGGCGCCCTCAGCCGTAGCCACATTGCCGGCGACCACCTGCACCTTGTTCGACAGGCGCTTGATGCGATTGACGGCATCGAGCACGAGGCGCGAATGGCCGTGCGCGGTGTCGACCACGACAAGGTCGACGCCGGCGTCGATCAGCTGCTCGGTGCGGGCAAAGCCCTTGTCGCCGACCGTCGTGGCGGCGGCGACGCGCAGCCGACCCTGCTCGTCCTTGCAGGCATGCGGATTGGCGACGGCCTTCTCGATGTCCTTCACCGTGATGAGGCCGACGCAGCGGTAATCCTTGTCGACGACCAGAAGTTTCTCGATGCGCCGCTGGTGCAGAAGGCGCTTGGCTTCGTCCTGGCCGACGCCTTCGCGCACGGTGACGAGCTTGTCCTTGGTCATCAACTCGGCGACCTTCTGGCCCGGGTCGGTCGCGAAGCGCACGTCGCGGTTGGTGAGAATGCCGACCAGCTTGCCGGACCGCTCGACCACCGGAATGCCGGAGATGTGGTTCTCGCTCATCAGCGCGAGTGCGTCGGCGAGCGTGGCGTCGGGATGAATGGTGAGCGGGTTCACCACCATGCCGGACTCGAACTTTTTCACCTGCCGCACCTGCGCCGCCTGTTGCGCCGGCTCGAGATTGCGGTGAACGACGCCGATGCCGCCGGCCTGTGCCATGGCGATCGCCATGGCCGCTTCCGTAACGGTGTCCATGGCGGACGCCATGATCGGGATATTGACGGCGATCGAGCGGGTGATGCGCGAGCGGACATCCACGTCCGACGGCAGCACTTCCGACAGGCCGGGCTTGATCAGCACGTCGTCGAAAGTGAGCGCCTCGCGCGGATTTCCGTTGGTTTTCACTGCCATCGCCGGCTCCCGTCTGCCCTTCCGAGGGCTCGGGCCGGCGCCGAAGGTTGATAAAATACCTTTGCGAGGGGGATGCCCTCGACCGACGTCACGGCCCGCTTTTGGGTTGGCGTGGGTCGATAGCACGGCAGGGCGGCGATTCCTAGGGGCCGCCCGGAACCCTGTTATGACGCGCCTTTTGGTCCCGCTTTCGCCATCGCTCTGCTATTGAACGCCGGCGGGCGTCCTCAATCGTCAAACCCTCGAGCCCCATGCGCCGTGACCGCATTGTGCCGCTGATCATCGCGGTCGCCCTGTTCATGGAGAACCTGGATTCGACGGTGATCGCCACCTCGCTGCCGGCGATCGCCCACGACATCGGCGCCAATCCGCTCGCGCTCAAGCTCGCGATCACGACCTATCTGCTATCGCTCGCGGTCTTCATTCCGGCGAGCGGCTGGACCGCCGATCGCTTCGGGGCGCGCACGGTATTCCGCGCGGCCATCGCCGTGTTCGTGATCGGCTCCATCGGCTGCGCGCTTTCCGGCTCGCTCACCGACTTCGTCATCGCGCGCATCGTGCAGGGCATGGGCGGCGCCATGATGACGCCGGTCGGCCGCATGGTGCTGGTGCGGACGATCGCAAAACGCGAGCTGGTCGGCGCGATGATCTGGGTGACGACGCCGGCGGTCATGGGCCCCGTGCTCGGCCCACCGGTCGGCGGCTTCATCACGACCTACGCGACCTGGCACTGGATTTTCATCATCAATGTGCCGATGGGCATTCTCGGTATTATTCTCGCGACGCGCTTCATTCCCGACATTCGCGGCGACAAGCGCGAGCGATTTGACGTCCTTGGCATGGTGCTCGCCGGGCTGGGCATCGGCGGCCTCGCCTTCGGACTTTCCGTGCTGGGGCTGAACTATCTGCCATGGATGGTCGTGGCGGCACTGATCATCGGCGGCGCATGCTTCATCGGCGCCTATCTCGTGCATGCGCGGCAGACCTCAAACCCGGCGCTCGATCTTTCGCTGTTTCGGGTGCCGACCTTTTTCGCCGGCGTGGTCGGCGGATTCATGTTCCGGCTCGGCATCGGCGCGCTGTCGTTTCTTTTGCCGCTGATGCTGCAGGTCGGCTTCGGCATGACGCCGTTTCATTCCGGGCTCATCACGTTTGCCACGGCACTCGGCTCGCTCAGCATGAAGGGCGCGATCACGACGATCCTGCGCCGATTCGGCTTTCGCACGATCCTGGTCGGCAACGCGCTCATCAGCTCGGCATTCCTGGCGGTGTGCGCCGCGTTCACGCAGGCGACGCCCGTCGCGGTGATGTTCGGGCTGCTGATGGTCGGCGGTTTCTTCCGCTCGCTGCAATTTACCAGCATCAACACGATTGCCTATGCCGAGGTCGACGCCGCGCACGTCGGACGCGCGACCGTGCTGGTCAGCGTCGGCCAGCAGCTCGCGATCTCCTCCGGCGTTGCGCTCGGCGCGCTCGCGGTCGAACTCAATCTGCGTCTGCACGGCGGCGCGCGGCTGCAGGCGAGCGACTTTCCGCCCGCGTTCCTGGCGCTGGCGCTGGTGTCGGCGCTGTCGGCGGTCCTTTTCGCAAGGCTTTCGCCGGATGCCGGCGAGGAAATGGCAGCGCGACGAATTACGACGACCGAAACGCCAGACGAAAGCGCGGGCTAACGCGTGCCGCGAAATCCGGTGGCCAGCAGATAAAGCTCCGCCGAATCGGCCCGGCTTGCCGCGGGCTTCACGTGCTTCACGGCCGCAAAATCCCGCTTGAGTGCGGCGAGCAGCGAAGCCTCCGTGCCGCCTTGCAGCACCTTGGCCAGGAACGCGCCGCCGGGCGCCAGCACCTCGCACGCGAACTCCGCCGCCGCCTCGACCAGCGCCATGATCTTCAGGTGATCGGTGCGCGCATGCCCCGTCGCATTCGCGGCCATATCCGAGAGAACGACATCGGCCGGACCGCCGAGCATGGCCTTGAGTCTCTCCGGCGCGCTGGCGTCGAGAAAATCAAGATGAATGAAATCGACGCCGGGAATGGCGTCCATGTCCAGGACGTCGATGGCAACGACCTTTCCGCGCTCAGGCGCGCCGGCGCGCCTGGCGGCAACCTGGCTCCAGCCACCGGGCGCCGCGCCGAGGTCGAGCACGCGCGCGCCCTTTTTGAGGATGTGGTGCTTGTCGTCGATCTCGGCGAGCTTGAACGCCGCCCGCGAGCGGTAGCCCTCGCGGCGCGCGCGCGCGACATACGGATCGTTGAGCTGGCGCTCGAGCCAAAGACGTGATGACAGGGAACGGTTCTTTCCGCTTTTCACCCGCACCTTGAGCGGGCGGCGGCTCTTCCCGCTCACCATGCGGCTGCCTGATGGCCGCCGCCCCACACGCCGTCCTCGCGCATCATCTGCACCAGCATGCCCTCGCGCAGGCCGCGGTCGGCGACGCGCAGACGCGGACAGGGAAAGGCGCGGCGGATCGCTTCGAGGATCGCGCAGCCGGCGAGCACAAGATCGGCGCGCTCGACGCCGATGCACGGGCTCGCGACACGATCCTGGTAAGTCATGCCGAGCAGACGCTCGACAACCGCGCCGATCTCCTCCGCGCTCATCCAGCAGCCGTCGACGCGGCTGCGGTCGTAGCGCTTGAGGTTGAGGTGCACGCCGGCGATCGTCGTTACCGTTCCGGAGGTGCCGAGCATGTGCAAGCCCTGCAGGCCGTCGCCGTGCGCGGCGGCGAACGGCGCGATCAGCGCGGCCACCTCCTCGACCATCGCTTCGTAGGTCCTGCGCGTCACCTCCATGCCGCCGTGCCGCTCGGCCAGCGTGACGACGCCGTGCGGCAGCGAGATCCAGCCGCGGATCTGCGGCGGCGGCGGACCGGACGACGTTTCCTTCGAACGGTTGAGCCGAACGAGCTCGGACGACCCGCCGCCGATATCGAACAGCACCACGCCTTCCGCCTGCGCGTCGATCAGCGGCGTGCAGCCGGTGGCGGCGAGCGTCGCTTCCGTTTCCCGGTCGATGATCTCGAGCGTCAAGCCGACTTTCTCGGCAATGCGCGCGCGAAACTCCATGCCGTTCTCGGCCGTGCGGCAGGCTTCCGTCGCGATCAGCCGCGCGCGCGTGACGCCCCGGTTCTTCATCTTGTCGCGGCAGACGGTGAGAGCGGCAACGGCGCGGCCGATTGCCGCTTCGCTGATGCGGCCGGAGACCGAAACGCCTTCGCCGAGACGGATGATGCGGGAAAACGCGTCGATCACGCGGAAGCCGTCGCCGGCGGGGCGCGCGACCAGCAGGCGACAATTGTTGGTGCCGAGGTCGAGCGCGGCATAGGTCGCGCCGCCGCGGTCATGGTCGAAACCGCCGCCGGAATGCTCACGCGACCGCCGGCCTCGCGGGGGCCGCCGATACGGCGCCCGCTCAACGGGGCCGAGGCCGGGGCTCCCCCGGGCCTCGTGACTCATCACTCGAAACCTTCCTGCCGGCCGCAACCCACCGGCTCCGCGGCGGCATATAACCAATCGGGAAAAGTGTAACAGCGCCGGCCTGCCACGCAACCCGTGCAGGTCAGGGCACAGGCGGCCGTCCTTGTGGAGCCGGCATCGCTGCTTTATCTGGGTATTTCCAGCCACAACCGCGCTTTTCCCGCATGGATGACAGACCTCACGAGACCACGCTCGCGCTGACCAAGTTCGGCATCGGCCAGCCCGTTCGGCGCACGGAAGACCCGAAGCTGGTAACCGGCCACGGCCGCTACACCGACGACCGGAATCTGCCGGGCCAGGCCTATGCGGTGATGGTGCGCAGCACGGTGCCGCACGGCGTTCTGCGCAGCGTCGACACCGGCAAGGCGAAGGCGATGCCGGGCGTGCTCGCCGTGCTCACCGGAACCGACCTTGCCGCCTATGGCGGGCTCAAATGCCCGCTGCCGATCAAGAACCGCGACGGCTCGCCGATCAAATACAGGCCGAGGCCGGCGCTGCCGACCGACAAGGTGCGTTTTGTCGGCGATCCATTCGCTTGCGTCATTGCCGAAACGGTCGCGCAGGCAAAGGACGCGGCAGAAGCTGTCGTCGCCGACATCGAGCCGTTGCCCGCGGTCATGAGCGCGCGCGAAGCGGCGCTGCCGGGCGCACCCGTCCTCTACGACGAGGTGCCGGACAATGTCGCGCTCGATTACCACTATGGCGATTCCGAAAAAGTCGCCGCTGCTTTTGCGCAGGCGGCGCATGTCACGCGCCTGCCACTGGTGAATCAGCGGCTCGTGGTCAATTCCATCGAGCCGCGCTCGGCCATCGGCGAGTACGACGCTTCGTCGGAAAAATGGACGCTGCATTCGTGCAGCCAGGGCGTGTTCGGGCTGAAAAATTCGCTGAAAGACATTCTCAAGGCGCCGGCGGACAAGGTGCGCGTGCTGACCGGCAATGTCGGCGGCTCGTTCGGGATGAAAGCGTCCGCCTACCCCGAATACGTCTGCCTGCTGCATGCGGCGCGCATGCTTGGCCGACCCGTCAAATGGACCGACGAGCGCTCCGGCAGTTTCATGTCCGACCATCACGGCCGCGACTTCGACATGCTGGTGGAGGCCGCGTTCGACAGGGACGGCGTGATTCTCGCGCTGCGGCTTTCCGGCTACGGCAATCTCGGCGGCTATTGCGCGCAATTCGGCCCGCTGCTGCCGACGCTGAACGTGACCAAGAACATCAACAGCGTCTATCGCACGCCGCTGCTCGAGGTCGCGACCAAGTGCGTGTTCACCAACACGACGCTCGTCTCCGCCTATCGCGGCGCCGGGCGGCCGGAAGGCAATTTCAACATGGAGCGCACGCTCGATTTTGCCGCCGCCGAGATGGGCATCGATCGTTTCGAATTGCGCCGGCGCAATTTCATCCGCGCCAGGGAAATGCCGTTCAAGGCCGCCTCCGGCATGGTCTACGACAGCGGCGATTTTCCCGGCGTGTTCAAGCACGCGATGACGCTGGCCGACGTCAAAGGGTTTCCGAAGCGCAAGCGCGAGAGCAGGAAGCGCGGGCTCCTGCGCGGCCTCGGCGTCGGCTGCTATCTCGAAACGACGGCGGCGGGCACGCAGGAGATGGGCGGCCTCCGTTTCAACGCGGACGGCACCGTTACGATCATTACCGGCACGCTCGACTATGGGCAGGGACACGCCTCGACCTTCGCGCAGGTTCTGGTGTCGAAGCTCGGCATCCCGTTCGACCGCATCCGGCTTGTGCAGGGCGACAGCGATCGACTCGTGCACGGCGGCGGCACGGGCGGCTCGCGCTCCACGATGCTGAGCGGAACGGCCATCGCGCAGGCAGCCGGCAAGGTGATCGCGCAAGGCAAGCAGATTGCCGCGCACGTGCTGGAGGCCTCGGCCGACGACATCGAATATGCCGATGGCCGTTTTGTCATCGCTGGCACCGACCGCACCATTGGCATCATGGAATTGGCCGAGCGCCTGCATGAAGGATTGAAATTGCCGGAAGGCGTGCCGAACACGCTCGATGTCACGCATGTGACAGACGCGGTGCCGGGCTCATTTCCGAACGGCTGTCACGTCGCCGAAGTCGAGATCGATCCTGAAACCGGGACGGCAAAGGTCGTCAAATATACCGGCGTCAACGACTTCGGCACCGTGGTCAACCCGATGCTGGTCGAAGGACAAATTCACGGCGGCGTGGTGCAAGGCTTGGGTCAGGCGCTGAAGGAAGTCGCGATCTACGACGCCGAAGGCCAGCTCGTCACCGGCTCGTTCATGGACTACGCAATGCCGCGCGCGACCGACGCGCCAATGTTCACGATCGAGAGTCACCCCGTTCCGACCAGGACAAACGCAGTCGGCGCCAAGGGCTGCGGCGAGGCCGGTGTGTCCGCAGGCCTGCCGACCGTGATGAACGCCGTGGTCGATGCGCTTGCCGATTGCGGCATCCGCAATATCGAGATGCCGGCGACCCCTGCCCGCATCTGGCAAGCGATCCGGAACGCGAAAGCGGCTCGCGCCTGAGCCGGCGACCGGCCCTCCGGGATCGCCCTCGCATTTCGCAGAGCCCTCCCGCTCAAATCGCGCTGGATTGCCGTGGTAGGGCGCGCCATAGTCCGCCGCTTTCGGGAACCGGGATAATGACACAGGCGAGCGGAACGGTCGGCGTAAGCCGCGCGGGAGATGCGCGCGTGATCGGCGTCATCAGCGCCGCCCATTTCGTCGCGCACTACTACACCCTCCTGCTTGCACCGCTGTTCGTCTTCGTGCGGGCCGACTACGGCGTGAGCTACACCGAGCTCGGGCTTGCGCTCACCGCATTCAACATCGTCTCGGCCACGCTCCAGACCCCCGCCGGATTCCTGATCGACCGGCTGGGGCCGCGGCTGCCGCTGATCGGCGGGCTTTTGCTGGGCGCAAGCGCTTTCGCCGTCGCCGGACTCGTTCATTCCTTCCTTGTCTTCGTTGCGATGTTCGCCGTCGCCGGTTTGGGCAACACCGTTTATCACCCGGCCGACTACGCCCTGCTCTCGCATCGCATCGCGCCGAACCGGCTGAGCCACGCGTTTTCCATTCACACCTTCGCCGGCATGCTCGGCTCGGCCGTTGCGCCGCCGACCGTTCTGCTGATGCAAAACCAGTGGGGATGGCGCGGCGCGTTTGTCGGCGCCGCAATTCTTGGTTTCGCCGTCGCCGCGGTGCTGGCGCTGCAGCCCGGCAACGGCGGCTCGCAGCATGAGCCGAGCACGCCAGGCCGCCAGCGCGACGACAAGTCGGCGGGGTGGCAGCTGCTGCTGTCGCCGCCGATCATGCTCAATCTGCTGTTTTTTCTGTTGCTCGCCACCGTGAACAGCGGCGTGTACAACTACTCGGTCGCCGCGCTCAACGCGGCGTACGGCACCCCGGCAGCGGTCGCCAATGCCGGGCTGACCGCTTTTCTCCTTCTCTCGTCATTGGGCGTGCTTGCCGGCGGCTTTATCGCCTCGCGCACCACGCACCACAGCCTCGTCGCGATCGGCGGCGTGATCATTACCGCAGCGGCGGTGATGCTGATCGCGAACATCGATCTCGGCACCATCCTGCTCGTCGTCGTCATGGCGGCCGGCGGATTCTTTTCAGGCGCCATCATGCCCTCGCGCGACATGATCGTGCGCGAGGTCACGCCGCCCGGCTCTTTCGGAAAAGTTTTCGGATTCGTGACGACCGGATTCAACCTCGGCGGGGTGATTTCGCCGCTCATCTTCGGCGCCATCATGGATCACGGCAATCCCCGCATGGTCTTTGTGGTAATCGCGGCCTTCTGCCTGCTGGCGATCGCGACCGTGCTGTCGCGGCCGAAGCGCGCCGCCAAGTCCGGCTGATCGTTCGCGGCCGGTTTGCTTAAAGCGCGTCGAACCGGTAGCCGGCCTGCAGGAAGACGGAGGCCTGCTCGGCGGCCGCCTTGAACGGAAATTGCGCGCCCGCGGTTGCGGGTGCGCAGCTCGTCCCCACCAAACCAAACGAGCAGCCATAATGGCCGCTGTTGGTCCACATCGCCCAGTAGCGCGCGCCTACGCCGACGCTGAACTGGTGCGTGACATAGTACGAGAGCACCCCTTCGAGCTGCACGCCGGTCCCGGTCCCCGATTCCGGAAATACCTCGGCCACGATGTCCGAATTGCCGGCGATATGATCGTCCTCGCCGGTGAACCGGACGTAGGGCAGATATGCAATATCCGCGCTGAGCTTCACGCGCGGCGCCAGCATCACTTCTCCCGCCACGCCGAGGCGAACCGATTGCCAGGTGTCGTGCTCGGTGACGACAGGAGAGCCGCTTGAGGGAATGGCCGGAATGCAATTGCCGGCGGCGAGTGGCGCGCAGCCGAACGCATCCATGGTCTGCCGAAACTCGTTGTAGCCGACGAACGGCGTGAGCTTGTAGCCGTCGCCCGCCGAGACATTGTAGCCAACGTCGACCGTCCAGTAGTTGATGCTGTCGTCGATCGGCTCGGACAGCGTGTTGGAATAGGCGAGCAGCGCGCCGCCGATGCCCCAGTCCTCATCGTTCAGATGACCGTTCTTGCCTGCGCCTATTCCGATCAGCCCTTTCAGCACGAAGTCGTCGGGCGAATCGATGCGGGCGACGAATTCGCCGGCGTTGGTCTTCATGTCGTCGTCGGTGAGCCGCGAGACGAGCGACGGCGGCGCCAGGTCCTTCTGGAACCGGCCGACGCCGAACACGTAGCGGCCCGCCATCTCGAATTGCCAGCCCGAATACCATTCCGTCACGACCGGCCGTCGCGGCAACGCCTTCACCGGGAAATGCGGCGCCGACACAACGATCGGCGCCCAAGGGTCGGCGCCGAATTTGTAGTTCAAGCCAAGTTTGACCGCATGAACGTTCTGCGAGTAGCTCGCCGCTTCACGGGCCGTCGCGAAGAACCCGAGCCCCGGAATGAAAACCGCGCCTTCCGGAGTGGTGAAACGATCGCTGCCGAAATGCAGATAGTCGTATTCGAGCTTGACCGACCATGCCGGCGTCAACGCCTGCTCGACGCCGGCGCCCGCGGTCCAGCCCCATTTCGTGCGACTGACGCTTGTTTGTGGCAGCACGAACGCGCCATTCGTCGTCACGTCGACGTTTTCGCTCAGCCAGGCGGCGCCGCCTTTGAGATAGAGCAGCGTCCGTCCTGCCGGCCCGGCCGCATAGCCGATCCGGCCGGTAATTGTTCCAATCGCGTTCGGGCGGACACGACAGTTCGCGGAGACGAAGAATTCGGAAAAGGCCGAGCACGTATTGGTGCCGTCGGCATCAAGGCCGCTGATGTCGGCTTCGGCGCCGAAGACCCATGGCGCGCCCGCCGGTTGCCAGTTGACGCCGATCTGCGCGCCGGCGAGCAAACCCGGGCTTCGCACGTTGTCGCCGAAAAGCGACGAGCCGAAGGGGTCCGAAAAATTTGTTGTCGTCAGCGCGGCGCCCACGTGACCGCCGAGATAGATGCCGGTCCAATTCCAGATCGGCGGCAGAAATGATGCGTGGGCCTGCGTCGCGTCCGCAGGGTGTATCGCCCGCATCGAACGGATCTCGGGCAGCATCGCGCGCAGCTCTGCGTCGTCTTGCGACAACGCATCTTCGTCCGCCCCGATTTGCTGCCTCCTGTCGAACATGTCCCATTAACCTTAATGGTTGCCTAAATGCGGACCGCCACGCGCAGGTTGCAACCTCCGGCGCGCCTTGGGCAAAGCGCCAAACCGCTGGAAGAAGCATCTCTAAGCTTTTGGATTCAGCTTGGGATTTGGCTGGGGGACCTGGATTCGAACCAAGATTCTCGGAGTCAGAGTCCGATGTTCTACCGTTGAACTATCCCCCAACGTGGGCCTCCCCTTTCGGGGCGCACCGCCCGTGCTGCGCGAAACGCGAGCCAAGCGGGCTTTTGTGCCCGGACGGGATATAGCCGGACCTCAGCGGATGTAAAGTCAGAGCCGAAACCCATCCGTTTTCGACTGTCGGGCTGCCGCCGGATCAACCGCGGCCTGCTCCGAACCAGCGTCCCATCGGCGCCGCCTTTATCGTCGCCAACTATTTCCTCAGCACGCGGACGACCGGTGCGTTGCGCTTCGCCTGCTGTTCGCCTGCGCAATTTCAGCGCCAAACATCATCTGCCGTTTTGCGGCACGCATGGAATTGCCTTTCATTACGCGAAATGCGGATCGCTGAATGCACATCCTGCAAAAAAAGAAAAGCATTCGCGTTGCGCGGACTGGTCAATAACGGGAATTCGGATCATCCTTCCCGCGCCAAGGAGTACGACGATCGCGATGTAAACTGAACTGACACCAGGGGGAGGAATGCCGTGGCTCAAACCATTGAAGCCTACGTCGGCAATGCGTTGGACAACGCCAAGATCTCGCCGCTCCACGTTCGCGTCATCGCCTTAATCGCAGCCGGATACTTCTTCGACGTCATCGACCTGATCGTGCTGGGCAATCTGATCCCGGACATGATCGACTCTCATTTCGCGACCAAGATCGAAGCCGGCTGGATCGGCAGCGCGACCGTGCTGGGAATGTTCATCGGCGCGATCGGCCAGGGCGAATTCAGCGATCGCTGGGGCCGCAAGTCGGTCTATCAGTTCAACCTGCTGATCTTCGGCGTCTTCACGATTCTCGGCGCGTTGTCGCCGAACGTCTGGTGGCTGGTGGCGGCGCGCTTCATCGCCGGCCTCGGCCTCGGCGGCGAGCAGCCGCTCGCCTTCGCCTATGCCGGCGAATATTCGCCCAAGGCAATCCGCGGACGCATTCTCGCCTTCGTGCACTTCGTTGGCGGCGCCTGCGTGTGGCCCATCGCGACGCTTTCGACCCTGTTCTTCCGCGAGGCGATCGGCTGGCGCGGCATCTGGATCGCCATCGGCATCGGCGCGCTGATCGTCTGGGTATTCCGCTTCACGCTGCCGGAATCGCCGCGCTATCTGTCGACGCACGGCAGGCCGAAGGAAGCACTCGACGTGCTCGCGCGACTGGGAATTGCGCGGCCGACCGAGCAGCTCTCCTCAAGCGCGGCGAGCGACAGCAAGAGCGATCCCTTCGCGCTCGTGTTCAAAATGTTCCCGAAGCGCGTCATCGCGGGGATGATCTGCTTCTCGGCGTTCTTCGGCGTTGCAATCGGATTGGGCAACTGGCTTCCCAACATGATGCATGACCGCGGCTTCACCATCACAAAGTCGCTTACCTACGTGCTGGGCATGAACCTGGCCGTGCCCTGCGCCAGCCTGTTCATGATGTATGCGCTCGATCGATACGGCCGCAAAATCACAGCCGTCTGTGCATTTATCGGCGCCGGCGTGATGGCGATCATCTTCGCCAATGCGGGGAATCCGACGCAGCTGTTGATTTTCGGATTCGTGATGGTTTTCTTCATCCAGGTTTCCGGAAACTCGATGCAAATCTTTGCGTCGGAAGTATTTCCGACCAATGCGCGCGCATCCGGGTTCGGTTGGGCCTGCGGCGTCGGACGTCTGTCGACAGCCGGCATCGTGGTGGCTATCCCCTTTATCCAGAACAATTGGGGTATGACCGCGGTGTTCGTCTGCATCGCCGTCGTTCTGATAATCGCGGCAATTTCGGTGACGCAAATGGGACCGGAGGCGAAGCAGAAGGGCCTCGACGAAGTCGCCGCGCCGACCGGCTGACAGGGGGCGCACAATTTGCGAAGCCCGGTCCGGCATCACGCCGGGCCGGGCTTCGGCGTGTTAAACCGATGCATCGGTGATCGCATGCAAAGGACTGCAACAGCTTCCAAAAACGTCCGCCTT
The DNA here is from genome assembly GCA_035701545.1 of Pseudolabrys sp. Lineage (GTDB taxonomy): Bacteria > Pseudomonadota > Alphaproteobacteria > Rhizobiales > Xanthobacteraceae > Pseudolabrys. The sequence continues at coordinate 21,894 of DASSRW010000034.1, forward strand.
CTCTCCCACTGCGATCAGGGCGGCAGGCCGGACGGCGTGCAGGTCATGGTCGAGAAAGGCCATGCCTACATCGGTCACATGTTCAGCGATGGCTTCACGGTCGTCGATGTGCGTGATGCGCTCAAGGCGCAAACGGTTGCCTTTGTCGCGGCGCTGCCCAACACGCGTTCGCACCACCTGCAAGTCCACGATGATCTGCTGCTGGCGGTCAACGGCCCGAACGTCTGGACCATGCAGCAATACGCCAGGCAGCAGGACTACTATGCCAAGTCGCTGGCGGACTCGTTCAGCAGCGCGCAACCCTTCGCCGCGGGCTTGCGCATCTTCGACATTTCAAGGCCTGCAAACCCGCGCGAGATTGCTTTTCTGCAGTTGCCGGGCTTCGGCGCCCATCGCATCTGGTACGTGGGCGGACGCTATGCCTATGTGTCGGTGCACTTCGAAGGTTTCATCGATCACGCATTGGCGGTGATCGATGTCTCAAATCCGGAAAAGCCGGAGCTTGCCGGCCGCTGGTGGCTGCCGGGCATGTGGCGGACGGGCGGCGAGACGCCGGCATGGCCCTCCGGCAAGCGCTACGCGCTGCATCATGTCATCGTTGCGGAGAATCTCGCCTATGGCGCGTGGCGCGACGGCGGCCTGACGGTGCACGATGTCAGCGACCCGGCGCACCCTAAATTGCTCAGCCAGCGCGTGACCTCGCCACCGTTCGCGGGCGGCGCGCACACCCCGCTGCCGCTACCCGGCCGTAAGCTTGTCGTGCTCGCCGACGAAGCGACTTCAGCAAATTGCGCTAACGGCCTGGCGTATACCTGGATTTACGACGTACGGGAACCGTCAAATCCGGTCTCGATTGCAACGCTGCCCACGCCGCGGGAGGAAAACTACTGCGCCAAGGGCGGCAAGTTCGGTCCGCACAATCTGCACGAAAACCGGTCGGGATCGTTTCAGAGCGAAGATTTGATCTTTGCGACCTATCACAACGCCGGCTTGCGCGTGTTCGATATTTCGAACGCGTTCGAGCCGAAACAGGTCGCCTGTTTCGTGCCGCCGCCACCCGAGCGGCTGATGGACATCCGTCCCGGCGCGGCCAAGGTGATCCAGTCCTGCGACGTGTTCGTCGACAAAGAGGCCCGCGTGTATCTCACCGATACCAATGCGGGCCTCTATATCCTGCAATACGAAGGCTGATTATTTCAGCGCCGGCAGCACCAGCGAGTAACGCGGATCGGCGGCAAGGCACTCGGCGACCGGCAGCCCAAGCTCCTTGCGCACGATATTTACGCCCTGCACCAGCGCCACGATCTTGTAGAACGCATGCCGGCGGCTCATGCCCTCGCGGCCCATGCCGCAGTCGGACGAGATCACCAGCCGCTCCGGCGGGATGAACTTGAGCGCACGGCGGATGTGATCGGCGATTTCGTCCGGCCGCTCGACCTGAAGCACGTGATGGTCGATGACGCCGATGGCGATCTTCTTGTCCGTGATCGCCTTGCCGATCGCTTCGAGATCGGCGCCGCCGGCGCTCACGGATTCGAACGTGATCACGTCGGCGTCGACCTTGTTGAGCTGGTCGAGCGCGCTCTTGTAGCTCTGCACGTGCGAAAACATGCGCTGCTGCGAGGGATTGCCCCAGCAGGTGTGGCACCAGACTTCCGTCTTGGCCCGCAATCCTTTCACGGTGTTGTTGAACACTTCAACGCTGAAGGCCGGGTTGATCACCGCATCGACGATGTTGCGGATCGCAAGCAGATGAATTTGCGGTTCTTCGTATTGAATTGCCGGACAGCCGGCGTCGGCGAGATCGTTCAGCTCGGCATTGAGCGCATCGCTGATCGCCAGGATGCGGTCGCGAATGTTCTTGTAGTGCTTGTCCGGCACGGCGAACGCGACCAGCTCCGGGCCGATCGTGCCGAACTTCACCGGCTTCCTGGTCAGCCGCTGCGCGGTCTTCCACATGGCCGTGTATTGCAGGTCGCCGCGGGTGACGGGGCCGACGATGCCCGGCATCACGCGCGCTTCGAGATAGTCGTGCAGGATGTGACCGGGCGGAAAGCCCAAACCGCCCTGCCCGGCCCGGATCGGCTGCGGATTGCCGCGATCGAATCCGCCCATGTGGCGGGTCGGATAGTTCGTCCAGCTCTGCCCACCGACATCGGAGTCGAAATGCGCGTCACCGTCGGTCGCAATATCGAGGCCGGCGACCTCCTGCTCGTGCAGATAAATCGAAACCGTGTCGACGTACTGCTCGCGAAAGCGATTGTTGACCATCGCATCCATAAAGCTGCGGTGGCCGAGCTGCTCGGTGTACCAGCTCGGCCGCGGCAGCGATCCTGTGATGGTGGTCGGAAGAATGACGTCCTTGGTCGCGCGAAACATAAGCGGCTACTCCCTCCCGCGAACAGCCTTTTCGGCGGCAATCCCGCTCTGTTCAGCCGCCGCGGCTGTGCTTGCCATGTTGATTGCACAGAACCGCGTGAGCGAAAAGCCTTCGTGCCGCATCGACGGCATGTGACCGGGAGGGTGCTCCCACTCCCATGATGGGACGCTTGGGCAGCATTTTTGGCGCAGGCTGAAGCCGAAGAATTGTTCGGACAAAAAAAGCGGCCGCCCGGCTGGGCGGCCGCTTTCGTCAGCAGGATCTGCGATCCAGGCCAGGAGGCTTTAGTGCCGGTGATGGTGACGCCCATGCCGATGCACGATGCGGCCGGGGCGCAACTCAAGCCCGGCGACGCCAGCCGCCACGTTCAGTCCGGCCTGCCCCTGCAGCGATACCGGCTGCAAGGTCACCGTCCGATTGTTGCCGCCAACCAGAACGTTGGCGCCAACGCCAGCCCCGACAGTCGCCTCGGCCGTCGCGCCGCCATAGCTGCCGCCCAGCGCGCCATAACGCAGGCTGGTCGGCGCATAGACCGCCCAGATCATGCGGCCGCCGGTGGTGGCGCCGAGATCAACACCAAACTTGGTGATGCTTCCAATGTAGATCTCCCGGCGCCCCCGCGTGGAGGGAGTAAACGTGCAGGTCACCTCTTTCCGCGAAGTGACGATCAGGCCGATGCCGCCGGAAATATCGCAAGCCAGCGTCCCGACTTTGACACCGGCCGCCTGTGCGCTCGAACCGGGCGCCGCAAGCGCGGCGGCGGTCGCCAGGACGGCGAGAAAGCCCAGTCGACGTTTCATGGGAAGGCTCCTTTCTTGAGTCCATATGTTTGGAATAACGCATTGGAACCGCAGCGGTTCCAGCTCTGCAACCCATTCTTTCGCAAGGCTAATATGGGTCTAGCGCGAGGCCAAAATTTGGCTGGGCGGAATAATGATGTGGCAGCGGGCGCCTTCCGGCTCGAAGGTCCAGTCGACCTCGGCATCGAGCGCCCGCGAAAGATTGCCCTCGATGACGAGACTGCCGAACCCCCGTTTGCGCCTGGCTTTGACGCGCGGACCCGATTGCTCGGCCCAGGTCAGATCGAGCGCCTGGCCGTCGCTGCGACGCCAGCTGATCGAAACGCGCCCCTCGGGCACCGACAGGGCGCCGTATTTCGCGGCGTTGGTCGCGAGCTCGTGCATGGCAAGGCCGAGGTTCTGCGCGGCCTCCGGCTTGAGCAAGACAGGCGGGCCTTCGATTTGCACCTGGACCTCGTCGCGGTCGACGTAGGCGCCGAGCTGTGAGCGGATAAGTTCCGAGAGCGAAGCGCCGTGCCAGCTCTCGCGCACCAGAAGATCGTGCGAAGAGGCGAGCGCCTGCAGCCTGGCGCCGAATTGCTCGAGAAAGGCGTCAATCGAGCCGACGTGCCGCGCCGTGCGCCGCGCCATCGCCTGAATCACCGCAAGCAGGTTTTTCGAGCGATGCGTCAGCTCACGCATCAGCAGCCGAAGATGCGCCTCGCTTTCCTTGCGCTCGGTGATGTCGACGGAGGCACAGGTCAGGCCGACGATCTCGCCGCGCTCGTCGCGCAGCGGTTCGATGTGCAGGTCGTGCCAATAGGTTGCGTCCTTGAGCGAAACCTTGATCTCGCTGCTCTGCGCTTCTCCGCTCGTGAGCGCCGTCCGCTTGAGCGGAATCAGGGCCGCGCAGGCTTCGAGCGGGAAGATCTCCTCATCCGTATGGCCGAGAATGTCCTCGATCTTGCGGCCGAACATCGGATTGCTGATCGAGGTGTAGCGAAGGTCGCGGTCCTGCGTGTAGACGGTGACATGCGAGCCGCGCAATGCGTCCTCGAAATGCGCAAAGCGGGCCTTCAGCAGGCTCAGCTCCCGGGCCTGCTCCCACAAACGCGCTTCATAGCGTTGCCGCTCAGATTTCAGTCGTGCCAGCTCGCTCTCTGGCTCTCCGGTCACCTCGTGGGTCATATTCACAAACCTGCATCACGTGCCTCTCCGGCAAGCTCTCGCGATCGCCGGCGTACAGCCCAGCAACTCGTCCGGCATAAGCACAGCGGCGGCGGAGGGTGTCAACGAGACAAAAGGAGTCAAGCTGTTGCTCGTCGCTCACGCCGTTTTGCGTTGCGCTCAAACAACAAGGCCTGGCTCAGCAGTGCAGATACCGTGGCAGGCTGGAACGGCTTGGCGATCAGGAACGCCGGCTCCGGACGTTCACCGGTCAGGAACCGTTCGGGATAAGCGGTGATAAAGATCACCGGTACTTCGAATGCGCGGAGAAGTTCGTTTACGGCGTCAAGCCCGGAGCTTCCGTCGGCAAGCTGAATGTCGGCCAGAATAACGCCCGGACGCTTTGCTTTCGCAAGATTGACGGCCTCCTTGTGCGTGCGCGCCACTCCAAGAACGCGATGACCGAGATTTTCCACCAGACCTTCGAGATCAAGCGCGATGAAGGCCTCGTCTTCGATAATGAGAACGTCGGTTGCGATCTCTGCCGCGAGTTCGCGTCCGGATTCATCAACGAGTTCGCGCAATCGGGGCACATCGACGTCGAGCACCTTTGAAGCGTCGTCTTCCGACAGACCCTCGAGCGCAACAAGCAGGAACGCTTGCCGCGGCAATGACGTTATCTGCGCGAGATGCCTTTCAACGGGGAGGCTTTCGCTGCCGGGGCCTTCCCTGCCGTTCAGGGATACCGAGTTCCACATCTTGGTGAAGGCCCGGTAGAGTCCGATTTGCGTCGAGCTGCGGGGATCGAGAAGCGATGGATCCTCAATCAGGGCCTCCAGGACCGCCGCAACATAGGCGTCGCCAGACGCCTGGCTGCCGGCGACCGCCCGAGCATACCGGCGCAGATACGGTATATGTTGTGCAACTGCTTGTGCTGTCGGCAAGAATCCCTCCCGAATTGATGTCCAGAGCCCGGCGGGACCCTGGACTTCCCGAATATCGACATTCCTTGTCGGCCTTGCCAACGTCTGGATCGCAAAAAAGTTCCTGTGGGCCGGGAACCAATTGCCAATCCAAGGGTTTCGTCTGGACAACTGAAGGGGGCCTTGCACGCCGGTCCGGGTGCGGGGTGAGGGAAAAATACCAATGAGCGAGCAGAAGCCGGGGCGGCAAAAACCAATGGAAGCAGCGACCCGAAATAAGAAGGCGCCCGTCAAGCTGAGCCGAGAAATTCAGGCCAGGCTGGGCCAACAATTGCGCGCTATGTACGACGACGTGGTCGAACAAGGCGTCCCCGATCGTTTCACCGAGCTCCTCAACCGCCTCGACGAAAATGGAAACAAGGGAAAGCCTTAATGCCCATCGACGAGTCGGTTCGCCAGGCGATTCTCGGCGCAGTGCCCAGTCTCCGCGCTTTCGCGATCTCGCTGTGCGGCAGCGTCGATCGCGCCGACGATCTCGTGCAGGAGACGCTGGTGCGCGCCTTGGCGAATATCGATTCCTTCCAGCCCGGCACCAACATGGCTGCATGGCTGTTCACGATCTTGCGCAATCACTTTCGCTCCGAGTATCGCAAGCGCCGCCGCGAGGTTGAGGATAACGAGGGACACTACGCCGAGACCCTGAAGTCGCAACCCGAGCAGCACGGACGCGTTGAGTTCACCGAATTCCGCGCGGCGCTCGCGAAGCTGCCGACCGACCAGCGCGAAGCATTGATCCTGGTCGGCGCCTCCGGCTTCTCCTACGAGGAGGCCGCTCACATCTGCGGCTGCGCCGTCGGCACGATCAAGTCACGCGTAAACCGCGCGCGCACCAGGCTTGCCGAATTGATGGCGATCGACGGCGCCGAGGATTTCGGACCGGATCAGGCGACGCGGGCTGTGCTGGTCGGCAACGACCGCAACTGACCTCGTCGCTGGCTTGCTCCCCACGCGCCGCGCCCCGGGGGAACCGCGGCAAACGCCCCAACGTTCATTCGTCAGCCCCCTGTATGGAGTACGCGTATGGCGCCGCGGCCGAACTGGAAGGGATTTCTGAAGCTGTCGCTCGTTTCGTGCTCGGTCGCGCTTTACCCCGCGACGACGACAAGCCAGCGCATCCGCTTCAACATCATCAATCGCGAAACCGGCAATCGCATTCGCAATGAAGTCGTCGACACAGAAACCGGCGAGCCGGTGCCGCAGGAAGACCGGGTGAAAGGGTACAAGCTCGACAACGGTGAATACCTGCTGCTCGAGGACGAGGAGCTCGACAACGTCGCGCTCGAGAGCACGCACACGATCGACATCGAGGAATTTGTGCCGGTCTCCGATGTCGACCGCATCTACCTCGATGAATCCTATTACCTCGTCCCGCAGGAAGACGTGGCGCAGGAGGCTTTTGCCGTCATCCGCGAGGCGATGCGCGAGGAAAACCTGGCGGGACTGGCGCGCGTCGTCATTTACCGCCGGGAACGCATCCTGTTGTTGCGTCCGCGCGGCAAGGGGTTGCTGGCGACCGCGGTGCGCTACAAGAACGAAGTACGCGATGAAAGCGACTACTTCGACGAAATTCCGGACATCAAGATCCCGTCCGACATGCTCAAGCTCGCGACGCACATTCTCGATACCAAAAAAGGAAAATTCGAGCCCGAGAAATTCGAGGATCGGTACGAGAATGCGCTCACCGAGCTGATCAAGGCCAAGCGCGCCGGCAAGCCCGCGCCGGCGCCCGCCGAAGCACGCCCGAGCAATGTCATCAACCTGATGGACGCGTTGCGCCGCAGCGCGCAGGCCGATCGGCGTCCCTCGTCCGCCTCGCGCAAAGCCGCCGCCCATCACCGCAAGCGTGCGCCTGCCCGGCGAAAGGTGAAAAAAGCGAGCTGAAATGGCCGGGCTCAAGACCTACCGCGCCAAGCGCCGGTTCAACGTGACCGCCGAACCGCGCGGCAAACCGGCGCACCGAAGCGGCAACTCCTTCGTCATTCAGAAGCATGCGGCGACCCGGCTTCACTACGACCTGCGGCTCGAACTCGACGGCGTGATGAAAAGCTGGGCGGTGACGCGAGGCCCCAGCCTTGTTCCCGGCGAGAAACGCCTTGCCGTCCAGGTCGAGGACCATCCGATCGAATACAACAAGTTCGAAGGCACAATTCCGAAGGGCGAATACGGCGGCGGCACCGTGATGATCTGGGATCGCGGCCGCTGGCAGCCCGAAGGCGATCCGCACAAGGGGCTGACCAAGGGCCACCTCGATTTCACGCTCGAGGGCGGAAAGCTCCACGGCGGCTGGCATCTGGTGCGCATGCATCGCAAGTCCGGCGAGAAGCGGGACAATTGGCTCCTCATCAAGGCGCATGACGAGGCCGAACGCAGCGCAAGCGACAAAGACATCCTCGAAGAAGCGCCGCTGTCCATTGCGACCGGCCGCAGCATGGACGAAATCGCCGCCGGCAAATCGGTCTGGCACAGCAATCGCAAGGCGCGCAGCAAGCCGTCGCAACCCAAGCCGCAAGCCGGGCGCGCGAGCAAAGTGCGTGCGTTGCAGAGCAAGGCCGCCGTGAAGCGATCGAATGCCGCCGGGAAAGGCGACGCCCTCCCCGATTTCGTTGTGCCGTGTCTTGCGACCTTGTCGGAAACCGCCCCTGCTTCGGACAACTGGATTCATGAAATCAAATTCGACGGCTACCGGCTGCAAGCTCGGCTTGAGAACGGCCGCGTCACATTAAAAACGCGGCGCGGTCTCGACTGGACCGACAAGTTCCCGGCGATCGCCACCGCGGTCGCCAAGCTGCCCGCCAGGACGGCGCTGATCGACGGCGAACTGGTGTCGGAAGGCGAAGACGGCGTTTCCAGCTTTTCCCTGCTGCAGCAGGACCTCAAGGCGAAGCGCCACGATCGCATGCGCTTTTACGTTTTCGATCTGCTGCACCTGAACGGAGCCGATTTGCGCGGGGAGCCGCTCGAGCGGCGAAAGCAGACGTTGGCCGACCTGCTCGATCGCAGGTCCAGGAACGGGCCGCTGCGGCTCAGCGAATCGATCGAGGAAAAAGGACCGGCGCTTGTCAGACACGCCTGCCGCCTGGGCCTCGAGGGGATCATCTCCAAACGACGCGACGCTCCCTATCATTCCGGGCGCGGTCATGATTGGCTCAAGACCAAGTGCTCGGACCGGCAGGAATTCGTCATTGCCGGCTATGTTCCTTCCACGGCGGATGCGCACGCCGTGGGTGCCCTGGTTCTCGGCTTCTACGAAGGCGGCAAGCTGCGCTATGCGGGACGCACCGGTACCGGCTTTACGCACACAAGCGCGCGCGAGCTTTACCGCAAGCTTGCGCCGCTGCGCACGGATAGGCCCGCGTTTGGCGCGGCGCCGAAGGAGGAGCGCGGCGCGCGCGCCGGCCGCTGGGTCGAGCCGAAGCTCGTGGCCGAGGTCGACTTTCGCGGTTGGACGCATGGCGAGCGGGTGCGGCAAGCCTCTTTCCAGGGCTTGCGCGAAGACAAGCTGCCGAGCGAGGTCGTCAGGGAAGTAAAGGCGAACGTGCCGAAAAGCGCAGCGGCCACAAGCAGGACGGCGTCGGAGACCCGGCGCAGCATCGTCAGGCCGAAACGCGCGGAGGCGGTGACCGTCGCCGGAATCGCATTGAGCCATCCCGACCGCGTCTATTGGGAGGATATCGGGTTCACCAAGCGCGATCTTGCCGAGTTCTACGCGGGCATCTGGAAATGGATGGAGCCGCACATTGTCGGCCGGCCGATCGCGCTGGTGCGCTGCCCGGAGGGCGAGACCGGCGAGTGCTTCTTCCAGAAGCACGCGCACGGCATCAACGCCGAGCATCTGCATCTCGTCAGCGAGAAAGGCGACAAGATCATTTCGATCGATGACCTGGGCGGATTAATCTCGCTGGTGCAAGCGGGCGTGCTGGAGTTTCACACGCGCGGCACGACAATCGATCACCGCGAAGAAGGCGATCGGATTGTGTTCGATCTCGATCCCGGCCCCGGCACCGATTGGCAGGATGTGGTCGCCGCCGCCCGCGAGGTGCGCGGCTATCTGGCCGAACTCAAGCTGAAGACGTTTCTCAAAACGTCGGGCGGCAAGGGCCTGCACGTCGTCCTGCCGATCGCACCCACGCCCTGGGACGAGGTGAAGGCGTTCACGCGCGCCGTGGCCACCGCCATGGCCGCCGATCAACCTGACCGTTACATTGCGACGGCGACGAAATCGAAGCGCAACAAACGCATCTTCATCGACTACCTGCGCAACAGCCGCGAAGCGACCGCCGTTGCCCCCTACTCGACCCGCGCCCGGCCCGGCGCCGCGGTTTCAACCCCGATCACCTGGGATGAGCTCGGCAAGATCAAGAGCGCCGCCCAGTTCGACGTGCGCAACCTGGCGCAGCGGCTCAAGCGGCTTCGCTCGGACCCGTGGAAAGGCATCGCAAAGGTGCGGCAATCGCTGCCGGGCGTGAAGGCGGCGGTCCGATAGGGGAACGCCGCGAGCATTTCGACGTTGTTGCACGTCGGGATGGCGGCGCGTTTGCCACAAAGGGTGGTCCATGGCGCACAAGAACAACGCCAAATCGGGCACGACGGGGTCAAACGGCCTGTCATGGTTGCGCGAATGGTTTTCGCGATTCGCACAAACGACCGCGCTCTACACCGGTCATCCCGTCTGCTTTTTGCTGGCAGTTGTCGTCGTCGTCGTGTGGGTCGTCACCGGACCGATGTTCAATTACAGCGACACCTGGCAGCTCGTCATCAACACCGGGACGACGATCGTGACATTCCTGATGGTCTTCCTGATCCAGAACACGCAGAACCGCGACACGCTGTCGCTTCAGCTCAAGCTGTCGGAGCTCGTCCTGGCAATCAAAGGGGCGGAAAACAAATTCGCCGCGCTCGAAGAGATGTCGGACGAGGAGCTGCACGAATTGCACGAGCAATGCCTCAAGCGCGCCGAGCTTACCTTAGGTCATATCGAAAAGCGCAGGCCGCCGAATTCGAAACGGAAAAACGCTGCGCATCGCAGCAAGTCGCACAAGGTCCAATCCTGAACGTGTAGCCCGCGAATGCGCCTTCAAACGTTGACAGCACCGAACCGCGCGCGCTAAGCGGGTTTTTGCATGGACACCCGCACCGGCGCCATCGGAAGCGTGGCCGCGCTCGCGGCGGCGGTGGCGTTTCTACCGGGTCCGGCCTGCGCGTGGCAGCAGCGCAGTTTTTCCGGCACCGCCTCCTATTATTCGCCCGGTTATCGCGGGCGCGTCGCCTCTGGATCGCGTTATGATCCGCACAAGTTCACCGCCGCGCACCGCACGCTTCCGTTCGGCACCCGCCTGCACGTGAGCTGTCCGGCCACCGGCCGCAGCGTCACAGTCGTGGTGAATGATCGCGGGCCGTTCACGCGCAGACGCGTTCTTGATCTGTCCTTGTCGGCGGCACGTGCGCTTCACATCGTCGGCCGCGGGGTCGCCAGGGTGCACGCTGAAATCCAATAGAGCGCCGAATTTTGCGGCGCTTTCTTGCGCGCTTTCCATCCGCTAGATTGCCCGCGATTTTTCCCCGCCACCACATCCTTACAATTTCAGGACATTGCAAATGCCCGCAAAGCGCCCGGCAAGCCGCCTGACGATCCTCACCGAAGACGCAATGGACGCCGCGCAGCGCGCCCTGCTGGAGTCCATCCGCTCAGGACCGCGCGGAAAATCGACCGGCGTTCGTGGTCCTTTCGCGGCTTTTTTGCACGCCCCGGCCTTCGGCGAACTGGCGCAAAACCTCGGCGCGCATTGCCGCTACAAGACGGCGCTGCCGCCGCGGCTGTCCGAGTTCGCGATTCTTTGCACCGCGCGGCAGTGGCGCGCAAACTACGAATGGTTCGCGCACGCACCGATCGCCGAGCGCGCCGGGGTGAAGGCGAAGACCATCGCCGACGTCCGCGCCGGCCGCGAACCGAAATCGGCGGCCAAGGACGAGCGCGCCATCTATGCCTTCGTGCAAGAACTCTACAAGACGCGGCGCGTCACCGACCGCACGTACGCGCGCGTGCGCGCGCTCTTTAACGACGCGGCCATGGTCGAGTTCGTTGGTTTGCTCGGCTACTACGCGATGGTTGCGATGACGCTCGACGTATTTCGGCTGCTGCCGCCCCCGGATGCTGCTCTCGCCTTTCCGGAGCCGCGGCGCGCTGCCGGCACACGACGATGAAATTGCCGCGCGAGCCTCAGTGCATCCCCTTCATGTGCATGCCGGCGCCGCTTTGACCGGCCGCCGGTCCGCGCGCGCCGATCCCTTCGACGGAAAACTCGACATCGACCTTGCCGGCTCTTTCGAAATCGAGAGTCGCCTTGAAGTGATCGCCTTGCTTCAGCGGCCTGTTCAGGTCGACCAGCATGATGTGCTCGCCGCCGGGCTTGAGCGTGACCGTCTGGCCGGGCTTGATCTCGATCCCATTCGGCAGCGGCCGCATTTTCATGATGCCGTTTTCCGATTTCATTTCATGCAGCTCAAAGCGTTTGGACACCTGCGACGAGCCGCCGAGAAGACGATCAGGCGTCGTCCCGGTATTGGTGACCGTGATATAGCCGCCGCCCACTTTTGCTCCGTTCGGTGTTGCGCGCGCCCACGCGGCGGTGATCCTGAGAGGGCCAATCTCGGCGCTTCCGGCGGTGGCGGCGGGCGCTGCAAGCGCCATGAGCAGCAACGCAAATGCAATGCGGATCATCGATTGCTCCTGATGAATATCCGGCGCGCACAAAGGCGGCGCGATGTCGGTCGAAACGGGAAAGAGAAGGCGGCTACGCCGAAGGCGGACCGCGAGGCGTATGCAGCGCGAAGGACGGCGTCTGCCGCGGCGCCTCCGTCCGGTGCGCGGCAAAGATGACGGGCTTTACCGCCTGAACGACGCTGGCGCTCTCCTGCGGCGCCGAAACCGGCCCGGTATGGCTGCAGCACGGCAGACCGCAGGCCGCCGCACACGGGCAAATGGGCCTGTGATCGAGCGGCCCGCCGCCGCTGCCGCCCGCCAACGCGCTCGAACAGAGCGGCACAGCCAGGTTGCCTTGCGCCATCACCGCAAACGGCAACGCAAGAGCCTGAAGCGCGATGACGTAAGCCGCGACCAGCGCCGCCAACCGCCATGTCTTGTCGCGCGCTTTCATGCGAACCGAACTTAGAGAGCCGATGAGAGCCTGTCCATGCGCAAATGGAACCAACGCGCCTGGGCCTGCGTCAACGTGCCCAAGGCGTGGTAGACTGCGTGCATGAGCGACGATCGATCGGATCGGAACGAGGGTGAAGCTCGTATTCTCGATTTTCGAGGACGAAAGGAGCGAATTCGCACGCGCCCTCCGGCGCCTCCGGTTCCCGATCTCGGAAAATACGAGAGCGACGGGCAAAAGGACGATTATCGGGAGCGAATGATCGTCAATGTGGTCGCGCTTGTCTTCGTGGTGGCGCTGATCGGAGCCGGACTCTGGATTGCCGAGACGATGGCGGCCATGCGCAAGAACCAGGATTGTGTCTTGTCCGGCCGGCGAGGCTGCACGCCGGTCGAGGTCCAGCACGACCGCTGGTAAGCGGCGCACAAGCTCGGCCGCGCAAAACTGGCGGCCCAAAAAGACCTGCCGCCATTGAACTTGCGCCCCCGCTTGGGTATACGGGCGCCATCTCACGCGGGTGGGAGGCTTGAATCAGGGTGGCCGGACGCGCAGGCCGTGGGAAAACCGCGGGGCCGCCATACTTCCATATAAATCAGAGAGTTACCGATGTCTTCGACCTTCGACACCATCGCCAATATCATCGCGGAAACCTGCGATATTCCGCGTGACACGATCAAGCCGGAGAGTCACGCCATTGACGATCTGGGGATCGACAGCCTCGATTTTCTGGACATCGCCTTCGCGATCGACAAGGCGTTCGGGATCAAGCTCCCGCTCGAGCAATGGACGCAAGAAGTTAATGACGGCAAGGCCACCACGGAGCAATACTTCGTGCTGAAGAACCTCGCCGCTCGCATCGACGAGCTCGTCGCCGCAAAAGGGGCCTAGCCCAGCAACGTCACATGCGTCTCGAGTATTTTCAGCTGATCGACCGGGTTCTGGACCTCAATCTCGTCGACAGAACGATCCGCAGCGAAGCAACCGTTCCGACGCAAAGCACGATTTTTGAGGGCCACTTTCCGGGCCACCCGCTGATGCCGGGCGTGCTGCTGATCGAGGCCATGGCGCAAACCTGCGGCTGGCTGGTGCTCGCGACCACAAGGTTTGGGCGGATGGCGTTTCTGGCATCGGTCAAAGAAGCCAAGTTCCGCACCTTCGTGACGCCGGGGCAGGTGCTGACAATTTCGGCGCGGCTCGAACACGAGGGCTCTGGATTTGCCGTCGCCAGCGCTGAAATCCACATCGACGGCAAGTCGATCTGCGACGCCGGCCTGACCTTCCGCGTGATCGATTTCCCCAATCCGGAGATGCACCAGAAAATGCGCGAGACCGCCGTTCGGATTGGACTCTCTACTGAGGCTTTGGCCGATGGCTGAGGCTGCGCGGGACGCCTGGATCACCGGAATCGGAATTGTCTCAAGCCTCGGCGAAGGCGCGGATGCGCATTGGCAAAAGCTGATGCAAGGCAAGCCGTCCGCCGACGCAACCACGTTCGCGCCTTACGTCGTTCACCCCCTCGGGCCGCTCGATTTCGACACGCAGATTCCGAAGAAAGGCGACCAGCGCCAGATGGAGGCGTGGCAGCGGATCGGCACGTTTGCGGCAGGCCTGGCACTCGATTCCGCCGGCTTGAAGGGCGACGCGGGCATTCTTTCGCGGATGGACATGATCGTCGCCGCCGGCGGCGGCGAGCGCGACCTCAATGTCGACAGCACGATTCTGCGTGGGCTGCCGCATGCGGAAAACTCGGCCGCGTTTCTCAACGAGCGGCTGATGAGCGATCTGCGTCCGACGTTGTTTCTGGCGCAGCTATCAAATTTGCTCGCCGGCAATATTTCCATCGTCCACGGCGTCACCGGTTCGTCGCGCACCTTCATGGGAGAGGAAGCCGCCGGAGTCGACGCAGTTCGCATCGCGCTCTCCCGGATTGAAGCCGGCCAGAGCGACATCGCGCTCGTTGGCGGCGCGCACAACGGCGAGCGGCAGGATCTCCTGATGCTTTACGAATTCGCCGGCCTCGCGTTGAAGGACCGCTACGCTCCCGTCTGGGAGCGCGGCGAGAAAGGCGGTTTTGCGCTCGGCTCGCTCGGCGCTTTCCTGGTCATCGAGGCGCGCGAGCACGCACAGGCGCGCGGCGCAAAGCCTTTCGCGCGGCTCACCGCCGTTGTTTCGGATCGCGCCAGCCGCAAGCCGGGCACGATCGCCAGGACGCTCGATGCGCTCATGCAGAAGATCAAGCCGAAACTGCCGCCCGGGCCCGTCGCCGTCCTTTCGGGCGCGACCGGGGCGCAGCCCGCAACGGATGAGGAGCGCGCCTTCCTGAACGCCCTGCCCGAGGCCGCCGTGCGCGCCACGGGTTCGCATTTCGGTCACGGTCTCGAGCCGCAATTCCCGCTCAACGTGGCGCTCGCCGCGATCGCGCTCGGCCGTGCTAACCTGTTTCCGCCAGCTGACTCGTCCGGCCTCGAGAAGCCGATGAATGGCGAACTGCGGCACGTGATTGTCACCGGCGTCGGGCATTGGCGCGGCGAAGGCCTGGCGCTCGTTGAACGCGCCGGCTGAAGGAGAATGGCGATGGCGACTCAAGACAAGGCGGGACGGCCGGTTGTCGCGGTGACGGGCCTCGGCGTGGTGACCTCGCTCGGCGCCGGCAAGACTGAAAACTGGGCCAAGCTGACGGCGGGCGAGTCGGGCATTCGCGCCATCACGCGCTTTCCGACCGACGGGCTGAAAACACGCATTGCCGGCATCGTCGACTTCGTGCCGCCGCAGCCCTCGTCCGCCGCGTTGTCGCAGCACGTCGCCGACTTCGCAGCCAGCGAAGCAGTCGCGGAAGCCGGTCTCGGCGCGCCCGGCGATTTTCCCGGCCCCTTGTTTCTCGCCGTGCCGCCGATCGAGATGGAATGGCCGCAGCGCATCGAACTCGCCAGGGAGTCGGGCGCGAACGACAACGTCAGCTATGCCGACCTGCTGCGCGTGAGCAACCGGTTTCCCGCGTACCACCGGCGATTCCTGTTCGGCTCGGTCGCCGACCATCTTGCGGAAAAATTCGGCACCAAGGGATCGCCGATCTCGCTCTCGACCGCCTGCGCATCGGGCGCGAGCGCGATTCAGCTCGGCATCGAGGCCATTCGCCGCGGCGAAACCGATGCCGCGCTTTGCGTCGGCGCGGACGGCTCGGTCAATCCGGAGTCGCTCATACGCTTTTCGCTTTTGTCCGCGCTGTCGACGCACAACGATTCCCCGCAGGGCGCCGCAAGGCCGTTCGCGAAGAACCGCGACGGCTTTGTCATGGCGGAAGGCGCTGGCGCCCTCGTCCTGGAGAACTACGACACCGCCAAGGCGCGCGGCGCCACGATCCTCGGCGTGCTGGAGGGCTGCGGCGAGATGGCCGACTCCTTCCACCGCACCCGCTCGAGCCCGAACGGCAAGCCGATCATCGGCTGCATCGCCAACGCCCTGAAGGACGCCGGCATCGAGCCCGACGAAGTCGACTACGTCAACGCGCACGGCACCGGCACGCCGGAAAACGACAAGATGGAGCACCTCGGCGTCTCCACCGTGTTCGGCGAGCGCATCAAGAATGTGCCGATCTCCTCCAACAAATCGATGATCGGCCATACGCTCTCGGCCGCCGGCGCGATCGAGGCGGTGTTCACCCTGCTGACGCTCGCCCATCAGCGCATTCCGCCTACCATCAACTACGACATTCCGGACCCGGCGATCCCGCTCGACGTCGTGCCGAACAAGGCACGCGACGCGCGCATGCGGCATGCGATCTCCAATTCGTTCGGCTTCGGTGGCCAGAACGTGTCGCTCGTCATGAGCCTTGAGCCGGCGTGACGCCCTCCCCTATGCGCGCACTGACTCTGGTCGGCGACCGCAAGCTCGAGTTGGCCGAAGTGCCCGAGCCGCCGCCACCGGGTACCGGCGAGGTCCGTATTCAGGTCAAGGCGGTTGCGCTCAATCACCTTGACGTCTGGGGCTATCGCGGCATGGCGTTCGTCAAACGCAAGCTGCCGCTGGTGGTCGGCGCCGAGGCATCCGGCGAGATCGTCGCGACTGGCGCGGACGTGGCCAACCTCCAGATCGGCAATCGCGTGGTGATGTATGGCGGGCTTACCTGCGGCACCTGCGCCGCCTGCCGGGAGGGCCGCGACAATCTCTGCGAAAACGTCGCCGGCATCATGGGATTCCACGTGGACGGATTCGCCCGCGATCTTCTCAACATGCCGGCGCGGCTGGTCGTGCCGGTTCCCGAGGGCGTGAGCCTGCGCAACGCGGCGTGCGCGCCAATAGGCTTTGCGACTGTCGAGCACATGCTGTTCGACAACGCGAAGCTGCAGCCGGGTGAGACCATCCTCGTACACGCGGCAGGCTCCGGCATCGGCAGCGCCGCAATCAAAATGGCGAAGGCCATCGGCTGCACGGTCATCACGACGGTCGGTGACGACGCAAAGGCGGAGAAGGCCAAGGCGCTCGGCGCCGATCACGTCATCAACTACAAGACCGAGCGCTTCGAAGGCGCGGTGCGCAAGCTGACCAAGAAGAAGGGCGTCGACGTCGTCTTCGAGCACGTCGGCGGCGAAGGGTTCAACGCGTCGCTGTTCTGCCTCAAGCGCGGCGGACGCCTCGTCACCTGCGGCTCGACGGCGGGGCCGACCGTCACCATCAACCTGATGCAGCTCTTCCAGCAGCAATACAAGATCTTCGGCTCCTTCGGCGCCTCGATGCGCAACATCCGCGACAGCCTCGACAAGATGGCCAAGGGAATAACGCCGGCAATCGACACCGAGGTGGCGCTCACGGATTTCGAGCGCGGGCTGGCGCGGCTTGAAAGCCGTCAGGTCTTCGGCAAAGTGATCGTTCATTTCTGAATTCGGCTGCGATCGATGGAAAGTGCGACAAGGCGGGCGCTCCGGCACCTGCGCCGCAGCGGCAAACGCGCCGGCAATGCCGTCATCGGAACGGCGGTGATCGGGCTGCTCAGGCTGATGCGGCTCGTCGATCCGGACACGATGGCGAACGTCGCAGCATGGTTCATGCGCACCGTCGGCCCGCTTCTGCCGGAGCATCGGGTGGCGCGCGCAAACCTCGCGGCTGCGTTTCCCGGAAAGCCGCCCGCCGAAATCGAAAAAATCCTGCGCGGCACCTGGGACAATCTCGGCCGCATCGGCGCCGAGTTCGCCCACCTCGACCGCATCTGGGACTACGACCCGGCCGCGCCGAAACCGGACGGCCGCATTCAGCTCGCATCCGCCGATATCGAACGCTTCAGAACGCTGCTGAACGACGGCAAGCCGGCGCTCGTGTTCGCGGCGCACCTTGCCAACTGGGAGCTGCCGGCCGTCTGCGCGGCGACCTATGGGCTTGATAGCGCCGTGCTCTACCGCCGCCCCAATATCGCCTCGCTCAATCATTGGGTCACCGAGACGCGCAGCGCAATCATGGGCACGCTGATCGCGACCAGCCTCGATGCGCCGGTGAAAATCGCCGAGGCGCTCGAGCGCGGCGCCCACGTCGGCATGCTGGTCGATCAGTATTACGGCCGCGGCGTGGACGTGACGTTCTTCGGCCGCCGCACCAGCGCCAATCCGCTGCTGGGACGGCTTGCGCGCCATTTCGACTGCCCGATCCACGGCACCCGCATCGTTCGCCTCCCCGGCAATCGCTTCCGCGCCGAGCTGACGGACGCGATCACGCCCGCGCGCGACGCAAGCGGAAAAATCGACGTCACAGGCACGATGCAGATCGTGATGGCGATCATCGAGGGGTGGGTCCGCGAGCATCCGGAGCAGTGGCTCTGGCAGCACCGCCGCTGGCGGGACTAAAGCCGCCATTTCAGCGGCCGGTCTTGATTCGCGTCCAGAGCCGGTTGATGACGCGCTGCGTCCGCGCGTCGCGCGCATTGATCGTGTAGAGTTTTTCCATCAACGCCGCGTCGGGATAAATGCCGGGGTCGTCGAGCACTTCTTTCGCGATGTATTTCTGACTCGCAAAATTGCCGTTGGCGTAGGCGATCCTGCTGCTGTTCCTTGCCGCGACCTCGGGCTTGAGCAGAAAATTGATGAAGGCGTGCGCCTCCTCGACATGCGGCGCATCGTTGGGGATCGCAAGATTGTCGAACCACATCTGCGCCCCCTCTTTCGGAATGACGTAGCGGATATCGACGCCGCTTCCCGCTTCCTCCGCCCGCTTCTCCGCCTGCTTGATGTCGCCGGACCAGCCGACGGCGAGGCAGATTTCGCCGCTTGCCAGCGCGTTGAGATATTCCGAGGAATGGAATTTGCGCACGTAAGGTCTGATCTTCATCAGCAGCTCGGCGGCCTTCTGAAGCTCGTCCGGCCTGGTCGAATTCGGATCGAGCCCGAGCTGGCGGAGTGCCGCCGGCATGATGTCGTCGGAGGAATCGAGCATGTACACGCCGCAGTCCTTGAACCTGGCGATCATCTCCGGCTTGAACACGACATCCCAACTATCGATTCTGGCATCCGGCCCAAGCCGCTCGCGCGCCGCCTTCACATTGTAGCCGATGCCCGTCGTTCCCCACATGTAGTTGACGCCGTACTGGTTGCCGGGATCGTAGAATGCCAGACGCCGCGCGATTTCCGGCCAGACGTTCACCAGGTTTGGCAGTTTTCTTTTGTCGAGCTTGCGGAAGACGCCCGCCTTGATCTGCCGCTCGAGAAAATACGCGGTCGGCACCACGACGTCGTAGCCCGACTTGCCGGCGAGCAGCTTTGTTTCGAGCGTGTCGTTGGAATCGAATGTGTCGTATTGAACCCTGATGCCGGTTTCCTTGGTGAATTCGGCAAGCACACCAGAGTCGATATAGTCGGACCAGTTATAGACGTTGACGACGCGCCCGGATGCCGATTGCGCAGCGGCCGCCAGCATCGTGGCGGCGCCTGCGGCGCAAACGATTGCCAGGCAAAAAAGCCGCGCACGCAAACCCATGATGGCCACCGGTGCCGAGCCGGCTAGCTTCCGTTGCGGGTCGGCAGCCCCGCCGCCTTCCACGCAATGATGCCGCCGGCGAGGTGACAGTTGTAGGGATAGCCGCGGTCCTGCGCAGCCAGCGATGCCGTCACCGAGCGGCGGCCGGAGCGGCAGGCAAACACGACCTGCTTGCCGGCCGGGTCGGGAATTTGCGCGGGATCGAACGCCGACAGAGGCACGATGACGGCCTCCGGATAGCACTCGATACAGGTCTCATTCGGCTCGCGCACGTCCACAAGGATCATGCGGCCTTCGGTGATGCCGCGCGCGACCTCCTCCGGCGTCAAATTGCGCACTTCGTCGGCACGTTCCATGCCTTCGGCCATGACTTGAACTCCATTCCCGGATGCCCGTTCTTAGCCGGAAATGGGGCTTCCCGCACAGCATTATTTGGCGGCCGTGTGGCTCAGATCGTCACCTGCGTGCCGACCTCGACGACGCGGCCGGTCGGAATCTGGAAGTAGTCGGTCGCGTCATTGGCGGCACGCGTCAGCGCGATGAACAGGCGGTCCTGCCAGCGCGGCATGCCGGACTGTGCGGCGGGCTTGAGCGCCCGGCGCGACAGGAAGAACGACGTGGACATGATGTCGAATTGCCAGCCGTACTTGCGGGCGATCGCGAGCGCCCGCGGCACGTTCGGCGTCTCCATGAAGCCGAAGCGAAGCACAACTCGGGAAAATGTCT
This sequence comes from Pseudolabrys sp., assembly GCA_035701545.1. Lineage (GTDB taxonomy): Bacteria > Pseudomonadota > Alphaproteobacteria > Rhizobiales > Xanthobacteraceae > Pseudolabrys. The sequence continues at coordinate 42,040 of DASSRW010000034.1, forward strand.
TGCCGATCGGCTCGATCCGCACGCGCTCGGCGATGTCCACCCGCGGCATGTCGGCGGTCTCGATGGTGAGAATGACGTTCTTCTCGTGCAGCACCTTGTAGTGCTTGAGGCTGTGCAGCAGCGCGGTCGGCGCGCTATGCGGATCGCTGGTGAGAAATACCGCTGTGCCGGGGACGCGCTGCGGCGGCTTCCTTTCAAGACTGGCAATCAGCGATTCCAGCGGCGTCTCAAGCCGCCTAGTCTTCTGATAGAGCAGCCTGCTGCCGCGACGCCATGTGTACATCACCAGCATCACCAGCGCGCCGAGTACCAGCGGCACCCAGCCGCCTTCGATGACCTTGAGCAGGTTCGCGGACAGGAAAGTGAAATCAACAAACAGGAACGGCGCGATAAGCGCGGCCGCGCCGACAAGCGGCCAGTGCCACACGCGCCAGATGACCACGAAGGCCATCATCGCGGTCACCACCATCGTCCCGGTGACCGCAATTCCATAGGCCGACGCCAGCGCGCCGGATGAGCGGAAGAGCGCGACCAGCAGCAGAACCCCGACGAGCAAAAGCGCGTTCACCCGCGGCATGAAGATTTGGCCGAACAGCGCTTCCGACGTATGGCGAATTTCGAACCGCGGCAGGAGGCCGAGCTGGATCGCCTGCCGCGTGAGCGAGTACGCGCCGGTGATGACGGCCTGGCTCGCAATCACGGTCGCGACCGTCGCGAGCACGACCATCGGCAGCAGCGCCCACTTCGGATAAAGAAGGAAAAACGGATTTTCCACCGCCTTGGGATTGGCGAGCACCAAGGCACCCTGCCCGAGATAGTTCAGAACAAGCGCGGGCAACGCCACGAACAGCCATGCCGTCTTGATGGGCTCGCGGCCGAAGTGACCGAGGTCCGCGTAGAGCGCCTCGGAGCCCGTGACCACCAGGAAAACGGCGCCGAGCGTAAACAGGCCGATGACGCCGTGATGGGCAAGGAAGGCAATTCCGTACATCGGATTGCAGGACCAGATCACCGCGGGGTTCCGCCCGACATGCCACAAGCCCGCGGCCGCGATCGCAGCAAACCACACAAGCATGACGGGCCCGAAAAACGCGGCGACCTTTCCCGTGCCGCGCGACTGGATCGAGAAGAGCGCCGCCAGAATAACGACGGTCAATGGAACGACGTATTGATCGAACGCAGGGGTCTCGACTTTGAGACCTTCAACGGCCGAGAGAACGGAAAGCGCCGGCGTGATGATCGCGTCGCCGTAAAACAACGCGCCGCTGACGATGCCGAGAAGGATGATTCCGCCGCCGTGCCGGCCAATGGCGCGATGCGCCAATGCCATCAGCGCAAGCGTGCCGCCCTCGCCCTTGTTGTCGGCGCGCAGCAGGATCAACACGTACTTGGCGGTGACGACGACAAGAAGAGACCAGATGATGAGCGACAGAATGCCGAGCACCGCCGCTTGTTCGATCTGCTTGTCCGGACCGGCCGCGGCGAGAACGGATTCACGGAAGGCGTAGAGCGGGCTTGTGCCGATATCGCCGTAGACTACCCCGATGCAGCCGATGGTCAGCGCAAGGAAACCCGCCCTCGGATGTCCCGCCTCAAGACCGTGCGCAATCGCGCCCGCGCGGGGCGAGGCAATGCTTTCGCTCATCGAAGGTGCCTGATCTGTTTGCCTGATTGTTGCGGCGCAACATAAGCAAGGGCCGGCCTTATAACACCAAGGCCCGGACTAAAGCCCCAGCAACTGTGCAGGGCTGCGGCGCGCGGAACGCAGTGAAGAGCAGATTAAAAGACAATTATAACAGCTACTTAGCTGCAAATTATAAACTCAAACCGTAACCTGTGTGCCGACCTCGACAACGCGCCCGGTAGGTATCTGGAAGAAATCCGTGGCGTCGCTGGCCGAACGGGCGAGCGCGATAAACAGCCGATCCTGCCAGCGCGGCATGCCGGATTTCACCGCCGGCTTGAGTGCCCGCCGCGACAGGAAGAACGAGGTCGACATGATGTCGAAACTCCACCCGTGCTTGCGGGCGATGGCCAGCGCCTTCGGCACATTCGGCGGCTCCATGTAGCCGAATTTGAGCGCCACGCGGCTGAAGTGTTTCGACAGCGGCGTGATGTGCACCCTTTCATCCTCGCCGACGCGCGGGGTATCCGCGGTGACGATGGTGAGGATCACGTTGTGTTCGTGCAGCACCTTGTTGTGCTTGAGATTGTGCAACAGCGCCGTCGGCGTGAACTCGGGATCGCTGGTCAGGAACACGGCCGTGCCGGGGACAATGTGCGGCGGCTTTTTCTCGAGATTGCGAAACAAGGTGTCGAGCGGCACTTCGGTGCGGCGCGTCTTGTCGAACAGGATGCGCATGCCGCGCCGCCAGGTCAGGATCATCAGCACCATCGAGCCGCCGAAGAGGATTGGCGCCCAGGCGCCTTCGAACAGCTTGAGGAAATTGGCCGAGAAAAACGTGACGTCCACGACCACAAGTGGCGCCATGAGCAGCGCCGTCTGCCACAGCTTCCAGCGCCAGAGCTTCCAGATGACGATGAACGTCAGCAAGCCGTCGACCACCATCGTGGTTGCGACCGCGATGCCGTAGGCCGACGCGAGCGCGCTCGAGGTGCGGAACAAGCCGACCAAAAGCAGGACCCCGATCAGCAACGAGACCGTGACACGCGGAATATAGATTTGCCCGACGTGCGAGGCGGAGGTGTGAAGAATGGTCAGCCGCGGCAACATCCCGAGGCGGATCGCCTGATGGACCAGCGAATAGGCGCCGGTGATGACGGCCTGGCTCGCGATGACCGTCGCCACGGTCGCCAGTACAATCATCGGCAAAAGAAGCGCGTCCGGCACCAGCCGATAGAACGGATTCTCGATTGCCGCGGGGTCGGCGAGAACGCAGGCGCCCTGCCCGAAATAGTTCAGCAGCAGCGAGGGCAGCACCAGGCAAAGCCACGCGACCTGGATCGGCTTGCGGCCGAAATGGCCGAGGTCTGCATAGAGCGCCTCGCCGCCGGTGACGCACAGAAACACCGCGCCGAGCGTCACCAGGCCGATTTCGCCGTGATGATAAAGAAACAGAATGCCATAAAGCGGATTGATCGCGACCAGCACATGCGGATCGTCATGAATGTGAAGCACGCCGGCAACCGCGATGGAGAGGAACCAGATCACCATGATCGGCCCGAACAGCGCAGCGACGCGCGCCGTTCCGCGGCTTTGCGCGGCGAACAAGGCGACGAGAATGATCACCGCGATCGGCGCGACGTAGTCGCTGAATGCGGGGGTCGCGAGCTTGAGGCCCTCGACCGCGGACAAGACCGAAATCGCCGGCGTAATCACGGAATCGCCGAGAAACATCGACGCGCCAATGACCCCGACAATGAAGACAAAGGCCGTGCGCCGTCCCAGTGCGCGGCTCGCAAGCGCGGTCAGCGAGAGCGTGCCACCCTCGCCCTTGTTGTCGGCCCGCAACAAGATCAGCACGTATTTGACCGTCACCGTGATGATCAGCGCCCAGAGAATGAGCGAGAGCACGCCCAGCACGGTATCGCGGGTGACGATGCCGTCGCCGGTGGTGGCGCGGGCCGCCTCGCGGAAGGCGTAAAGCGGGCTGGTTCCGATGTCACCGTAGACAACGCCGACACTGCCTAGCGCCAGCGCCAGGAGGCTCGGAGGCTGTTGCCGCTGCTCGACAGCGACTTCGGCCGGTGCCGCCGTTCCGTTCGCGCCGTCGGTCATTGAGGTGTTAAGGTTCGCACCAGAGCATGGGATGGGCCGGGCTTATATCATCGGCGCGACAGAGAAAATACCGCACATTATGCGCCAAATTCGGACCAGCTGCGCCGCGGAAGGCCCGGTTTAAGGCTTAAATCCCGCCGGCAGCGGCGGTTCCTCGCGCATCAAGGTAATCGTCACGCGGCGATTCGGCGCCATCGCCGGATCATCGGGGAACAGCGGCTCCGTGTCGGCTTTGCCGGCCACCATGTAGAAATGGCCGGACGGCACCCCTTCCGCGGCAAGAATCTCACGGACCGCGTTGGCGCGATCGGCGGACAATTCCCACGGCCCATAGCCGGGCTTGGGCGGAACGGTAAGCGACGACGTGTGGCCGACGATCGAAATACGGTACGGCATCGCCTTCAAGGCCGGCGCAATCCTCTGAATGATCTTGCGGGCGCGCTCGTTGGGCTCTTTCGAACCTTCGCCGAACATCGACCGTCCGTCCTGATCCACCAGCTCGATGTTGAGTCCCTGTTTGCTTTCTTCGACCATGATATGTTTCGACAATTCCGCGATTTCCGGCATTTGCTGCAAGGCTTGCCGTAACGACGCCGCGGCCAGCGCGAATTTGCTGTCCGCCTTGATGCGCGCGCCGTAGGTCCGATTGTGATCTTTCTCGTCGGGTGAAGGCGTTGCGGAGGCTTCCTCCGGCGGAATATTGGCGGCGTTCTTCAGCTTCGGACGCGTCGGCAATCCGAGCACTTCGATGATGCCCGAATAGCGCACGCGATCCTGCACGCCGAATGCTTCCCGCATCGAGCCCGCGACGACCTGCAGCTTTTGCTGGTCCTGCGTCGAGAAGGCCACCAGCATCACGAAGAAGCTGACGAGCAGGCCCATCAGGTCGGCAAAGGTCACGAACCAGCCGTGACCGCCGTGAGCCGCTTCCTTGCGTCTGGCCATTGAAGGCTACTCCCGCTACGCGATCCTCAAGCGGGCGCGGCCGCCGGCTCCGCTTCTTCCTTCTCTTCGTCGCTGTGCCGGTGCTTTTCCGGCAGGTAGGCGAGCAGCATCTCGCGCACCAGCGTCGGGCTCTTTGCCTCGCGGATCATCAGGATGCCGTCGATGATCAGCGTCCGGTTGATCTCCTCGTCCACAAGCTTGAGATGCAGTTTGTCCGCAATGGGCAAGCAGAAGATGTTCGCGAGCGCGGCGCCGTAAAACGTGGCGAGCAAGGCGCCCGCCATGTAGGGTCCGAGCTTGGACGGGTCGGTCATGTTGGCGAACATCTGGACCATGCCGATCAGTGTGCCGATCATGCCGAAAGCCGGCGCGCAATCGCCGACTGCGCGGTAGATCTTCTGCCCTTCGTCGAGGTGCGTCAGGAAGTTGTCGCGATCACGTTCGAGATTGTCGCGAATGAATGTGCCGTCGTAGCCGTCGGCGACGAAGCGAACGCCCTTGGCGAGATACGGGTCCTCGATCTCGACCTTTTCCAGCCCCATTGGCCCCGATTTGCGCGCGATCTCGGCAAGCCCCGCGATTTCATCGACCAGTTCGCGCTGGGACATGCGCCGCATGGTGAAGGCGAATTTCGCGCCGAGCGGAAGGCCGTGAAAGATCGAGGAAAGCGGAAATCGGATCAAGGTTGCCGCAAAGGAGCCGCCGAAAATGACGATGAAGGCATGTTCGCTGACGAACATGCCGAGATCGCCGCCCATCAGGATGACGAGGCTGACAACGCCGATGCCGCAAAACAGACCCAGACCAGTCGCAATATCCATGAAGTACCCCGGACGACGCCCTGCGCAGCCGGCGCTTCATCTTGCGGCCGACCTCCTCGACCCTAGACTGGCGCTGTTAAGAGGCGGTAAAGGCTAACCGATCGTGAAGAAAAAACCGCGCCATAGAACTTTCCAGCCCCCGTGACCCACGGGCGAAAAGCTGCAAAAATCAATAAACGGGCCCCCAGTCCCGTTTTACCTTGAAAAACATCGCTGCAATCGGAGGACACATGATGCGTGAGATCGGCCATTTCATCGGCGGCAAAGAGGTGAAGGGGTCCTCCGGGCGCTTTGGTGACGTATTCAATCCCAATACCGGAGAGGTGCAGGCCAGGGTCGCGCTCGCGGCCAAATCAGAGGTCGAAAAGGCCATCGCCAACGCCGAGGCTGCGCAGCCGGGCTGGGCCGCCACCAACCCGCAGCGCCGCGCGCGCGTGATGTTCAAGTTTCTTGATCTCGTCCAACAGGAATCCGACGAGCTCGCGCGCTTATTGTCTTCCGAACACGGCAAAACCTTCGCCGACTCCAAGGGCGACATTCAGCGCGGGCTCGAGGTGGTCGAATTCGCCTGCGGCATCCCGCATTTGATGAAAGGCGAATACAGCGAGAGCGCCGGCACCGGAACGGACCTCTACTCGCTGCGTCAGCCGCTCGGCGTCGTCGCCGGCATTACACCGTTCAATTTCCCCGCGATGATCCCGCTGTGGAAATGCGCGCCGGCGATCGCCTGCGGAAACGCGTTCATTCTCAAGCCTTCCGAGCGCGATCCGAGCGTGCCGATGCGGCTGGCCGAGCTCTTTATCAAGGCCGGCCTGCCCGAAGGCATCCTCAACGTCGTCAACGGCGACAAGGAGGCCGTCGACACGCTGCTCACCGATCCACGCATCAAGGCGGTCGGCTTTGTCGGCTCCTCCGACATCGCTCACTACATCTACGCAACCGCGGCCGCTCACGGCAAACGCGTGCAATGCTTCGGCGGCGCCAAGAACCACATGGTCGTCATGCCGGATGCCGACATGGATCAGGCGGTCGACGCGCTGATCGGCGCAGGCTACGGCTCGGCCGGCGAGCGCTGCATGGCGGTGTCGGTCGCGGTGCCGGTCGGCGAAAAGACGGCCGATATTCTGGTCAAGAAGCTCATTCCGCGCATCGAAGGCTTGAGGATCGGGCCGTCGACCGACACGCAGGCCGACTACGGCCCGATGGTGACGCGTGCGCTGCTCAACAAAGTAAGGGACTACATCGATACCGGCGTTAAGGAAGGCGCAGAACTTGTCGTCGACGGCCGTAACTTCAAATTGCAGGGTTACGAAAACGGCAATTTCATCGGCGGCTGCCTGTTCGATCACGTGAAGCCGAACATGAAGATCTACAAGGAAGAGATTTTCGGGCCTGTGCTTTCGGTCGTTCGCGCAAAGGATTACGAAGAGGCGGTTCGCCTGCCGTCCGAGCACGAGTACGGCAACGGCGTGGCGATCTTCACCCGCGACGGCGACACGGCGCGCGACTTTGCGACCCGCGTGAACGTCGGAATGGTCGGCGTGAATTTCGCAATCCCGGTGCCGCTCTCGTACCATACCTTCGGCGGCTGGAAGCGCTCCGGGTTCGGCGATCTCAACCAGCACGGTCCCGACTCGATCCGCTTCTACACCAAGACCAAGACCGTGACATCGCGCTGGCCGTCCGGCACCAAGGAAGGCGCCGAGTTCGTCATTCCCACCATGAAGTAAGCGCGCGGGGACGATGACACGCTGTCGGATCGCCGCCGCTGCGCTTGCTTTGCTTGTGCTTGCCGGCTGCGCCGGTGAGCAGGCTTCGCTTTTTGGCAACCGCGCGCCGGCTGCGCCGCCTACCCCGAAAATAACCATGGCCGGCCGCTGGATGCTGGCCGAGCCCGGTATCAGACCTTGCGGATTGCGTTTTGGCGGAGCGGCTGGGGCGACGCAGGGCACGATCGCGCCCGAAGGCGGCTGTCCCGGCGATTTCTTCACCAGCCGGCACTGGGCGCTCGAAAACGGCAATCTCGTCATCAAGGACCACAGGGACGAGCCGCTCGCGAATCTCGTTTTTGCAGACGGACAATTTCGAGGCACGTCGGTGACCGGCGCGCCGGTGACGCTCAGCCGCTGAATTCATCCTCGAACAAATTGGCAGAACACCATGGCTGAATATCAACTTTATTGCTTTGCCCAATCCGGCAATTGCTACCGGGCCGCCCTGATGCTCAACCTGATCGGTGCAGACTGGAAGCCGATCTGGTTCGATTTCTTCGGCGAGATGGTGCAGCGCAAGCCGGAGTACCGCGAGGAAATCAATGAAATGGGCGAAGCGCCGGTGCTCGTCCACGGCGATAAAAAGCTGACCCAATCCGGGGTAATTCTGACCTATCTGGCCAACCGCTCGGGCAAGTTCAAACCGCAAGGAGAGGACGAAGAACTCGAGGCACTGCGTTGGATTATCTTCGACAATCAGAAGGTCAACGGCTTCCTCGGCCCGTTCCGCTTCTTGCGCACGCTTGCGAAGCAGAAAAGCGACCCGGCGGTGCTTTCCTTCCTCAAAGGCCGCATCGACGGCAATTTGGCAATCGTCGACAAGCGCCTGTCGTCGCGCAAATTTCTGCTGGGCGACCGGCCGACCATCGCGGACATTTCGCTCGCCGGCTACCTGTATTATCCGGCCGACGAATTCGGCTTCGATGTAGCCAGGGAGCATCCGGCAATAGCCGCTTGGTCGGAGCGGATCAAGGCACTACCCGGCTGGAAGCATCCCTATGAACTCATGCCCGGCTATCCGCTGGGCACGCACTGACGATCGCTCGTTTACGATCAGTTCAGCCACGATCAATTCAGCCGCGCCGGCCGGTCGTCGTCGCTGTCAGCCGGCGGCGGCGCAAAACCTTGCGCCGCGTTCGCGGCTTCCGAGGCCGCCTCCGCCACGGCCGCTCTGCGCGCGTGCTCGCGGTATGACAGCCAGCCAAGCGGCAGGCAGACGAGGTAAGCGAGCGTACCGATGGTCAGCACGACCCAGGGGTAGCTGATCAGCAGCGCGAAAAACAAAACCACCAGGACAAAAACGGGCAGCACCATTTCCGGCGGCACGCGCTTGCCGACGCGCTTGCCGGAAAACACCGGCAGGCGCGACACCATCAGCATGGCGATGAGCAGCGTGTAAACCAGCGTAATCCACACGACGATGATGCCGTGCGGCGCGCCCAGAAACGAAAGATAGATCGGCAGCAGCACCGTGATGGCGCCCGCCGGCGCCGGAATGCCGGTGAAGAAATTCGCCGCCCAGGGCGGGCGATTGGGATCGTCGATCATCACGTTGAAACGCGCGAGCCTTAAGCCCGCGCAGATCGCGAACACCAGCGCCGCGATCCAGCCCGCCGACTTCAGGTCATGCAGGCCCCAGAAATAGAGCACCAGTGCCGGCGTCACGCCGAAGTTGACGAAGTCGGCGAGGCTGTCGAGTTCGGCCCCGAATTTCGAGGTGCCCTTGAGCAGGCGCGCAATCCGCCCATCGATGCCGTCGAGCAGCGCGGCGAAAACGATCGCCGCCAGCGCCAGTTCGAGATTGCCTTCGACGGAGAGACGGATCGCGGTGAGCCCCGCGCAGAGCGCGAGCAATGTAATGAGGTTCGGCAACAGCGTCCGAACCGGGATTGGCCGGAAACGGCGCCGCTTCTCCGAAGGGCCAGTCGGGTCGAAAGGTGGGAAAACCATAGCGGCAAATATACGCTTGCGTCCGCCCGCCCGCCACGGCGCGAAGGGCAAATCGGCGGCGGTCGTTAACGCCGCATGAGCCGGCGCCAAAGCCTCGTTAACCGAGGCGGAATGCACGCGCCTTCTCGGAACCGTTCAGATCGGCAAGCACTGTTTCGCCTGCAAGCGCGGTTTGTCCGACCGCAACCAGAATGACGGTGCCTTGCGGCAGATAAACGTCGAGCCGCGAGCCGAAGCGGATCATGCCGAAGCGCTCGCCGGCCGCCAGCTCCTGTCCCTCGCGCGCGAAGCCGACGATGCGGCGCGCGACGAGACCGGCGATCTGCACGACCGCGATGCGCGCCGTCGCGGTCGCGATGATGAGCGAATTGCGCTCGTTGTCGGCGCTCGCCTTGTCGAGATCGGCGCTGATGAATTTTCCCGACTGATAGACGATGCGCTCGATGCGGCCGGCGACCGGGCTGCGGTTCACGTGGCAGTCGAACACGCTCATGAAAATGGAAACGCGCAGCATCGGCGTCTCGCCGAGCCCGAGCTCGCGCGGCGGCGATACGGCGGTGATCTGGCTGACGCGGCCATCGGCGGGCGAAACCACCAGCCCTTCGGCGACCGGCGTCACCCGCGGCGGGTCGCGGAAGAAATAGGCGCACCACGCCGTGGCAATCGTGCCGAGCCAGCCTAGCGGAGACCACAGCCAGAACAGGATCAGGCTCACGAGCGCGAAGGCGCCGATGAACGGATAGCCCTCGGGCGTGATCGGCACCAGTTGCGAGCGGACGGAGTTGACGATGGACATTGTTTCTTAGCGTAGCGACTCGCGCCGCCTCTCCCCTTCTGGCCGAGGAGAGTGCCCAGGCGCGCTGCCAAAAGACAATCCCTGCCCCACCGGCTCACTCCGCGGCATCGGCCTGCAACGGCAGCGGCACGGGAGCGGCGGCCGGGATGTCGTCCTCGACCGGCGGCGGATTGCGGTTGGGCGCGCCTTCGTCCTCGCCGGCGCGCGCGAGCTTCTCGCGCGCCTCCTCCGCCTCGCGCTGGCGATTCCACATGCTGGCGTAAAGCCCGTTGCGGGCGAGCAAGCCGTAATGCGTGCCGCGCTCGACGATCTCGCCCTGGTCGAGGACGATGATCTCGTCGGCGCCGACGATGGTGGACAGCCGGTGCGCGATGACGAGCGTCGTGCGGTTTGCCGAGACGCGCTCGAGCGCGTCCTGGATTTCCTTTTCGGTGTGGCTGTCGAGCGCCGAGGTCGCCTCGTCCAGCAGAAGGATCGGCGGCCCCTTCAGGATCGTGCGCGCGATGGCGACACGCTGCTTCTCGCCGCCGGAAAGCTTCAGGCCCCGCTCGCCCACCTCCGTCTCGTAGCCTTTCGGCGACAGGCGGATGAAGCTGTCGATCTGCGCCAGCCGCGCCGCTTCCTCCACGTCCGCGTCGGTTGCCTCCCAGCGGCCGTAGCGGATGTTGTAGCGAATGGTGTCGTTGAACAGCACGGTGTCCTGCGGCACCATGCCGATCGCCTCGCGCAGCGATTTCTGCGTCACCGCGCTGATGTCCTGGCCGTCGATCAGGATGCGGCCGCCGGACACATCATAAAAACGATAGATCAGGCGCGACAGCGTCGACTTGCCGGCGCCGGACGGGCCAACCACCGCAACGGTCTTGCCGGCCGGCACCTCGAAGCTGAGATTTTTCAGGATCGGCCGGTCCGGCTCGTAGGCGAACGCGACGTTCTCGAAACGGATAGTGCCGTGGGTGACGCGCAGCGGCCGCGCGCCGGGCCTGTCGACGACTTCCGGCCGGCGGGAAAGCAGCGCGAACATGATCTCGATGTCGGTCACCGCTTGCTTGATCTCGCGATAGACCATGCCCATGAAATTCAGCGGCTGGTAAAGCTGGATCATCATGGCGTTGATCAGTACGAAGTCGCCGACCGTATTGGTGCCGCGCTGAACGCCGAAGGCGCACAGCACCATCGCCGAGGCAAGCCCGATGGTGAAGATGACGGCCTGGCCGGCATTGAGCACGGCGAGCGAGGTATAGGCCTCAACGCTCGCATCCTCGTAGCGCGCCATCGAGCGGTCGTAGCGCGAGGCCTCGCGCTGCTCGGCGCTGAAATACTTCACGGTCTCGTAGTTCAGAAGCGAGTCGATCGCCTTCACGTTGGCGTCGGTGTCGCTGTCGTTCATCTTGCGGCGGATGGCAATGCGCCACTCGGTGGCATGATAGGTGTAGAGCATGTAAAGCGCGACCGTCGCGACGACAATGCCGACATAGCGCCAGTCGAAATGCCAGATCAGCACGACGACGATCAGCGAGAACTCCACGATCGTCGGCACAAGCTGCACGATGACGAGACGCACGATGGTCTCGATCGCGTTGCGCCCACGCTCGAGCACGCGGGTCAAGCCGCCGGTCTTGCGCTCGAGATGAAAACGCAGCGACAGCTCGTGCATGTGCACGAAGGTGCGATAGGCCACGCGCCGGACGGCGTACATCGCGACCTTCGCGAACAGGCCGTCGCGCAGCTGCGTGAGCGCCGCCGTCAGGATGCGCATGCCGCCATAGGCAATCGTCATCGCAACCGGGCCGGCGATCGCCCACACCAGCCAGTCCGACGGCGCAATCGGCGCCGTGCCGTGACCGGCGAGCGCATCCGTCGCCCATTTGAAGGTGAACGGGACCGCGATCGTTGCAAGCTTGGCGGCGACCAGCAGCACCAGCGTGCCGAGCACGCGCCATTTCAGGTCGCGCCGCTCGGACGGCCAGATGTATGGCCAAAGGTGGATGAGCGTCGCCAGCAACGCGCCGCGATCGGCGGAAACGGGAGAGCTGTCGTCTCTGCTTCGGTGGTGGTGGTTGGCCGTCATCAAGGGTCCGTGGACGGGCGAAGTCCGACGCCGTCGCGGCCTTTGATATAGGCGCTTTCCGCCGCCTAATCACCTGCCCGCGTGCCTTTAACCCTCTAATTCAAAGGCAAATTTGGCGCTTTTGCCTTGACCTTGCCGCATCGCATATGCACATCCCGTTCTATGGGCAAAATCAGAAGCATCTGCGTCTATTGCGGGTCGGGGCCGGGGACCGATCCGGCTTTCGTCACGGCCGCCCGCGCCTTCGGCAAAATCCTTGCCGAAAACCGGATCGGCCTCGTCTTCGGCGGCGGTTCGGCCGGCATCATGGGCGCGGTCGCCAAATCGGCATTGGAGCACGGCGGTGAAGTCACCGGCGTCATCCCGGAATTTCTCATTCAGCGCGAGCACGCGATGCGCGACGGCAACAAGCTCATCGTCACGCGCGACCTGCACGAGCGCAAACGCAAGATGTTCGAGCTCGCCGACGCGTTCGTCGCCCTGCCCGGCGGCGTCGGCACGCTGGAAGAGCTGGTCGAGCAGCTGACCTGGGCCCAGCTCGGGCGGCACCGGAAGCCGATCCTGATCACCAACATCAAGGGATTTTGGGATCCGCTGCGCGCGTTGTTCGAGCACATGAAGAAGCTCGAATTCATCCGCAACGGGCTGCAATTCAATCTGCTGATCGCAGACCGGGTTGAAGACATTCTGCCGACATTGCAGGCCGCCGCCGACAAGCTTCCGGAAGACGAAAAGGAGCTGAAGGCGGCTCACGTCGGGCAGCTTTAGCCAGGCTGCTGGAGTGTTTCTGTTTTAGGTTGCAACAGGCACAGCGCGCTCCCTCTCCCCGTTGGGGTGAGAGGAATCCGGATTCTCAATGGCTGTAACACCTCACCCGGATCGCGGAGCCTGTCATCGGGCCGCGCTTTGCGCGGGCCCGTTGGCGATCCGACCTCTCCCTATGGGAGAGGTGAAGAACGCGCGCGGAGGGAGAACAAAACCCTTTAAGGTGTATCGCCGCTCGTCCCCGCGAAAGCGGAGACCCAGAGCCAACACCCTGGAGTCCCGCTTACGTGGGAATGAGCGGTGAGGCGACGCTTCAACTCCAATTGACCAACACGAGACGAGATCACGCCGGCGCGCCGGACTTCACCAGCTTGTAGACGATGGAATCCATCAGCGCCTGGAACGACGCGTCGATGATGTTGGATGACACACCCACCGTCGTCCAATGCTCGCCGCTCCCATCCTCGCTCTCGATCAGCACGCGCGTGACCGCCTCCGTGCCGCCGTTGAGGATGCGCACGCGATAGTCGGTGAGCTTCAGGTCCGCGATATACTTCTGATATTTGCCAAGGTCCTTGCGCAGCGCGACGTCGAGTGCGTTCACCGGACCGTTGCCCTCGGCGGCCGAGATCATGCTTTCCTCGCCGACCTTGACCTTCACGACCGCCATGGTGACGGTCACGCGCTGGCCCTTGGCGTTCGTGCGCTGCTCAACATTCACGTCGAACTGCGTCACGTCGAAATAGTTCGGCACGGTACCGAGCGTGCGCCGCGCCAGGAGCTCGAACGAGGCATCCGCCGCCTCGTAGGCATAGCCGATCGCCTCGCGCTCCTTCACGATCTCGAGCAGCCGCGACACGCGCGGGTCGTCCTTGCCGGCCTTGATGCCGATGCGCTCGAGCTCGGCCAGCACGTTCGACTTGCCGGCCTGATCGGAGACCAGCAACTGGCGTCGGTTGCCGACCTTCTCCGGTGCCACGTGCTCATAGGTCGCCGGGTCCTTCACGATGGCGGACGCGTGAATGCCGGCCTTGGTGACGAAGGCGCTTTCGCCGACATAGGGCGCGTGGCGATCCGGCGCGCGATTGAGCAATTCGTCGAGCGCGTGCGAGACGTGCACGAGATTTTTCATCTTCGCGTCTGAAACACCGATCTCGAAGCGCCCGGCGAATTCCGGCTTGAGCTTCAATGTCGGGATGATCGACACAAGATTAGCGTTGCCGCAGCGCTCGCCCAGGCCGTTGAGCGTGCCCTGGATCTGCCGCGCACCGGCGCGCACGGCGGCGAGCGAATTCGCCACCGCCTGCTCGGTATCGTTGTGCGCGTGGATGGCGACGTGATCGCCGGGAATGCTTTTGCAAACCTCGGCGACGATTTTCTGGACCTCGTGCGGCAGCGCGCCGCCATTGGTATCGCATAACACGACCCAGCGGGCGCCCTCATCGTACGCCGCTTTGGCGCAGGCGAGCGCGTAGGCGGGATTGGCCTTGTAGCCGTCGAAGAAATGCTCGCAATCGAGCAGCACTTCCCTGCCCTTCGCTTTCGCCGCGCGCACGCTGTCGCGGATCGACGCGATGTTCTCTTCGCCAGTCGTCTCGAGCGCCACCTTCACATGGTAGTCCCAGGACTTGGCGACGAAGCAGATGGCGTCGGCTTTGGCCGCGAGCAGCGCGGCGAGGCCGGGATCGTTCGACGCCGAGCGGCCCGGCCGGCGCGTCATGCCGAAGGCGGTGAAGATCGTGTTCAGCTTTCGATTCTGCGCGAAAAATTCCGTATCGGTCGGATTGGCGCCCGGATAGCCGCCTTCGACATAATCGATGCCGAGATCGGCAAGCATCCCGGCGATCTTGATCTTGTCGGCGAGCGTAAAGTCGACGCCGTTGGTCTGCGCGCCGTCGCGCAGCGTGGTGTCGAACAGATAGAGGCGTTCGCGGGTCATGGCGGACTCACAGCAGCCGGTAAGCGGCATAGAGCGCAAGGACGACGGCGGCCGCCAGCACCGCGTATTTGAGCACGATGTAGTAAAGCCAGTGGCGCGGGAACGGCGTGTCGGGTCTGGTCATGGCGATTTCGCCTTTGCAAGCGGCTTCTGCATGGTTGTGTTGGCGAGCCATTCGCCGCGCAGCGAGACCGTGTTTCGCTGCTGCGCGGTGTAGCCGCGCTTCTCGAAAAAGCCGCGCGCGCTGTCACTGGCGTCGGCGCTGAGCTTTGCGGCGCCGCGTGAGGCGGCGAGCTTCTCGATCGCGTCGGCAAGCATGGCGGCAACGCCCTGTCCGGTCGCAGCGGGATGCACATAGAGCATGTCGATCCTGTCGGGGGCTTCGAGCGCGATGAAGCCGACCGGCGAGCCGTTCAGCGTCGCGATCAGCGTCAGCTGCTTGGCGAGTTTCGCGCCGAATTGCTTCTCATCGTCCGCCGCGGCGGCCCAGGCTTCCTGCTGCGCCTCGCTGTAGTCGTCGCCGGTGAGTTCCTCAATGCTGGCGCGGAAGATTGCGGCCAAAAACGGCACGTCCGCCGGCAGCAAGGGCCGCATCGCGAGCTTCGGATGCGCGGTCGCGCTCATCGCGCGATCTCCCAGGTGGTGCCGTCCTTGGAATCCTTCAGCACGACGCCCATCTTTGCGAGCTCATCGCGGATGCGGTCGGCTTCCTTGAAATCCTTCGCCTTGCGCGCCGCATTGCGCGCATCGATGGATGCCCTGATCTGCACATCATCAATGGCGACCGAGGCCGGACGGAACGAGTCCCAGGCCGCCGCCGACTGTTGCAGCAAGCCGATCATCTGCGCGCTGGCTTTCAGGCAAGCCGCCGCGGCTTTCGTGCCCTTCACGGCTTCGCTGCGCAATTCGTGCAAGGCGGCAAAGGCCTTCGGCGTGTTGAGATCGTCGGCCAAGGCGTCGAGCGCGTCGGCGCAAAGATAGCCGGGCTCCGCGTCCGCGGTGATGGCATACCAGTTGTCGAGAGCGCGCTGCGCCTCGCGCAAACCGGAAACCGTCCAGTTGATCGGCTGCCGGTAGTGCGTCTGCAGCATCGCAAAGCGGATCGCTTCGCCCGGCCAATCCTTCAGCAGGTCCCGGATGGTCACGAAGTTGCCGAGGCTCTTCGACATCTTCTCGCCTTCGACCTGAAGAAAGCCGTTGTGCATCCAGGTGTTCGCCATCACCGGCCTATGAAAGGCGCAGCGCGATTGCGCGATCTCGTTCTCGTGGTGCGGAAAGACAAGATCGATGCCGCCGCCGTGGATGTCGAATGTTTCGCCGAGATGCTTCCACGCCATGGCGGAGCATTCGATGTGCCACCCGGGCCGGCCCGGCGCCATGATCCCGCACGGGCTCGGCCATGACGGCTCACCCTCCTTCGAGGGCTTCCACAGGATGAAGTCCTGCGGGTCCTTCTTGTAGGGTGCGACCTCGACGCGCGCGCCGGCGATCATCTCGTCGAGCGAGCGATGCGACAGCCGGCCGTAGTCCTTCATCGAGGGGACGTGAAAAAGGATGTTGTCATCGGCGACGTAGGCGTGGCCGTCTTTCACCAGCCGCTCGATGAGGCTTTTCATCTCCGCGATGTGCTCGGTCGCGCGCGGCTCGGTCGTCGGCGGCAGGCACCCGAGCGCGGCAACGTCCTGCGAAAAATTCCGGTAGGTCTCGTCCGTCAGCTCGCGGATCGAGATGCCGCGCTCGGCCGCGCGTGCGTTGATCTTGTCGTCCACGTCGGTGACGTTGCGCACGTAGGTGACATGGTCCGCCCCGTAGAGGTGCCGCAGCAGCCGGAACAGCACGTCGAACACGATCACCGGCCGCGCATTGCCGATGTGCGCGAAATCATAGACGGTCGGCCCGCACACATACATGCGCACGCGCGCGGGATCGATCGGCGTGAACACCCGCTTCTCGCGCGTCAGCGTATCGTAGAGCCGCAATTCCATAAGACACCCTCGGCCTCCGCTGGCCGGGCGCCATTTTGCTCAACTCTGAGAAAAGACGGCCGCCGCCAGCGTTTGTGCGCTAGCCAATAATCTCGCGGCAAATGCCGCAGATATGGTTAAGGCCGTTCATCGGGCCGGAGAATGCGCAGCTTGCGCCCCACCCGTCAAGAGCGATGAAACCCGAAGATTTTTCCGCGCTTTTGCGGAACAGGCCATGGCCCATGAAAATTGTTACGGCAGGCTGAGGGCCGAAAGCAGTTAAACAGCCTTTAACGATTGGCTTCGCATTTTAGGCGAAGGTGCCGGACGGCACTTTCAGTCGACAGGCGTTTCTATGCGTACTCTCCTGGTCAGCATCACCGCGATCTTCCTCGTCCTCATCGGCTCGCTCGCCGCAGCGCGCGCGGCGGAACAGCACACGTTCGTCATCTCCAGCAACGCGGACGGCTACGGCGTCGACCGCTGCCTTTCAACGGGCGCGAAATGCGGCAAGCTGGTCGCCGCCGCCTATTGCCACGCGCGCGAATACGCGCAAGCCGCTTCGTTCCGGAAGGTCGACCGCGGCGACGTCACCGGCGCGATACCCGCGAGATCAAATGGTTGCCGCGGCAATCAGTGCGACCTCATCGCTATCGTCTGCTCACGCTGATACCGCGAGCAGACGATCGTCCTCCAGTTCAAGCCAGATATTCAGCGCGATCGCTCAGGGTTTGCCCGCTAGCGATCGGTCGATGCTGAACCGGCCGGCACCGCTGACGAACACCGCCAGCAGCCCGCCTATGATCGCGAGGTTCTTCGTAAAATTTGTGAACTGCGCCAAGACTTGCGCCGCCGGCGATTGCCAATAGCGGTGGGCAGCTGCCGTCGCGACGATACAATAAAGTACGAGCAGCAGCGCACCATAACGCACCCCGATCCCAAAGATGAGTGACAGTGAGCCCGCAAATTCGATTACACGGGCAACGATGCTCCAGAATTCGGGAGAAGAGAACCCCAGCGCCGTCAGATAGCCACTATTCGGCGAGCCGTTCCAAGCGAAAATGAAGAACACCCAGCCAAGAAGCAGCCGGGTAACGAGCAGCAGCAGGTCGCTCATTCCAGTAGCAATTCCATCAGTGCAGGACAAAATCGGATGCGATGATCTGCTCAGTTGCATCGACATGATGTTTCTCTTCCCCTGTTGCCAACCCAAGTCCGATTTTTTTGCAAGTGACAGGGCATGGTTTGCCGCTTTGCACCCATACTCCCGATTTTAAACACAAATCTCTCTGCGCCACGTTTAATTCCGGCGCGGGAGCGGTCCCAGACAAACGAGCATCGAAATTCTGGCCGTTTGCGATAGTGGTCGGCCAGCTGGAATATCTGCAACGAAGCCCACATTCCTGTAGCTACCTCGTCCTGTACTCGCCCATCAAAATCCTTGTTCTTGGGCGATGCGATTTTCAACTTTTGCCCGAAACTCCTGAAGGTCGAGTATGCATTGATCATACTCGCGCGTCCGCGGCAGGAATCCCCATTTCCGACAATAAAAGGTATGCTCAGCAGCAATTTCTTGAACGCGAACTCTCTCATTTCGCGCCCTGATTTCTGGCAGATTAGGCACCATGACCACAATGAACCATAAAGCGAACGCGATAAGAAATGACCACAGGGTCATATGCACGTTGTCGTAAATCTTGTGTACGAGAGGCGACATCTTTTGCAGTTCATCATTCGAAATTGCGCGATCATTGCCAGCGCCGGCGATGCCGCCTACGCGACGTCCCCATGCGACTGCACGCGAGAAAGAAAATTAACGATGAGATTCTTCGCCGGCCGACGGCACGATTGCTACCCGTTCCCCCACGGCGATTACGGCACATCCCGCTTCAAGGGCAGCTATACACAGATTACCTTTTTATCTTTGGCCGGACAATAGCTCTTCGGTTTCCACGCCGCTGCGGTTCTGGTTGCACTCTTGTTCGTGAGCCGTTTGCACGCCAAGTAGCCCGACGGACGGTCTCGCGTTCGATCACCCGCGTGAGAATTGGCGGAGCGCTCGGCCCGAACTGCTGCCGAACTCGCCAATAGCCGTCCTGCCCGATAGATTGCGTGGCAAATCCACAAGCCGGGAGCTGTGCCTTGAAGCTCTACACCTACTTTCGATCGTCGGCCGCCTACCGCGTGCGCATCGCGCTCAACCTCAAGGGACTTCCCTACGAGATGGAAGCGATCCACCTGACGAAAGACGGCGGCCGGCAGCATAGCGCGGAATTCCGCGCGATAAACGCGGCGATGCGCGTGCCGGCGCTTGTCCTCGACAATGGGGACATTCTCACGCAGTCGATGGCGATCATCGAATATCTCGACGAGACGCATCCCAGTCCGCCGCTTCTGCCGGCTGATCCTGTGCAGCGCGCGAAGGTCCGCGCGGCCGCGCAAGCGGTTGCCTGCGACATTCATCCGCTCAACAATCTCATGTCGCTGCAGTACCTGAAGCGTCAGCTCAAGCACGAGCAGGCGGACATCGATGCGTGGTATCACCACTGGGTCATCGAGGGCTTCAACGCCATCGAGACGATGATCGATGCAGCGCCCTATTGCTTTGGCGCGCAGGTGACGCTTGCCGACGCTTTTCTCGTTCCGCAGGTGTTCAACGCGCGCCGGCTGAAGGTGCCGCTCGATCGCTTTCCCAAGATCGTCGCTGCCGATGCGGCGTGCCTGAAGATTCCCGCCTTCGACAGAGCGCGTCCGGAAAATCAGCCGGACGCCGAGTAACGGCGCCTGCCATCCGTGCCCGCGCTTCTGCTCGGCCGGTAGCCTGATAACGGCCATCAGGCCGCTGACATCGGAAACGCAGCGCGTGTCACATTCTTGCCTCAGCAATGCGCTTCGTGCGCAAGGCGCAGTCGTCGCCGCCCCGGCGCAACGGACATTGCGGCGCGCCCGGGGGAACCTGCGCCTGACACGATCCGGGAAACCGGCGAGCCTCGCGCAAAGGCGGAATTGGCGATAGAGTGAGCCCATGGTGTCGCGAATTGCCATCATTGCCGCGTCCGGCGCGATTTTTCTGATATCGGCGGCGGCGCTGGCGCAAACGCCTCCGCCAGGTCCGGCGTGCCAGCGCATGGAAGCGCAACTCGCCGCGCTCGACCGCGGCAATGACGATCCGGCGCGCGCCGATCAGATTCGGCGCGCCGAAGACTCGGTCAATCGTCAGCAGTACGAGGTCGACCGGCTGGTCGCGCAAGGCCGCCGGATGGGCTGCGAACGCTCGGGCTTCTTCTCCATTTTCTCCAATCCGCCGGCGCAATGCGGGCCGCTCAACCGGCAAATCGACCAGATGCGCAACGCCCTGGAGCGCATGCAAAACCAGCTGCAGCAGTTGCAGGGCGGCACCATGGAGCGCGCGGAGCAGCGGCGCTCCCTGCTGATCGCACTCGCCAACCAGGGCTGCGGGCCGCAATATCGCTCCGCCGCGCTCTCCGCGCAGCAGGGCGGCTTCTTCGACCGCCTGTTCGGAACGACGCCGCCCGGCACGGGCCCCGCCGTCGGGCCTGACGGCGGGCAAACGCAGAGCGGCAACACCTTCCGCACGCTCTGCGTGCGCACATGCGACGGCTATTACTACCCGATCTCGTTCGCGACCACGCCTGATCGTTTCCGCATCGACGAGCAGACCTGTCAGCGCACGTGCCCGGCGGCGGAGGTGTCGCTCTACACGTATCACAACCCGGGCGAGGACATGCAGCAGGCCGTTTCGCTCAATGGCCAGCCGTACACGGCGCTGCCGACGGCGTTCCAGTATCGCAAACAGCTCAACCCGGCGTGCAGTTGCCGGAAGGCCGGCGAAAGCTGGTACGACGCATTGAAAGGCCTGAGCGACAATACCATCCAGCGCGGCGACATCGTGGTGAACGCGGAAAGCGCCAAACGGATGTCGCAGCCGCGCGACGCGAACGGGCGGCCGATCAAGCCGGCCGCCAATGCCGCCGCTGCGGCGACAGCTCCGTCGTCCAGTCCCGCGCCTTCCGCAACCGCCGGCGAAGAGCCGGGCAAGCGCAAGGTGCGCATCGTCGGCCCGACGTTTATTCCGTCGCACTAGTGCGGTGTTCGGACGCCAATCAGAAATCGAATGCTTCTGTCTTCACTGGCGCGCCTGTCACCAGTGACACATCCGGCGCCGGCAACGGAATTCCTAAATCGCGGAATCGATTTGTGATCGGATAGCGCCGGTCGCGGCCGAAGTTTTTCAGCGTCACCTTCACGCCGGGCGCCGCCTGCCGGCGCTTGTATTCCGCGAGGTTAAGCATGCGCTCCACGCGCTTGACCGTATCCGGCTCGAAGCCGGCGGCGATGATGGTCGCAATCGGCTCCTCCCGCTCGACCAGCCGCTCCAGGATCGGATCGAGCACGGAATAAGGCGGCAGCGAATCCTCATCCTTCTGATCGGGCCGCAGCTCGGCGCTCGGCGGCCGCGTCAGGATGTTCTCCGGAATGACCGCGCCGGAGGGCCCGAGCGCGCCGTCGGGCTTCCACGTGTTGCGCAGGCGCGCGAGACGAAACACCTCCAGCTTGTAGATGTCCTTGATCGGATTGAAGCCGCCGTTCATGTCGCCGTAAAGCGTGGCATAGCCGACCGACATCTCCGATTTGTTGCCGGTGGTGACGACCATCAGATTGAACTTGTTCGAGATCGCCATCAGAATGGTGCCGCGCGCGCGCGATTGCAGATTTTCTTCCGTAACGTCGCGCGGCTTGCCGGCAAAGGTTTGCGCCAGCGCGCGCTCCAGGCCTTCGACCGCCGGCGCGATCGGGAGAATTTCGTAGCCGACGCCGAGCGCCTTGGCGCACGCCGCGGCGTCAGCGAGCGATTCCTGCGCCGTGTACTTGTACGGAAGCATGATGCAGCGAACGCGGTCGGCGCCCAGCGCGTCGACGGCCATCGCCGCGCACAAGGCGGAATCGACTCCGCCGGACAAGCCCAGCACGACGCCCTTGAAGCCGTTCTTGTTGACGTAATCGCGCAAGCCAAGAACGCAGGCCGCATAGTCGGCTTGATCGGCTTCGACCGCGCTGATCTTCGGTCCGTTCTCGCACGCCCATGTCGCGCCGCGCCGCGCCCATTGCGTGGTCACAACGGCTTCCCGGAATCCGGGAAGCTGAAAAGCCAGCGAGCAATCCGCATGCAGGCCGAAGGAAACCCCGTCGAACACAAGCTCGTCCTGGCCGCCGACGAGATTGGCATACACCATCGGAATGCCCTGCTCGCTCACGCGCGCGACGGCGATGTTCAGCCGCACGTCGCCCTTCTGACGCCAATAGGGCGAGCCGTTCGGCACGATCAGCAATTCGGCGCCGGTTTCGACGAGGCACTCGACGATCTCGTCGCCCCAGATGTCCTCGCAGATCGGCAGGCCGAGCCGCACGCCGCGGAAGCTCACGGGGCCCGGCAGCGGTCCCTGGGCGAAGACGCGCTTTTCATCGAACACGCCGTAGTTCGGCAAGTCCACCTTGAAGCGCAGCGCGGCGATGGCGCCGCCATCGAGCAGGGCGACGGCGTTGTACAATTTTTCGTTTTCGACCCATGGCGTTCCGACCAGCAGCGCAGGGCCCTTGTCCGCCGTGTCGCGCGCCAGCGCTTCCACCGCGCCGCGGCAGGCGGCCTGAAACGCCGGCTTGAGCACGAGATCTTCCGGCGGATAGCCGGCGATGAACAGTTCGGGAAAAACAACCAGGTCCGCGCCCTGCGCGGCGGCTTCCGCGCGCGCGCGGCGCACCTTGTCGGCATTGCCGGCAACATCCCCAACCGTTGCGTTGAGTTGCGCGACGGCAATCGCGAGCCTGTCGGAGGGGCGAACACTCATGGCTGTGATGTAACGCCTGCCCTTCCCGGCGGCAATCAGGTCAGAACATGGCTGACCGGCGCCGTTTTATGATCCCGGCTAAAGCGCAGCCGCTGCGGGCAGCGGCGCGGCACGCCCGGCCCGCTCCTTCTTGAGCAATTCCGCCAGCAGGAAGGCGAGATCGATCGCCTGCTCGGCGTTAAGCCGAGGATCGCAGACGGTGTGATAGCGGTCGTTGAGGTCGGCCTCGGTGATGGCGCGGGCGCCGCCGGTGCACTCGGTGACATTCTGGCCCGTCATCTCCAGATGCACGCCGCCCGCAAAGGTGCCTTCGGCCTGATGCACCTCGAAGAAGCCGCGCACCTCTTTCAGGATCAGGTCGAACGGCCGCGTCTTGTATCCGCTCGCGGACGTGATGGTGTTGCCGTGCATCGGATCGCACGACCAGACCACCACCTTGCCCTCGCGCTTGACCGCGCGCACCAGCGCCGGCAGGTGATCGCCGACCTTCTCGGCGCCGAAGCGTCCGATCAGCGTCAGCCGGCCCGGCTCGTTCTCGGGATTGAGAATGTCGATCAGCCGCAAGAGGTCGTCGGCCTTGAGCGACGGCCCGCACTTGAGCCCGAGCGGATTTTTGATGCCGCGCGCATACTCGATGTGCGCGTGGTCGTACTGCCGCGTGCGATCGCCGACCCAGAGCATGTGCCCCGAGGTCGCGTACCAGTCGCCGGTCGTGGAATCCACGCGCGTGAGCGCCTGCTCGAAGCCGAGCAGCAGCGCCTCGTGGCTGGTGTAGAACTCGGTCGTGCGCAGCTCGGGATGGCTTTCGAGATCGAGTCCGCACGCCTGCATGAAGCCGAGCGCTTCCGAAATGCGGTCGGACAATTCGACATAGCGCCGCGACTGCGGCGAATCCTTCACGAAGCCGAGCATCCACTGCCGCACGCTCGCAAGATTGGCGTAGCCGCCGGTCGAGAACGCCCGCAAGAGATTGAGTGTCGCCGCCGATTGCCGATAGGCCTCGATCTGCCGGTGCGGCTCGGGCGTGCGCGCCTTTTCCGTAAATGCAATGTCGTTGACGATGTCGCCGCGGTAGCTCGGCAATTCCTTGCCGTCGCGCTTCTCCGTCGGCGAGGAGCGCGGCTTGGCGAATTGCCCGGCAATGCGGCCGACCTTCACCACCGGCGACGCCGCGGCGTAGGTCAGCACCACCGCCATCTGCAGGAACATCCGGAAGAAGTCGCGGATATTGTTGGCGCCGTGCTCGGCGAAGCTCTCGGCGCAGTCGCCGCCTTGCAGCAGGAAAGCCTGCCCGGTTGCGACGCGCGCGAGATGGCGCTTCAGATTGCGCGCCTCGCCGGCGAACACCAGCGGCGGGAACGTCGCAAGCTGCTTTTCCACGTCGCCCAAAGCGCGCGGATCCGGATAATCCGGCACCTGCATAATAGGCTTCGCGCGCCAGCTGTCGGGCGTCCAGCGTTCGGACATCGGGGTACTCCGGCAATTCGCGGCGGTTATACACGACCGCAGGCGGATCAAGCCAGATAATCGCGAAAACAGGTTAGTTTAAGGCTACTCGGCCGCCGCGCGGCCATAGCTCATGGCCTTTTCGCGCATGGTGACCAGCTCTTCGGCGAGGGTCGGGTGGACCGCCATGGTGGCGTCGAAGTCGGCTTTGGTCGCCCCCATCTTCACGGCGATGCCGACAAGCTGGATCAATTCGCCGGCGTCCGGCCCGACGATGTGGCAGCCGACGACCTGGCCGGTGATGCCGTCGACCACGAGCTTCATGAAGGCGCGGGTGTCCCGCCCCGAGAGCGTCGCCTTCATCGGCCGGAAGCTGGTCTTGTAAATATCGGTTTTCGCGAGTCGCGCGCGCGCTTGCGCCTCCGTCAGGCCGATGACGCCGACTTCCGGTTCCGAAAAAACGGCGGTCGGCACATTCGTGTGGTCGACCGGTGTGGGCACGCCGCCATAGACAGTGTCGGCAAAGGCGTGGCCCTCGCGGATTGCGACGGGGGTGAGATTGACGCGATTGGTGACGTCGCCGACGGCGTAAATATTCTCGACCGACGAGCGCGAATATTTGTCGACGTCGATGCCGCCATGCTCGTGAATTCTGACGCCGAGCGCATCGAGTCGAAGCCCCATGACATTCGGGCGCCGCCCGATCGCGAACATCACCTTGTCCGACGCGACCGTCTTGCCATCCGAGAGGTGCGTGACGAATTCGTCGTCTGATTTTTCGATGGCCGTGACCGTGTGACCGCACGTGACGGTGATGCCGCGCCGCTCCATCTCAGAGCGCAGATGCTCGCGCACGTCATCGTCGAAGCCGCGCAGGATGTTCTGCCCGCGGTAGACCAGCGTCACCTGGCTGCCGAGCCCGGCAAAAATGCACGCAAACTCCACCGCGATGTAGCCGCCGCCCTGGATGACGATGCGTTGCGGCAAACGCTCGAGATGAAAGGCCTCGTTCGAGGAAATCGCGTGCTCAAGGCCGGGAATTTTCGGCCCGTAGTGCGGCCAGGCGCCGGTCGAAATCAAAATGGTCTCGGCGCGCACGCGGGCGCCGGTTGCAAGCCGGACGGTGTGCGCGTCCTCCAGCACGGCGCGGCTTTTCACCAACTGAACCTTGTAGCGCTCGAGCGTGGTCGTATAGGCGGCTTCGAGCCGCGTGACCTCGCGCTCGACGTTGGCCGTCAGCGTCGGCCAATCGAACTCCGGCTGCGGAACCGTCCAGCCGAATCCTTCCGCGTCCTCGAAGGCTTCCGGAAAGCGCGCGGCGTAGACAAGCAGCTTTTTGGGCACGCAGCCGCGGATCACGCAGGTGCCGCCGACGCGGAATTCTTCCGCGATCATCACGCGCGCGCCGTGGCTCGACGCGATCCGGGCCGCGCGCACGCCACCCGAGCCGGCTCCTATGACAAAAAGATCAACGTCGTAATCGGCCACAGCCGCTACCGTTCTTCGCCGCGCGCTTCTCTTTAGAGGTTATGCCCCTTCTTCTTCATCTCTGCGCGAATCATCGGCACGACCTGCTCCGACAGCTTGTTGGCCCAATCCTGCGCGAAGCGAACGCTGCTTTCGGCGATGACGGGCTGATCCTTGACCAGCTTGACGCCCAACGGAGACTTGTAGAACGCGAGCAACTGCTTGAGCTCCTGCTCGGTGAAATCCCTTGCGTAGAGCCGCGCGATTTCGTCGGTCACTTCCGACAGGCGCGGCGCCAATTGGGTGCGCAAGTCCGCGGCGACGTCGTTCAGATCCTTGCTCAACGACGGATCCTGCTGAAGGAAGACGATCTTCGCCTGCTCGATGACGCCCGGAATGAGCGGCGTGAATAGGCTCGTCGCGCCGGTAATCTTGATGATCTCTTTCGCCATCGCCATCGCGGCCGGCGACGGCTTCTGCTGGGCCTGGACAGGCGCTGCAAGCGCGATCAGCGCAGCGGCGACGGCGGCGGCGCGAACCGCCCCGTGGAGTGCCTTGATGACACGCATGAACATTTGCTCCGTGTGTTCAGAATTCAGGACCGCTCGAGCACCCGTACGCCGGCGGGCCCCGCAACGACCGCCGTTCTGGCAAGCCCGATGAAGAGGCCGTGCTCCATAACCCCGGGAATTCCCGCCAGCCTTTGCGCCAATGCCTTCGGCTCGTCAATGCGGCCTAGCGCAACATCGATGATCCAGTGGCCGCCATCCGTGACGAAAGGATGGCCGTCTTTGCCGCGCCGTAGCGCCGATTTGGCCGCCGCTCCACAGGCGGTTTCCACCGCCCGCAAGGTGGCGCCAAACCCGAACGGCGTCACCTCGACCGGCAGCGGAAACCGGCCGAGAGCCTGAACGAGCTTGGATTCATCGGCGATGACCACCATGCGAGCGGACGCCGCGGCGACGATCTTTTCCCGCAGCAGCGCGCCGCCGCCGCCCTTGATCAGGATCAGGTCGGGGCCGATCTCGTCCGCGCCGTCGACCGTCAGATCGAGCGCCGGTGTCTCATCGAGCGTCGTCAAGGGAATGCCAGCGCGTTCGGCATCGGCGCGGGTCGCCTCCGAGGTCGGCACCCCGACAATGTCGAGACCGGCACGCACGCGCTCCCCGATCAGTTCGACAAAATGGCGCGCCGTCGAGCCGGTACCGAGTCCGAGCCGCATTCCGGGCGCGACAAAATCGACGGCGCGCGAAGCGGCAGCGCGTTTCTGTTCGTCGGGGCTCATCGTAATGGCTGGCGTTTGGATTGGCGGCCGGACCGCCGGCAGCGGCTTATCTAGCCTCGTTTGATCCGGCAGCATAGCCGAAATTCCGGAAACCGGCCCCGGACCGGGGGATAGCGCCCCTTGCAGCTTGCTTTCCAAGCCGGCTTTGTGGATGTGATCGACATGCCCTCGCCGCCGCTCATCGTTTTCGACCTCGATGGAACACTGGTCGATACCGCGCCCGACCTCATCGAGACGCTCAATATCGTGTTCGGGCGGGAAAGCCTTCCTCCCCTTCCCTATGAGGGCGCGCGCAAGCTGATCGGCGGCGGCATCAAGGCCATGATCGTGCGCGGGCTGGAAGCCGAGCGGCGGCCGGTCGTCGCCGACGAAGTCGAGCGAATGTTCGTCGACTTCATTGAACACTATTCGGCTCACATTGCCGACCGCTCGCGCCCCTTTCCGGGATTGCAAGCCGCGCTCGATGTTCTGGCCTCGCGGCATCACCGGTTCGCGGTTTGCACCAACAAGCTGGAACGCCTTTCGCTTCTGCTTCTCCGCAGGCTCGGGCTCGCCGAGCGGTTCGACGCCATTTGCGGACAGGATACCTTCGACGTGATGAAGCCGGACGCCGAGATGCTGCACAGGACCGTTGCGGCCGCCGGCGGCGAACGCGGCCATGCGATCATGATCGGAGATTCGGTAACCGACATCAGGACCGCGCGTGCGGCGCAGATTCCTGTCATCGCGGTTGCATTCGGCTACAGCGAGCGGCCGGTCGCCGAATACGGTCCCGATTGTCTCGTCAACTCGTTCGAGCGGCTGCCGGAAGCCGTCCTTGCACTCGCCGGGAGGGCCGTGAACCGCGCATAACGGTGCATGGATAGGGGCAAATGGCATGTTCGTGGTTGCGTGCCCTATGTGGCGCCCGTATCTTTGCCGCGGGGAGCCCTCGTCGGTTCCGGCTGGAGGGGACGCCAATGCGATTGCACCGGTTTGCGGCGATTGCGCTTGGAAGCGCGACGCTCGCCGCGTGCTCCAGCATGAATCTCGATGCGCTGAAGCCGCAGCCTCTTACCGATACCGTCCGTTTCGAGTCCGAACCGCCGGGCGCCGAGGCAAAGGTTTCGAACGGGCAGACGTGCACGACGCCCTGCTCGCTCGCGCTGCCTGCGTCGGGCTCCTATTCGGTCGTGTTTTCGCTGAACGGTTACGAGCCTGAGTCCGACAACATCGAGTTGATCACCGAAGGGAACGGCACGCCGAATCTTCGGCCCAATCCGGTGCTTGTCGAGCTGACGCCCGCGCCGCCGCCGCCGAAAAAGCCGGCCGCGAAAAAACCGGCGGCGAAGAAGCCCGTCGCCAGGAAGAAGCCCGTCGCGAAGAAGAAGCCCGCCGCGCCGGCAAAGCCGGTGGCGCAGACGGCACCGGTGGCACCGGCGGCACCGGCGGCACCCGTGGCGCAGTCTCAACCGCCTTCGCCTTCGCCCTGGCCGGCAACGCCGCCGCCGCAGCTGCCGCAACGATAAACCGGCTTTGGATTGGACCTGCCGCACGCCGCGGGCGCGGCCGTGCTGGACGGCATGGCGTTTGTAAGCCAGAATCCCCATATCTGCCGGAACTGACACAGAATTTCGTTGTTTGAGCGCCCATGGAACTGATTGATAAGATTTCAGCACGTGACCGCCTTGCGGCGCGCCAGCCGGCTCCGCTGATCGACCCGTTTCAGCGTGCAATCACCTATTTGCGCGTCTCTGTGACCGACCGTTGCGATTTCCGCTGCGTCTACTGCATGTCGGAGCACATGGCATTTCTGCCGAAGGCCGAGTTGCTCACGCTTGAAGAACTCGACCGGCTCTGCAGCGGGTTCATCGACAAGGGCGTCAGCAAATTGCGCTTGACCGGCGGCGAGCCGCTGGTCCGCCGCGGAATCATGACACTGGTCGGCTCGCTCTCGCGTCACCTCGCATCGGGCGCGCTGAAGGAACTGACGCTCACCACCAACGGCTCGCAACTGTCGAAATACGCCGCTGAGCTCACGGCGCACGGCGTCGAACGCATCAACGTCTCGCTCGATACGCTCGATCCGGACAAATTCCGCGCCATCACCCGCTGGGGCGAACTCGACAAGGTAAAGGCCGGCATCGATGCCGCGCAGGCCGCGGGTTTGAAAGTCAAAATCAACGCGGTCGCGCTCAGGGGCGTGAACGAGGATGAACTGCCCGCGCTGCTCGAATGGGCGCACGGCCGCGGCATGGATCTGACCGTGATCGAAGTCATGCCGCTCGGCGACATCGGCGAAGAGCGACTCGACCAATATCTGCCGCTTTCGGTCGTCCGCGCGCGGCTTGCGGAGCGATATACGCTCGAGGACATCGACTACCGCACCGGCGGCCCGGCGCGCTACGTGCGCGTCAAGGAAACCGGCGGCCGTCTCGGCTTCATCACGCCGATGACGCACAACTTCTGTGAATCATGCAATCGCGTGCGGATCACGTGCACCGGCACGCTATACATGTGCCTCGGTCATGAAGATGCGGCCGACCTGCGCAAGCCGCTGCGCGCGTCGGAAAGCAACGACGCGCTCTATGCGGCCATCGACGAAGCCATCACCCGAAAGCCGAAAGGCCACGATTTCGTGATTGACCGGCGGCACAAGCGTCCGGCCCTCTCCCGCCACATGAGCGTGACCGGCGGCTGATCGCGCGGATCAGGCCGCGGCCGGTTGCGCCGTTACCAGGTCGCGCAATTCCTCGGCGCGCAGCCGCGCCGGCTCGAAGCATAGGCCCCAGCCGTCCCCCGCGTCGCGCACAATGCAGCCGGCGAGCGGATTCATCCCCCGGAACGTCAACACGACGCGCGATCCTATCGTGAGAGTCGACAATCGCTCGATGCGCGCCCCGCTTACGCTTACGTCGAAAATCCGGATGTCCGATCGCCGCTCCCCAATCGTCAGAACCGCGCTCAATTGCACCTCGTAGCGTGGAAATTCGCGCAGGTCGGCCCTGACCGCCATGCGGACGAGGCCCGGAATTTGCGCGCAGAGCGCCTGAGACGCCATCTGGATATCGGAGGCGACGGCCGAGACGTTGCCGGCGCCCGTCGAAGAATTCGAGATCATCGCCGCGATCTCGGTCACGCGGCCGGCAACGTGGGCCGCGCCGGCGCCGCTTTCGCGTACGCTGCCAGCAAATTTCTCGGCGGCAATCCGCTGCTGCTCCATGGCGGAGGCGACCGCATCGGTGATCTGCGATAGCTCATCGATCGCCTCAATGATGCCGGCAAGCGACGTCACCACCTGGCTGGTGGTCGATTGAATTTCGGCAACTTTCGCGCCGATCTGCTCGCTCGAAACTCCCGTCTGATTGGCCAGCGTTTTCACTTCGGACGCGACGATACTGAATCCGCGGCCGGATTCGCCGGCGCGCGCGGCTTCGATCGTCGCGTTCAGCGCGAGCAGATTGGTTTGCGCCGCGATGCCGTTGATCGCCGTCACGATATCGCCGATCCGTTCCGCCGCGCTCGCCAGCGCATCGATCGTGCCGCGCGACGCGCTCGCGCGCGCGACCGCCTGCCGGCCAACGGCGTGGCCGCGGCGCGCCTGATCGGAAATTTGCGCGATGACGTTTGTCATCTGATCAGACAAGGCGGCCGCTGCCTCATTGACGGATTGCGCGCCCTGCGCCGCGCGCACCGCTTCCTCGAACGCATCGCGCACCGTCTTCATCGATGCGACGATCACCCCGGCTTTGCTCTGCAAATCGGATGCACCGGACACGATCGGCTGGATGCCGGCTTCAGTCACGGTTTCGATCTGGCTTGTCAGGTTGGACAAGTTCACGCGGCGTGACGCTTGCCAGGCGCGGTCAAGGTCCTGATGTACAAGATCGCGCCGCTGCCGCTCGCCGATCGCTTCGGCGAGCTTGACCGCCGCCTCGGCCACGCATGCGGCCTCGCTTCGGGCGGCGCGCTCTTCCGCGGGCGATCCGAGCTCGCTGCGCGCGATGGCGTCGAGCACGGCGGTGGCACGCCCCAGCGGTTCGGCGAACGACCGTGCGATCGCCCGCAGCAGAACGGCGCAGCCGATGACCGCGACCAAATCGACAAACAGGGGCGTGGCGGTCTCGTAGCCGGTGAATACCCAAGCCGACGCCGTACTCAGGTAGGGAACGGCGGCAAATGCGAGCACAGGCAGCAGGGCGGCGATGAGAAGCCGCTCCACGATCGTCAGCCGCTGCATCCGTCCCAACCCCGTGGGCACATTCGGGCAAATTCCGGCGCACGCCGCCCCGCATGCGCCCCGGACCGCACCTTTGTACGTAGCGAAACATGGTTAATCGACCGTTTGCGGTTCCTTAACCAGCCGTTGCGGCGGGAAAAGCGGCCAGCCCCTGCATCGTCCGAAACTCCGGTAGGGACTGAGGTATTTTGGCCATTGACGCGCTATCCCGGCATCGGATTAGGTTAACCGTCCGGCCGAAGGGCCAGGCTCTGGGGGAATCAAAGAAGCAAAGATCGCGGACTGCCCTGGCGGCATTCCGGTTGTGGGGGAATGGACGTGGGAGGTCTCGATCGTCTTCTGAAGGCGTTGCTGCCCGCAACGCGCTTCGTCGATTCCGTCAACACCGGCATCGGCAAACGCCTGTCGTGGCTTGTCATCGCGGCGGTTGTCGTATCGGCCGTCAATGCCACAGTGCGGAAGGCATTCGACACGTCATCCAATTCATGGCTGGAATTGCAATGGGTGCTGTTCAGCATCGTATTCATGCTGTGCTCGCCCTGGACGCTGCTGGCGAATGAGCACATCCGCATCGACATCGTGAACAATCTGCTGCCAACGAAATTGCGCAGCGCGATCGACGCTGTCGGTCACGCGTTCTTTCTGTTGCCGCTTACCATCGTGATGACGGTAACAGGCATTCCATTCTTTCTGCGGTCCTATGAGATCAACGAGCAGTCCGGCAACGCCGGCGGACTGGCGCAGTGGCCGGCCAAGGCGCTGGTCATGATCGGGTTCGGGTTGCTGTTCTTCCAGGGGCTTTCCGAACTGGTCAAACGCATTGCGGTCATGCGCGGCCTTATCCCGGACCCGCACGCGACGCAGGTCCATGCGCTGGAAGCGGAAGTCGAACATCTTGTCGACGTGATCGAGAAACGCTGAACGCCGGTCGCCATTGGGGTCCTGAATGGAAGCCTTTTTCATCCACAACATGGCGCCGATCATGTTTCTGGCGCTGGTTGTGTTTCTGCTGCTCGGCTATCCGGCGGCCTTTTCGCTCGGCGCGGTGGGATTGCTGTTCGGCTTCATCGGTATCGAGCTCGGGCAGTTCGCCCCCGACTTCCTGCAAGCCTTGCCGGAACGCATCTACGGCGTGATGAGCAACGACACGCTGCTCGCGATCCCGTTCTTCACCTTCATGGGGCTGGTGCTGGAACGATCCGGGATGGCGGAAGATCTGCTCGACACTGTTGGTCAGTTGTTCGGCACGATCCGCGGCGGCCTCGCCTACGCGGTCGTGTTCGTCGGCGCGCTGCTTGCGGCGACCACGGGCGTGGTCGCCGCCTCCGTCATATCGATGGGCCTTATCTCACTGCCGATCATGATGCGTTATGGGTACGATCGGCGGGTTGCGACTGGCATTATCGCAGCCTCAGGAAGTCTCGCACAGATTATTCCGCCGTCATTGGTGCTCATCGTCATGGCCGACCAGCTCGGCCGCTCGGTCGGCGACATGTACGAGGGCGCGTTTATTCCGGGGCTGGTCCTCGCCGGCCTTTACGCCACCTATGTCTTCATCATCACGATTCTGTTTCCGAAGGCGACGCCGGGGCTGCCGTCGGAAGCGATCGGTTTCCGCGAGGAGAGCGGCAACCGCGGCCTGACATCACTGGCTGTTCTTGCGGTCGCGAGCGGCGTGTTCGGCTGGTCCATGATGCGCCATTCGGAATCGCACGGCGCGGACTACGTCGTGCTCACGATGTTCTTCGGCATTTTGTTCGCATTCGGCGTCGCCATCATCAACTGGATTGCCGACAAGCTCATCGGTTTTCGTTTTCTCTCCAAGATGGCGCAGCAGACCACGTTCGTGATGGTGCCGCCGCTGTTCCTGATCTTTCTCGTGCTCGGCACGATCTTCATCGGCGTGGCGACGCCGACCGAAGGCGGCGCCATGGGCGCGAGCGGCGCCTTGATTCTCGGAGCCATGAAGCGCCGCCTGAGCTGGGATCTGATCCGGCAGGCGACGGAGTCGACGGCAAAACTGGCCGCGTTCGTGGTCTTCATCCTGCTGGGCGCCCGCGTGTTTTCGCTGAGCTTCTACGGCGTCAGCGGTCACATCTGGGTGGAAAACCTGCTGACCTCGCTGCCGGGCGGACAGATCGGCTTCCTGATCTTCGTCAACGCCTTCGTGTTCGTTCTGGCCTTCTTTCTCGATTTTTTCGAGCTCGCCTTCATCGTCATCCCGCTGCTCGGTCCCGCCGCCGAGCACATCGGCATCGATCTGATCTGGTTCGGCGTGATCCTCGGCGTCAACATGCAAACCTCGTTCCTGCATCCGCCGTTCGGGTTTGCGCTGTTCTATCTGCGGTCGGTCGCGCCACGCGAGCCTTACATCGACCGCATCACTGGCAAGCGCACCGACGGCATCACGACCGGGCAGATTTATTGGGGCGCCATTCCGTTCGTGGTCATCCAGGTCACGATGGTCCTGCTGGTGATCCTGTTTCCGGCAATGGTGATGCATTACAAAGGGACCGGACCGAAAATCGATCCCAGCAAGATCAAGATCGAAATTCCGCAGATCGAGTTGCCGCCGCTCGATCTGAATCTCAAATAGCCGGCTAGCGCGACACAAAAAAAGTCCCGGAGCGCGAAGCCCCGGGACTTTCGTTTCGCGCCTTCCTAGCCTGAGTGGCGCACCATGAACGCGTCGTACGTCAATTCCGCCACGCGGAACCACTGGTAACCGTTGTTGGTCCAGTCGGTCAGCGACGCGTAGACTTTCTTGAACGACGGGTTGGTCGCCGAGATCTCGCTGTGCAGTTCCTTGGCGGCCTTGAAGCTCGCCTCCATGATCGGCTGCGAGAAGACGTGCAGCTTGGTGCCGCTGGCGAGCAGCCGCCTGAGCGCCGGCGGATTGAGCTGATCGTATTTTGCGATCATCCAGGTGTTGGCGTAGTGGCCGGCCTGCGTGAGCACCGCCTGATAGTGCTTCGGCAGCGAATGCCATTTATCGAGATTGACGAAGGCGAACAGCATCGAGCCGCCTTCCCACCAGCCGGGCGAATAGTAGTACGGCGCCACCTTGTAGAAGCCGAGTTTTTCGTCGTCGTACGGCCCGACCCACTCGCACGCGTCGAGCGTGCCTTTCTCCAGCGCGGGGTAGATGTCGCCGCCGGCGATCTGCTGCGGCACGCCGCCGAGCTTTTGCAGCACGCGGCCGGGGAAGCCGCCGATGCGCATTTTGAGGCCTCTGAGATCGGCGACCGACTTGATTTCCTTGCGGTACCAGCCGCCCATCTGGCAGCCGGTGTTTCCCGCAAGCAGCGAAATCAGGTTGTATTTCTTGTAGAACTCGTCGAGCACCTGCTTGCCGCCGCCGAGCGTGTACCAGCCCTGGTTCAGCCGCGCATCCGGCCCGAACGCAACCGAGGTGCCGAAGGCGAAGGTCGGATCCTTGCCGAAATAGTAGTATGAGGCCGTGTGCCCGATCTCGACCGTGCCGTTCTGCGCGGCGTCAAGCACGGCCAGTCCCGGAATGATCTCGCCCGCGGCAAATGTTTGAATTTGGAAGTTGTTGTCGGTCGCTTCGGCGACCGCCTTCGCCATCACCTCGCAACCGCCCCACAGCGTGTCGAGCGACTTCGGCCAGCTCGCCGGCATCCGCCATTTGATCTTCGGCATCGATTGGGCGACGGCCGGGGCGGCAACCGCCGCAGTCGCCGCCAATCCTGCACCGGCGGCCTTGAGAAATTGACGACGCTTCATAGTGCCTTCCCTCCCCCGTTGTTGCGGAAGCGCTGCCTCAAGGCGTGTGCGTCCGACCGACCGCCGACTGGATCACAACCGCCATGGAGCACATCCGGTCCCGGCAGTCTGCACCGGTTCGCCTCGGCTTGAAAAGCCGGTAAACGCAAAGCGCCCAGGCCAAAAAGAAAGGGCCGGCAATCGCGCCGGCCCCGCCTTCGCGATGCTTCGCCGTCCGATCAGCCTTTCGTCCGCGAGCGGATCATGAAGGTGTCGAAGGAGTATTCGGCGACCTGCCACCAGAGATACTCGTTGTTGCGGAACGCGGCGATCGAGTCGAGCACCTTCTTGTAGTTGGCGTTGGCCTTCGACGTCTCCGCGTTCACTTCGTTGGAAGCCTTCAGGCACGCTTCCATGATCGATTGCGAGAACGGGCGCAGGACCGCGCCGTTCGCCAGCAGGCGCTTGAGCGCGAGCGGATTGCGCGAGTCATAGCGCGCCGTCGCTTCCGTATTCGCATAGGCGGCAGCAGCTCGCAGCACCGCCTGATAGTGCTTCGGCAGCGCGTTCAGCTTGCCGGTGTTGGTCAGGAAGTGCAGCGCGGTGCCGCCCTCCCACCAGCCCGGGTAGTAGTAGTACTTGGCCACCTTGTAGAAGCCGAGTTTCTCGTCGTCGTACGGGCCGACCCATTCGCACGCGTCCAGCGTGCCTTTCTCCAGCGCCGGATAGATGTCGCCGCCGGCAATCTGCTGCGGCACCAGGCCGAGCTTTTGCAGCGTCTTTCCCGCCCAGCCTCCGATGCGCATCTTGAGGCCGTTGAAATCGGCGGCCGTCTTGATCTCCTTGCGGTACCAGCCGCCCATCTGGCAGCCGGTATTGCCGCCGACCATCGCCTCGAGATTGTGCTTTGCGGCGAACTCGTTCATCAGCTTCAGCCCGTCGCCGTCGTAGTACCAGGCGTTCTGCTGACGCGCGTTAAGCCCGAACGGGAACGCGCAGAACAGCGCCCAGGTCGGGTCCTTGCCGAAATAGTAATAGGTCGCGGTATGGCACATCTCGACGGTGCCGTTCGACGCGGCGTCGAGCACCTGCAAGCCGGGGACGATTTCGCCCGCGGCAAACGTCTGGATCTGGAATTTGTTGTCGGTCGCTTCGGCGACGTATTTGGCGAAGGTCTCGCACGCACCGTAGATCGTATCGAGCGATTTCGGCCAACTTGCCGCGAGGCGCCATTTCACTTCGGGCATCGATTGGGCGATCGCCGGCGCAGCCACCGCACCGGTGGCCGCCAGCCCGATGCCGGCCGTCTTCAAGAATTCGCGACGTTTCATCTTGTGTTCTCCCTCGTATCTTCTTGAGCTTTGCGCGTGAGGCAGCATGCGCCGGCAGAACCTGCCGTGACCCCGCTATCAGTGTGCCCCGGCTCTCTTAAAGTTGTAAGTGAAATTTTGGACGGACTGGCCCGTCACCAAACGCATCGGGGGGCGGGCTGCCCGCCGCCCCCCTCGAATTCGCGGCCAGGCAGGCCCTCAGCCGTTGGTCCGGGTCCTGATCATGAAGCTCTCGAAGGTATATTCGGCGACCTGCCACCAGAGATTTTCGTCGTTGCGGAAGTCCTGCATCGACTTGAGCACCTTCTTGTAGGTCGGGTTTTTTGCCGATTCTTCCGCGTTTACTTCGTTCGAGGCCTTTAGGCACGCCTCCATGATTTCGCGGCTGAAGGGTCGCAGTTGCGCGCCGTAGGAGACGAGCCGCTTGAGCGCCTGAGGATTGTTCGCGTCGTATTTCGCCATTTCATCGCTGTTGGCATAGGCGGCGGCGGCCTCGAGGATCGCCTGATAGTTCTTCGGCAGGCTCTCCCATTTCGCCTTGTTGATCATGGTGTGGTTGGTGGTGCCGCCTTCCCACCAGCCGGGATAGTAGTAGTACTTGGCGACCTTGTAGAAGCCGAGCTTCTCGTCGTCATAAGGTCCGACCCATTCGGCGGCGTCGATCGTTCCTTTTTCCAGCGACGGATAGATGTCGCCGCCGGCGATTTGCTGCGGAACGACGCCGAGCTTGATCATCGTCTTGCCGGCCCAGCCGCCGATGCGCATCTTGAGGCCCTTGAGATCGCCGACGGTCTTGATCTCCTTTCGAAACCAGCCGCCCATCTGGCATCCGGTATTTCCCATCAGCAGGCATTTGACATTGTGCTTGTCGCTGAAGTCGTCGAGCAGTTTCTGGCCGCCGCCCTGGTAGAACCATGCATTCTGCTGGCGCTGATTTTGCCCGAAGGGGACGGCGCAGAAGAGAGCCCAGGTCGGATCCTTGCCGAAATAGTAGTAGGTTGCGGTGTGGCACATCTCGATCGTGCCGTTCGCGGTCGCGTCGAACACCTGCAGGCCCGGGACGATTTCGCCGGCGGCAAAAGTTTGAATCTGAAACTTGTTGTCGGTCGCTTCCTTGACGTATTTGGCGAACGTCTCGCAGGCCCCGAACAGCGTATCGAGCGATTTCGGCCAACTCGCCGCAAGCCGCCACCTCAACTCGGGCATGGATTGCGCGATCGCCGGCGCCGCAACCGCGGTGCTGGCCGCAAGCCCAACGCCCGCCGCTTTCAGAAATTCACGACGTTTCATGGTGGTCCTCCCTGTGGAATGCTGTTGGGCTCGCGTCACGTTCCCCCTTTGCGCTTCGCAAACCGTGGCGCGACAGAATGCTGCGCTCGCGCGTTGAGCGCAAGGCGTTAAAAATTCCAGCGGTTCGACATAGTTAGTGCGCGACGTGAAAGCGCTGCGGCAGGTCTAGCTCTCGATAACGATGCGGGGCGCGGCCCGCACCCGATCGGCCTCGAGTTGATCGTGCACCTTTCCGGCTATCTCACGGAAAATTCTCGCGTGCTCGCCATCGGGATCGGCGACGGCCACCGGCGATCCCGCATCCGAATTCTCACGGATGGCCATGTGCAGCGGCACTTCGCCGAGGAACGGCACGTCGAGGCGCGCTGCTTCCTTGCGCGCGCCGCCATGGCCGAAAATATCCGAGCGCGATCCGCAACTCGGGCAAAGGAAATAGCTCATGTTTTCGACGAGGCCGAGCACCGGCACATCGACCCGCTTGAACATGGCGATGCCGCGGCGCGCGTCGATGAGCGCAAGATCCTGCGGCGTCGAAACGATCACCGCACCGCGGAGCGGCACCTGCTGTGCCATCGTCAATTGCGCATCGCCCGTGCCCGGCGGCATGTCGACCACCATGACATCGAGCGCCCCCCATTCGACTTCACGCAGCATTTGCGTAATCGCCGACATCACCATGGGACCGCGCCAGATCATCGGCGTCTCTTCCTCGATCAGGAAGCCGATCGACATCACGGTGAGCCCGTGCCGCCTGATCGGCCTCAGACGAGTGCCGCCGATCGTCTCCGGCTTTTCCTTGATCGCGAGCAGCTTCGGCAGCGAGGGACCGTAGATATCGGCGTCGAGAATACCGACTTTCAACCCCAGGTCGCGCAGACCGAGCGCGAGGTTGACGGCGACTGTCGACTTGCCGACGCCACCTTTGCCGGAAGCGACAGCGATGATATTGGCGACTCCGGGGATGCCGGGTTTCTGCGCAGCCCCGGGCTGCGCACGCCGGGCGGGCTGTGAGCGCTGCGCGGGACGGGGGGTACGCTCGGCCGTCAGTGCCACCAGTGCCGACTGTACGCCCGGGATCGCGCGCACAGCCTCTTCCGCTTGCTTGCGCACCGGTTCCCACGCCTTGACCGCAGCGGCGTCAACGGTAACCGAGAAAAAGACCTTGCCGTCGGTTACGACAACGTCGGACAGCACGCGCGCATCGGTGAGCGGCACGCCACCGGGCGTCGGCACTTTCGCCAGGGCATCCAAAACGTCCTGTTTGCTCGCCATTCCGCGCCGTCCTTGCCTGCGTGCCGCCACCATAAGGAGCCCCGCCCGGCGGTCAATGCACTGAAGATGGTTGACGTGGGCGGTACTGCAATGACCTATTGTGCCGGCAATACTTCGGATTGAGACGAGGAGCAGGACGATGGCGAAAGTGGCGTTTTTGGGATTGGGCGTGATGGGCTATCCGATGGCCGGACATCTCAAGAATAAAGGCGGCCACGACGTCACGGTCTACAACCGAACAGGCGCCAAAGCCGAAAAGTGGGTCGCGCAATTCGGCGGCAAATCCGCCGCCACGCCGAAAGCCGCAGCCGAAGGCCAGGACTACGTCATGGCTTGCGTCGGCAACGACAACGACCTGCGTGAGGTCACGCTCGGGTCAAACGGCGCGTTCGGCGGCATGAAAAAGGGTGCAATCTTTGTGGATCACACCACGGCATCCGCCGAAATCGCGCGCGAACTTTACGGCGCTGCAAAGAAGGGCGGCTTTGATTTCGTCGACGCGCCTGTTTCGGGCGGGCAAGCGGGTGCCGAGAACGGCGTGCTGACCGTGATGTGCGGCGGCGACGAGCCGGTGTTCGCGAAAGCAAAGCCGGTCATCGATGCCTATGCGCGCGCCTGCAATCTGATGGGCAAGCCGGGCTCCGGACAGCTTGCCAAAATGGTCAACCAGATTTGCATCGCCGGGCTCGTGCAGGGCCTTTCCGAGGGACTCCATTTCGCAAAAAAGGCCGGCCTCGACATCGAGAAGCTGATCGCCACCATTTCCAAAGGCGCGGCTCAGTCGTGGCAGATGGAAAACCGGTACAAGACGATGGTCGCGGGCAAATTCGACCACGGCTTCGCGGTTGACTGGATGCGCAAGGATCTGGGCATTTGCCTCGGCGAAGCGCGCAAGAACGGCGCCACCCTGCCCGTGACGGCTTTGGTCGATCAGTTCTACGCCCAGGTCCAGCAGATCGGCGGCAAGCGGTGGGATACATCGAGCCTGATCGCCCTGCTCGACCGCTGAACATCGCTTTCGCGCACCACCCGCCGAAAGCTTCGCGCCGCCGTCCGGCATGGCCGAGCGCTTCATTCGGAGCCACCCAGCGTTTTTCGGCGCCGGAGCGCGCACGCGGGCAAAAGCCATGTCAAAGGCATGGCTAACGGCCGTTAACCGCTTTTTTTAGCCGCATCTTAAGGCCGGTTTTAAGGATTGCGGCACAAGGTTACCGCCCAAATTGTGCGTAAAGCCGCGCCGAAATGACATTTGCCAGCGATCCACCGACTCGAACAGCCACGCCGGAAACCTCGCCGGTCAAGCGCCGCCTGGCGTCGCAATACGTGCGCGAGGCGCGCGGCCGTCTGACGTCGACCAGCGGCATCCATCCGGCCTTCGACCACGAACTGCTCCGTCACTACGCGCAGAACCGGCTGTCGGCCTCGCCGGTCATCCTGCTGCTGGTCGGCACGATCGGCGTGCTCGCCGCCGTCTGGACCGGCGCCGGAGCGGCCGGCGCCTGGACCGCCGCCGTTCTGGTCATTCATGCCGTCATCACGGCCAAATGCCGGCAGTTCCTGGAGCAGCCGGTCGATACGTCGAGCCGCCGCTGGCGGCTGCGTTTTATCCTGCTCGATCTTTTTTACGGCCTTGCGTGGATGTTCATCCTCATCCACCCGGTGGGCGTCGACGAGCGCTCGGCGATGTTCATGCTGTTTGTGATGCTGCTGATCGTCGCCGTTTCCAGCATGCTCGCCTCTTCCCTGCCGATGGCGGTGCTCGCCTCAACCTTTCCGGTGACGGCGGCGATCGCGCTCGACTTCACCTTGCAAGGCAATGTTCGCAACTACATCCTGGCGGCAATGGCGGTCGCCGTGCAGGGCTATTTCACGCTTCTCGCCTATCGGCTCAAGTCGACCACGCTCGCGACCTTGCAGGCGCGCGCGGAAAAGGACGCGCTGATCGCCGAGCTCGAGCAGTCGAAGGCGATTTCAGACGAAGCGCGGCGCCGCGCGGAAGCCGCCAATATCGCCAAGTCGCGCTTCCTCGCGCAGATGAGTCACGAGCTGCGCACGCCGCTCAACGCCATTCTCGGATTTTCCGAAGTCATGAACGCGGAAGTATTCGGAGAGCATTCCGTGCCGGTCTACAGGGAGTATTCCGCCGACATCCATAGTTCCGGCGTGCATCTGCTCGGGCTGATCAACGAAATTCTCGACTTGTCGCGCATCGAAGCGGGCCGCTACGAGCTTAACGAAGAGGCGATTTCGCTCGCCGCCGTCGCCGAGGATTGCCATCACCTGCTCAAGCTGCGGGCGAGCAACCGCGACATTACGCTGCACGAGGAATTTGAAAACGGCATGCCG
Source organism: Pseudolabrys sp. (assembly GCA_035701545.1). GTDB lineage: Bacteria > Pseudomonadota > Alphaproteobacteria > Rhizobiales > Xanthobacteraceae > Pseudolabrys. The sequence goes on from DASSRW010000034.1 coordinate 83,051, forward strand.
CGCCTGTGGGCGGACGAGCGCGCGCTTCGTCAGGTCTGTCTCAATCTGCTCTCAAACGCCATCAAGTTCACCCCGCAAGGCGGTGAAATCTGGCTCAAAGTCGGCTGGACGTCCGCGGGAGGGCAGTTCATGAGCGTCAAGGACACAGGGCCCGGCATCCCGGAAGAGGAGATCCCCATCGTCCTTGCGTCGTTCGGCCAAGGATCGAATTCGATCAAATCGGCGGAACAGGGCGCGGGTCTCGGCCTGCCGATCGCAAAGAGCCTGGTCGATCTGCACGGCGGCACTTTCACGCTCACCTCCAAGCTGCGCATCGGCACCGAGGTCGTGGTCACCTTCCCGCCCGAACGGGTGGTGGCAGCCATGGCGCCCATTGCCGACGCCGCTCCCCCGGTCGCGCCGGTGGACGCGGAAGAACACGCGCCCGACGAGCGGCGAAAGCTGGTCCGGCAGGCCTTGTTCAGGCTCGGAACCTGACCCCGCGGCCTTGCGGCCAATCACCCAATTGCCTTCCCGGCCGCGACCCTTATGGTCGCTCCGATCCAGCTCTAGCGAAGCCCGATGCCGACGATCGCCACGCCTTGTATCAAAGTCTGCGCGCTCGACCCCAGGTCCGGGCGTTGCCTGGGCTGCGGCCGCACGATTGAGGAAATCGCGCAATGGACGCTGCTGAGCGATGAAGAGCGCGCACGTGTGATGGCGGAATTGCCCGCCCGGCTTGCCGCCAGCCGCTCTCCTGAAACAACGGCCGGGTGACGCCGTGAGCCGCCGCCTGACCTGGTCGCTTTTGTTCGGTGCCGCGCTGTCGCTTGCGATCATGGTCGCGAGCAACGACCGGGACCCGATCGCAGACCTGTTGCGGCACGATTCAGCGATGATGCTGCTGAAGGTGGCGGTGGCGATCTTTGCAGCCGGCTTCGCCCTTGCCCTGTTCCGCAAACGGCTCTCCCGGATCTTCGAAGGGGCGCTGGTCTGGACTGCGGTCGGCCTGCTGCTCGTCACCGGCTACACCTATCGCGCCGAAATGCACGACGTGGTCGATCGCGTCATGGCGGAGCTGATCCCGGGCCGCGTCGTGACGCATGGCCGCACGGTGGAGGTCGTCCGCGGGCACGGCGGCGATTTCGCCGTCTCGGCGCACGTCAACGGAGCGCATGTCTCGATGGTGCTGGATACCGGCGCGAGCTCGGTCGTGCTTACGCATGACGCGGCAAAGGCGGCCGGCCTGCCGCTCGAGGTGCTGAATTATTCCGTCAACGTCGAGACCGCGAACGGCGTCACACGCGCGGCGCCGGTCACGCTCGACCGCATCGCGGTCGGCGGCGTCACCGAGCACGCGGTACCGGCGCTTGTGGCGCAAGCCGGCCAGCTCAAAAAGAGTCTGCTCGGCATGAGCTTTCTCAATCGCCTCGAAAGCTGGGAAGTTCACGGCGACAAGCTGCGCTTGCGTGGCGGGCGATAAAGGCGCCGGGCGCGGAATCAGAGAAGGCTCAGCAGGAATCGCAAGCCCGCGAGCAGCACGAAAATGCCGAACGCGATCTCGAGCTTGCGCCGCGGCAGCCAGTGCGCGAGCCGCACACCGTAGGTCGTCGTGTAGCTCGATACCGGCGCCATCAGCACCAGGCCGATCAGCGAGACGAAGCCGATGGACAGAGGCGGCAGCACCGCCATGTGCTGCCAGCCGGCGATCATGTAGCCGATCGCGCCGGCGATCGTGATCGGCACGCCGATGCCGGCGGAGGTCGCGACCGCGCGCTGCATCGACTCGCCGTAGAGCGTGAGCACGGCATTTGAGACAGCGCCGCCGCTGACGCCGACGAGCGACGAGAACAGGCCGGTGATGAAGCCGAAGAACGTCAGCAGGCCGCGGCCGGGCAGTTGCGTGCCGAGATTCCAGCCTTCGCGCCCGAACAGCATCTTGGTGCCAATGAAGGAGGCGAAGACGACGAAGGCGAGCTTGAACACCGGCGCCGGCGCAAAGGCTGCGACGATCGAGCCGATGACGACTCCGGCGATTGCCGGGACGGTCCAGATCCGCAGCACCTGCGGAATGACGGCGCCTTTCTTCTTGTGGCCGAGATACGAGCGCACCGTCGTCGGCACGATGATGGCCAGCGACGTGCCGATGCAAAGCTGGATGCGCACGTCTTCCGGCACGCCGAGCACGCGGAAGACTTCATAGAGGACCGGGACGATGATCGCGCCGCCGCCGATGCCGAACAGGCCGGCGAGCACGCCGACCAGTGCGCCGGCGCAAATGATCCAGGCTGCGAGCCAGGCGATCTCGCCAATCGGATATCCCAGCAGCATCGATTCACCGGAAAGGGCGGACACGCCCGCGGAAGCGTCAGGCCGCGATGTGCGCCAATTCGAAACCCGTGTCCAGCACCTGCGCCAACGCATCAGCCATGACGCGGGCGCCTGCTCCGGGCTTCACCGCTTCGGTCGCGATGTGGCGGCGGAAGGGCCGCGCGCCCGGCACGCCGTGGAAGAGGCCGAGAACGTGGCGCGTGACGGCATGCAACCGCGTTCCGCTTGCGAGTTCGCGCTCGATGTAAGGCATCAGCGCCAGCGCCGCCTCCTTCGGCGAGGCGAATGGCGCCGGCTCGCCAAAAAGGAGCGGGTCGACTTGCAACAAACGCCACGGCTCCTGATAGGCGGCGCGGCCCATCATCACGCCATCGACGTGCGCGAGGTGCGCCCGCGCCTCTTCGAGACTTTTGATTCCGCCGTTGATGACGATCTCGAAGTCCGGATGCGCGGCTTTTAGCCGATACACGCAATCGTAATCGAGCGGCGGCACCTCGCGGTTCTCGCGCGGCGACAATCCTTTCAGCCAGGCCTTGCGCGCGTGCACGATGAGCGCGTCCGCGCCCGCCGCTTTCACGGCGGCGGCAAAGGCGAACAAGGCGTCATCCGGATCCTGCTCATCGATGCCGATGCGGCATTTCACGGTCACCGGCACGGCGACGACGCGTTTCATCGCCGCAACGCTTTCCGCGACCAGCGCCGGCTCCGCCATCAGGCAAGCGCCGAAACGGCCTTCCTGCACGCGATCGGACGGACAACCGACATTGAGGTTGATTTCGTCGTAACCGAAATCCTCCCCGATGCGCGCCGACGCGCTCAGCGCCTGCGGATCGCAGCCGCCGAGTTGCAAGGCGACGGGATGCTCGAATGAATCGAAGCGCAGTAGCCGCTCTCGATCGCCCCGCAGCACCGCGCCTGTGGTCAGCATCTCCGTATAGATCAGCGCGCGCCGCGTGAGCAGGCGATGGAAAAACCGGCAATGCCGGTCGGTCCATTCCATCATCGGTGCAATGGAAAACCGCCGCGGGAACGGGGCTGGTTTATCGGCGCATTTGGCCATATGTCTGACATGGCCCAGATCACCGCAGGCTGCAAGTCATTCCGAAATGCAGAGCCAGAAGGAACAGGCCGCATTGGCCTCCATTGCGGCATCGGCCGGATTAACGGCCGCCAAGGCCGTCGTCGGCTTCGCGACCGGCTCCCTGGCCATCCTGTCGGAGGCCGGCCATTCGCTGATCGACCTCGGCGCTACCGTGATGACCTATGTCGCCGTGCGCATTTCCGGCAAGCCGGCCGACGCCGAGCATCATTACGGCCACGGCAAGGTCGAGAGCGTGTCGGCACTGGCGGAAACGGCGCTGCTGTTCGTGCTGTCCGGCGTCGTCATCTGGGAGGCGGTCAAGCGCCTCATCGGCCAGGAGCATCATCCGGTCGACGCAAACGTCTGGGCCTTTGCGGTCATCGCTCTCTCGGTCGTGGTCGATTTTGTGCGCGCGCGTGCGCTCTCTCAAACCGCGCACGCAACCTCGAGCCAGGCGCTCGAAGCGGACGCCCTGCACTTTTCATCAGACTTGTGGGCTTCGCTTGCGGTGCTTGTCGGGCTGTCCGGCATTCGACTGGGACTGTGGTGGGCGGATTCGGCCGCGGCGCTGGCGGTCGCCGTTCTGGTCTGCATCGCGGGCTGGCGGCTCGGCCGCCGCACGGTCGGCGCGCTGACCGACACCGCACCGGCGGGAGTGGCGGAAAAGGTCACCGCGATTGCGCGCTTGGTCGCCGGCGTGGTCGCGGTGGAACAGGTGCGCGTCCGCACCGTCGGCGAAAAGACGTTCATCGATCTCGTGCTCGCGGTCAGCCGCACGCTGCCGCTCGATCGCGTGAGCGCGGTCAAGGACACCGTCATGGCGGCCATTCGCAGGCAGATTTCAGACGCCGAGATCACCGTGAGCACGAACCCGGTCGCGCTCAGCAACGAGACCGTGATGGAACGCGTGATGGTGATCGCGCGCAACAAGGCGCTCGCCGTTCATCATGTCACGGTGCACGATATCCGGGACAAGCTGTCGGTGTCGCTCGATCTCGAGGTCGACGGCAAGCTGTCGCTTGCCGCCGCTCATGAGCTCGCCGATCAGCTTGAGGATGCGATTGCGGCCGAACTCGGCGCCCATGTCGAAGTTGAAACCCATATCGAACCCTTGCAGGCGCAGGATGCGCTCGGCCGTGAGGCGCCGCCGGAACGCGTGAAAGCGGTCGAAGTCGCGCTCGCCGAGATCGCGGCCGAAGGCCGAACCATTCGCGACGTGCACGATGTGCGCGTGCGCGAGACCGCAGACGGCGAGATCGTCAACTTCCATTGCCGCGTCGATCCGCGGCTGAGCGTGGCGGCGGTGCACGAAAAAGTCGACGAGATCGAGCGCGCCTTGCAGCAGCGGTCGACGTCGATCAAACGCGTGATCGGCCATGCCGAGCCGATGAAGCAAAAAACAACGGGACAGCGAAATGCGAACTGATACGGCCCCGCCGATCCGATTGAAGGACTACCGCGCCCCCGACTGGCTGATCGAGACGGTGTCGCTCGACGTTTCGCTGCATCCGACGCAAACGACCGTGCGCGCCGCGCTGATGCTCAGGCCGAACCCGCAAAGCGCCGCGGCGCCGCTCGTGCTCGACGGCGAAGAGCTGACGCTCGTTTCGCTGAAGATCGACGGCACGCCGCTTCCGGCCGAAAGCTATGTCGCCACGCCGGAAAAACTCACCATTCCGCAGCCGCCGAGCGGACCGTTCAAGCTCGAGATCGAAACGCTGGTGAACCCGACGGCAAACACGCAACTTTCCGGTCTCTACCGCTCCAACGGCACGTATTGCACCCAGTGCGAGGCGGAAGGCTTCCGCCGCATCACGTATTTTCAGGATCGCCCCGACGTCATGGCCGTCTACACCACGCGGCTCGAGGCGGACAAAAGCGAAGCACCGGTTCTGCTCTCGAACGGCAATCTCGTGCAATCCGGCGACCTGCCGGAGGGCCGCCATTTCGCCGTCTGGCATGACCCGCACCCCAAGCCCTCCTACCTCTTCGCCATGGTCGGCGGGAACCTCGGACACATCGAAGACCGCTTCCGTACCGTGTCGGGGCGGGACGTAACGTTGCGCATTTATGTCGAACCAGGAAAAGAGCCGCGCTGCGGCTATGCGATGGATTCGCTCAAGCGCGCGTTGCGCTGGGACGAAGAGGCCTTCGGCCGCGAGTACGACCTCGATATTTTCATGATCGTCGCCGTCTCCGACTTCAACATGGGGGCGATGGAGAACAAGGGCCTCAACGTCTTCAACGACAAATACGTGCTGGCGGATTCGGACACCGCGACCGACGCCGACTTTGCGCGCATCGAGGGCGTCATCGCGCACGAATACTTCCACAACTGGACCGGCAACCGCATCACCTGCCGCGACTGGTTTCAGCTTTGCCTGAAAGAGGGGCTGACGGTCTTCCGCGACCAGGAATTCACCTCCGATCAGCGCTCGCCCCCCGTCAAGCGCATCGCCGATGTGCGCAACCTGCGCAACACGCAATTCATCGAGGACGCAGGGCCGCTCGCGCATCCGGTACGGCCGGAAATCTATCGGGAGATCAACAACTTCTACACGACCACCGTTTACGAAAAAGGCGCCGAGGTGGTGCGCATGGTCAAGACTCTTATCGGCCCCGAGAAATTCCGCGCCGGCATGGACCTTTATTTCGCGCGCCACGACGGCGAGGCGGCGACCGTCGAGCAGTTCATCCAGTGCTTTGCCGACGCGAGCGGCCGCGACATGACCCAATTCATGCGCTGGTATTCGCAAGCCGGAACGCCGGAAGTGTCGGTGACGAGACACCATGACCCTGCAGCGAAGACGCTTGCGCTCGATTGCGTGCAGACGCTCGCTCCGACTCCCAGTCAGCCGGCAAAGGAGCCGATGGTCATTCCGCTCAGCATCGGTCTTGTCGGCACGGATGGCCGCGACGTTCCGCTCCTGCTCGCCGATGGAACGCCGATCGAGCGCGGCGTCCTTGTGCTGAGCAATGCGAGCGAACGTTTCACCTTCAAGGGTATCTCCGAAGCAGCCGTCCCGTCGATCAACCGCGGTTTTTCGGCGCCGATCAAGCTCAAGACCGATCACACGCCCGACGATCTCGCCTTTCTGGCCGCCCGCGATTCCGATCCCTTCAACCGGTGGCAGGCGCTCCAGTCGATTGCCCTGCGCGTGCTGATCGAGAATGCCGCCGCCCTGCGCGCGGGCCAGGCGGCAAAGAGTGACGACAGGCTGATCGCCGCGCTGGCGGCCATCCTGGCCGACGGCACGCTGGAGCCGGCCTTCATCGCGCTCGCATTGATGCCGCCGGGCGAGGCCGATCTCGCGCGGGAAATGGGCCGCGACATCGATCCTGACAGCATCCACAAGGCACGCGAGCATTTGCGGGCGGCAATCGGGCACGCGCTGCGCGACCGGCTCGCGGCCACCTATGACCGCATGGCTTCGCGCGACCCCTACTCGCCTGACGCCGCCAGCGCCGGCCGTCGCTCGCTGCGCAATGTGGCGCTGGATCTACTCGCAGCCGATGGCAACCCGGACGCGATCGCGCGCGCCGCAAAGCAATATGACGAGGCCGACAATATGACCGACCGCATGGCCGCGCTGGCGGTGCTGTCGCTGCACGACACCGCGGAACGCGAGCGCGCGCTGACGGATTTCTACAACCGCTATTCCGGCGATGCGTTGATCGTGGACAAGTGGTTCACCCTCCAGGCCATGATCCCGGAATACAGCACGCTCGAGCGCGTGCGCACCCTCACCGCGCATCCCGCCTTCTCGATGGCGAACCCGAACCGCGTGCGCTCGCTGATCGCAGCTTTCGCGCATGGCAATCATACGCAGTTCAACCGGCCCGACGGCGGCGGCTATGAGTTCATCGCCGACAGCGTGCTGGCGCTCGATCCCAAAAACCCGCAGATCGCGGCCCGGCTGGCCACCGCCTTCCGCACCTGGCGAACCCTGGAAGCCGGGCGGCGCGCCAAGGCGGAGACCGCGTTGCAGCGCATCAAGCGCAACGAATCGCTCTCGCGCGACGTGGCGGACATCGTGGAGCGCGCACTCGCAGCGGATTGAGACGCAAGCCTCCGGGCTTGGGCCTGTTTTGCACGAGGACGCCGCCGTTCGAATCGCAGCGCAAAATGCTGTGGTCAACAAAAATGCAAATATTGACTTAACGACTCTCGACAAATCGCCGTCCATCGATTCCAATCACCGGTGATTCGGAGAGATGCGGCACATCCTTCCGTTTCGAGGGTGACAGGGGACAATCCGAGCGGAGGTCGAGAATGGCGCGCGCCGCCGTGGCGAGTGCGTCTGCACGTTCAGATTCCATCAAAGGCCTCGCGCAATCGATCGCGAAGCCGGCGTACCGGCGCCTGCTGACCGCCGAACCGGCGCTGCGCCGCGCCGTTCCCGTCCTCATCATCGCTTTCCTTGTGACTATTTGCGTCGGCGCCGCCGTGCAGGTTCTCGATCAGCGCCGGCAGGCGCTTCATCACCTCGCCGCGACGCTCGATGCCGCCGCCGACCTTGCCGCCGAACGCCTCCAGAGTTCGATGCGGCGAACCGGGGACGCCCCGGCGCGCGCGGCGGAAACGTTCGCCGGCGTGTTGCCGGCATGGGCCGCCGAGCCCGGCCGCCGTTTTCTGCTCACGAACACCGCCGGCATGATCGTCGCCGAAGTCGCTGCGCACAAGGACGCCGTCGGCCGTCGCCTGATCGACGTCCTCGGTCCGGCGCAGCCGCTCACGACCTTTGGCGCCGGCGCCGGCGTCATGGAAATCACCATGGGCGATGGCACGCGGGCGCTGGCTACCGTCCGCACCCTCAAGCCGCCTTTCGGCCAGATCGCCGTCGTGCAGACGCGCGGCGCCGGACTGTCGACCTGGCGGTCGGCCACGACGCTCACCATTACCCTCTCCGCCACCACCGGCTTCGTCGTGCTGATTCTCGGCTTCGCCTTCCACTGGCAGGCGATGCGGGCGCGCGAAGCGGACGGCATCTACGAAACCGTGCGCCACCGCATCGATACCGCACTCAACCGCGGCCGTTGCGGCCTGTGGGACTGGGACATCGCCCGCGGCCGCATCTTCTGGTCGCAGTCCATGTTCGACATTCTGGGCCTTCCCGCAAAAGAGGACCTCCTCTCCTTCGGGGACGTCAGCGCGCTGGTGCATCCGGACGACGTGCGGCTCTACGAGGTTGCTTCGCGCGTGATCGAGGCCGAGACGCGCACCGTCGACCATGCCTTCCGCATGCGGCACGCCGACGGCCACTGGATCTGGCTGCGCGCGCGCTGCGAGCTCGTTCGCCAGCCGGGCGACGCCGGCCCGCATCTCATCGGCATCGCGGTGGACGTGACCGAGCAAAAGAGCCTCGTGGAAAAAACGGTCGCCGCGGACATGCGGCTGCGCGACGCGATCGAAACCATCCCCGAGGCGTTCGTGCTGTGGGACGCCGACAACCGTCTGGTGCTGTGCAACTCGAACTTCCAGCAATTGCACAATTTGCCGGACGAGGCGATTGCCGTCGGCGCCTCCTACGAGTCGGTCTTCGCCGCGAGCCGCAAGACCATCATTCATAAAATCAACAGCGAAGGCTCGGCTGCACCGGGTGCAAGCACCTTCGAGGCGCAGATCGAGGACGGCCGCTGGCTGCACATCAGCGAGCGGCGTACAAAGGACGGCGGCTATGTCTCCGTCGGAACCGACATCACCGCCCTCAAGTCAAACGAGGAGAAACTGATCGACAGCGAACGCCGTCTGATTGCGACCATTGCCGACGTGCGCTCATCGCAGCAACGCCTCGCCGAGCTTGCCGAACGATATGCCGAGGAAAAGACGCGCGCCGAGGAGGCCAACCGCGCCAAATCGGAATTTCTCGCCAACATGAGTCACGAATTGCGCACGCCGCTCAACGCGATCATCGGTTTTTCCGAGATCATGCAATCGGGCATGTTCGGCCCGCTCGGCGCCGAGAAATACGACGAGTATTGCAGCGACATCCGCCAGAGCGGCCAATACCTGCTCGACGTCATCAACGACATTCTCGACATGTCCAAGATCGAAGCGGGACGCATCCGGCTCTGCATCGAGGACCTCGACCTCGGCCCGTTGCTCGCCGAAACGATGCGCGTGGTGTCCGGGCGCGCGGACGACAAGCACGTCTCGCTGAAGGCGGAAATTGATGCCGGCCTGCGTCTCAATGCCGACCGGCGCGCGCTCAAGCAGATCGTTCTCAACCTTTTGTCGAATGCGGTGAAATTCACCCCCGCGCACGGCGAAATCAGGGTGCGCGGCCGCGTGGCCGCCGGGCACGTCCGCATCGCCATCGTGGATACCGGCATCGGAATCCCGAAAGATGCCCTCGCCAAACTCGGCCGTCCATTCGAGCAGGTCGAAAGCCAGCTCACCAAAAGCCATCAGGGCTCGGGTCTCGGCCTTGCCATCGCCAAGTCGCTCGCCGAACTGCACGGCGGCACGATGCGCATCCGCTCGACCACGGGCCGCGGCACGATCGTGGTGGTGAAGTTGCCAATGGTCGGGCACTCATCCGGGCAAAGCGCGGCGGCTTAGTCCAATTGTAGCCGTCATTGCCGGGAGACCTGGCAATCCATCTTCTTTGAATCGATGGATGCGCGTTCTTTGAATCGAATACGCGGGTCAAGCCCGCGCAGGACGATCCAATGCCCTAAATCTTGTTGGCCCCCAGCCTCCGCGGCTCGGGCGCCTCGCCGAGGATGCGCACGAAGCTCGCGCGCGCCTTGGCTTGCGTTTCGATCAGCGTCGCATCGAGGGTCGCGAAATCCGGCACATCGGCCGCGCGCGCGAGCAGCCGCAGCAGGCCGGCGCCTGCGGTCCTCGGATCGAACTTGCCGGCAAGGCACAGGCGCAGGATTTGCGTCAGGTCGTTGTAGAGGCGCACGGCAGGGCGCAGCACTTCCGCGTCTTCCACGGCGAGGAAGCCGAGCCGCCGGGCTTTTTCAAGTACGCGCGCGGTCGACGTGTCGAGGATGTCCGGCGCTTTTTCAGCGTGCACGAGCTGAAGATACTGGGCGATGAATTCGATATCGATCAATCCGCCGGCCGCATATTTGAGGTCCCAGCGGTCGCTGTCGCCCTTCTCGGCGGCAATTGCGCTGCGCATTTCCACGACGTCGCCGGCGATCAGAACCGCGTCGCGGGGCCGCCGCAAAACACCGCGGACGACCTGTTCGATTTTCGCGGCGAATGCCGGAGGACCGGCGATCACCCTCGCCCGCGTCAGCGCCATGTGTTCCCAGGTCCAGGCCTCGGTTTCCTGATAGCCGGCAAACCCGTCGATCTTCGTCGCCAGCGGACCGGAGCGTCCCGACGGGCGCAAACGCATATCCACCTGATAGAGGGCGCCGTAATTCGTCTGTGCGGTCAGCGCATTGATCAGCCGCTGCGTGAGGCGGGCGAAATATTGCGCGCCGTATAGCGGCCGCTCGCCGTCCGATTCCGGATGCTGCTCGTCGAAATCATAGACGAGAATGAGGTCGAGATCAGAGGTCGCCGTCATCTCGTAGCCGCCGAGCTTGCCCATGGCGACGACCGCGGTTTCCTGCCCTTTCAGGCGGCCATAGGGCCCCGCAAAATTGTCGGCGATGGCGCGGTGCACGGCTTGAATCACCACGTCGGCGATGCGTGCAAAGGTTTCCCCCGCCTGCTGCGCCGTCACGGTGCCTGAGAGGATGCGGACGCCGATCAGAAACATGTACTCCAGCCCAAACATGCGCACGCGCTCGAGCAGATCTTCTTCGTAGCTCGATTGCCCCAGCGCGGCATCAAGCCGCGCGCGCAACTCGGCTTCGTCGGGCAGCGCGCCGAAAAAGCTGGGGTCGACCAGCGCGTCGATGACGTGCGGATGGCGCGCAAGCGTGTCGGCAAGACGCGGCGCCGTCCCAAGCACGAGCGCTATGAGTCCGATCAGATCGGGATTCTGCCGCAAAAGCGACAGCAGGCGGCCCGCACCGCGCAAATTGGCCAGGAAATGATCGAACAGAACCAGCACGGCGTCAGGGTTTTCGGTCCGCGCAAGCTCTTCCAGCAGAACGGGCACGAGGTCCTGCAATTGCGTTCGCGCGACCTCGCCTTTGAGCGAGCGATGCTCGCCGGCAAGCCACTGGCGAATCGTCGAAGAGGCCTCGAGTGGCGCGCGAAATCCCAGCTCGGACAAACGGTCGAGCGTCTTGTGGTCGTGATGAGCCGCGGGGAAATTCAGCGCCGGCTTGTCGGCGCCGGGCTCCGTTTCGAACAGCCGCGCGTAGTGACCCTGGACGCGCGTGAGATGCTTGAGCAGCACGCGCGCGAAGGCGTCGCGGCTCTCATAGCCGAGAAAGCGCGCGAAGCGCTCAACGCCCTGGCGGTCGGGGGGCAGGCTTTGCGTCTGCTCGTCATTGACCATCTGCAGCCGATGCTCGACCGTGCGCAGGAATTGATAGGCGTCCGTCAGCTGGTCGCGCGCATCTGCGCCGATCCAGCCGTCCTCGGCGAGCTTCACAAGCGTCGTCAGCGTCTCGCGGTCACGCAGGTTGGGATTGCGCCCTCCCGCGATCAACTGCTGCGTCTGCGCAAAGAATTCGATTTCGCGAATGCCGCCGCGGCCGAGCTTGATGTTGTGGCCCTCGACCGCGATTTCTCCGTGGCCGCGGTAGGCATGAATCTGCTGCTTCATCGCCTGCACGTCCGCGACGGCGGCGAAGTCGAGATATTTGCGCCACACGAAGGGCGCGATTTCGCCGAGAATCTTTTCACCGGCGGCAATGTCGCCGGCGCAGGCGCGCGCCTTGATGAACGCGGCGCGTTCCCAGTTTTGACCGACGCTCTCGTAATAGGTCGTCGCCGCGGCGGTCGAGATCGCGATGGCCGTGGACGCCGGGTCCGGCCGCAGCCGCAAGTCGGTGCGGAAAACGTAACCGTCGGCGGTGCGCTCCTGCAAAAGCTTGACCAGCCGCTGGGTGACGCGCACGAAGAAAGGCGCGGGCTCGATCTCCTTCGGCAGCGCCGCCGCCTGCGGGTCGTAGAAGACGATAAGATCGATGTCGCTCGAATAATTGAGCTCGAACGCGCCCATCTTGCCCATGGCCAGCACGATGTAGCCGCTGCCCTCCTGCGGTCGCTTGCGGTCCGCCGGCTTTAGCTTGCCGTCGCGCGCCGCTTCGGCGAGGAGGAAGTGCACTGCCGCGCTGACCGCGCAGTCCGCGACAGACGTGAGCGCGCGCGCCGTCCGCATCACGGGCCACACGCCGCCGATGTCGGCGAGCGCAATCAGGAGAGCGGCCTCCGACTTCATCCGCCGCAGAAGCTGCATCGCCTGCGTTTCGCCCTTGCAGGCGGCGATCGCCCGCGCGTTCTCATCGAGCAGCGCCGCGAGATGGCTGTCCGGATCGGCTTGCAGCACGCGCGACAGCCGATCCGCATCGGATGTCGCAAGCTCCCAGAGGTAGGGCGAGTGATCGGCAAGCGCCGTCATCAGCGCATCGAGCCTGGGATTCTGCGCGAGCAGCGCCCTGACCGATTTGATCCCGCCGGCCCACTCGGCAACGGCGGCCTGCGCCCTTCCCACGTCGGCAGGAACAGGCGCGTCGACGATGCGCGCCGCCAACGCTTCGCCGCTGGTTTCCTTTTCCGGCTTCTTCGCGGTCCGTTTCATTCGCCAAGCGTTATCGCACCCGGCCGCAAAATGGGAGGGGCGCGGCGCGCATGACGATCCTACGATCCGGCAAAGACAGGCTGCGGGCCGGCGCGCGGCAAAACGATCGTGCTCTTGAGGCCGGGTTTGTTGTCTTCCAGCGTCAGTTCGCCGCCGTGCAGACGCGCGACCGCCGAGACCAGACTTAATCCGAGCCCGGAACCCGGCAGCGAGCGGCTCTGCTCCAGCCGCACGAAGCGTTCGACGACATGCGCGCGGTCCGCTTCCGGAATGCCGGGTCCCGCGTCGGCGACCGTCAGCAGGATGCGATCGCCGTCGCTGAGCGCCTTCACCACGATGTTGGGCGTCTCCCCATTGACCTGCTTTTGTTCCGGCCCGGCATACTTGATGGCATTGTCGACCAGATTGGCGAGCGCCTGGCTGACCAGTTCGCGGTTGCCGTTTACCGGCGCCGAAACGGCCGCCTCCACCTTGAGCGCGATGCCTTTTTCCTCTGCCAGCGGCTCGTACAATTCGCCGACGTCGCGGGCGATTTCGGCGGCGTCGAACTCCTTCATGTCGTCGCGCGCGTGGCCCGATTCCGCGCGCGCGATCATCAGCAGCGCATTGAACGTGCCGATGAGATTATCCGATTCCTCGATCATGCTCTCGAGCACGGCTCGGTATTCAGCCTCATTCTTCGCCGTGCGCAATGCTTCTTCGGATCGGTTGCGCAATCGCGTCAGCGGCGTCTTGAGATCATGCGCGATGTTGTCGGAAACTTCCTTCAGCCCGTGCATCAACGCCTCGATGCGTTCGAGCATCAGATTGAGGTTTTCCGCCAGCCGGTCGAGCTCGTCGCCAGTGCCCGCCACCGGCAGGCGCTGCTCGAGATTGCCGCTCATGATGGTCCGCGTCGTCTCCGTCATGGCGTCGACCCGGCGCAGCACGCGGCGCGTGACGAAGAATCCGCCGACAAGCCCCAGAATGATGACGATCGCGACCGACCATCGTCCCGCCGACAGGACGATGTGATAGAGCCGCTCGCGCTCCTCGAGATCGCGGCCGACAAGCAGCCGGAAGCCGCCGGGAAGCTGGAACACGCGCACCAGCGCGTGGTGGACCGGCCCATCCGTTTCGTCGAGGCGGCGGTACGCAGATTCCGACCAGCCGGGATTGTCGAGAATGCCCGGCGCCAGCGAGCCGACATTGCCGGCAAGCGACTCGCCCGCGAAGGTGGTGACGAGATAGAGACTCGAGCCCGGGCGCCGCGCCCGCGCGTCGATCACCAGCACCAGGCGGCGGATGCCGCCGATGCGGTATTGCTCGGAGAGGCCCGTGATCTCGGCGTTAACCGTGTCGGTGATCTGCTCGGTGATGAGGCGGCGGGTGTTGAGCGCGAAATAAGCGAGCAGAAAGGCAGCGAACAGCGCAAAAACGACCAAATAGACCAGCGTAAGCTTGAACGTGGTCGTGCGAAACAGCTTACCGAGCGCCGTCACGGATCATGTATCCCGCGCCGCGGACCGTATGCAAAAGCGGCTGGGAGAAACCTTTATCGATTTTCGAGCGCAAGCGCGAGATATGCACGTCGATAACATTCGTCTGCGGGTCGAAATGGTAGTCCCACACGTTTTCCAGGAGCATGGTGCGGGTAACCACCTGCCCCGCGTGCTTCATCAAATATTCGAGCAAACGGAATTCGCGCGGCTGCAGCGAGATCTCCTCCTTGCCGCGCGTGACCTGGTGCGAAAGGCGGTCGAGCTCGAGATCGCCGACCCGGTAGACAGTCTCCTCGTTGCGGCCGCCGCGGCGGCGCGCCAGCACCTCGACGCGCGCCAAAAGCTCGGAGAATGAGTATGGCTTCGACAGATAGTCGTCGCCGCCCGCGCGCAGTCCCTTGACGCGATCATCGACCTGCCCGAGCGCCGAAAGGATAAGCACCGGCGTGTCGATCTTCTTGTCGCGCAGCGCGCCGATAAGCGAGAGCCCGTCGCGCTTGGGAAGCATGCGGTCGACGATCAGCACGTCGTATTGGCCGTCGAGCGCAAGCGCGTACCCCTCCTCCCCGTCGTTCGCCTGGTCGGCGACATGCCCGACCTCGCGAAACGCCTTGATCAGGTAGTCGGCGGCGTCGCGGTCATCCTCGATGACAAGAAGGCGCATGGTGGTCCGATCCGGCTGCGCGTCGGCCGCCCGGCCGGACGCGCGCTGTCCGTGAATATCCGCATAAGTGGACATCGGCTACACCGTTTCTCGTCAAGTCCCGCCCCCAAACAGTATTGGTTGCAATTCCCGCGCCGCCACGCAGCAGTCGCCTCGCAAACGCGAGGGGGTGGCGGCTTGAACCGCCACCCCCTCAACGACCCCGCCCCAGCGGGGGCGACGGATGCCAGGGCCGGAGTTCGCTGACCGGCTGGGCGGTGCAGGCACCGCCCAGCCGATTATCGGTCGGGACGGGCGCAAGGCCCGCCCCGCTGGGTTCGTGCCGCCGGCGGGGGCGACGGATGCCGGCAGCACTCCCCAAGCTCTTTCACGCCTTGCCGACTGGAAGGGCGACGAACTTGGTGTTGTCGCCCGATTTCACCCGGACCAGCACGGTGTGTTTGCCCGCCGAACGCGCGTCAGCAATGACATGCCGCACGTCGGCGGGCGTCGAAACAGATTTGCCCGCGACTTCGAGAATAATGTCGCCGGAAGAGAAGCCGTGGTCGGCGGCAACGCCTGATGGGTCGACTTGCGTGACCACCACGCCCTTTTGTCCGGCTCCGGCCACCCGGTCGGCGGGAGCAAGGGTGAGCCCGAGCTTCGCCATGTCGGTCGTGCCGGAAGAATTGTCCTTGTTGTTTTCGTTGCGTGCTTCCTGCTGCTTCGGCATCGTTCCGAGCGTCAGGCTGATCGTCTTCTCCGAGCCGTTGTGCAGGACCGTCAGCTTGACGGAGGTGCCGGGCGCCATGGCGCCGATTTTTTTCGCAAGATCGCGCGCATCCTTGACGTCTTTGCCGTCGACGGAAGTAATCACGTCACCCGCCTCGATGCCCGCCTTGACGGCAGGGCTGCCGGATTGCGGCTCGGCGACAAGCGCGCCTTTCGCCTTCTTGAGGCCGAGGCTGTCCGCAATTTCGGGCGTGACCGGCTGGATTTGAACGCCGATCCAGCCGCGCGTCACCGACCCATGATCCTTGAGCTGCGCGACGACGTTTTTGACGGTGTCGGCCGGAATGGCGAATGCAATGCCGACCGATCCGCCCGATGGCGAGAAGATCGCGGTGTTAACGCCGATCACGTTGCCGGCGGTATCAAAGGTGGGACCGCCCGAGTTTCCCTTGTTCACCGGCGCATCGATCTGGATGAAATCGTCATAGGCGCTCGCGCCGATATCGCGGCCGCGCGCCGAAACGATGCCGGCCGTCACCGTGCCGCCGAGGCCGAACGGATTGCCGACCGCAATGACCCAGTCGCCGATACGCGGTGTTTGATCGGACAATTTCACATAAGGGAATGGCCCGCCGTCGACCTTGATCAGCGCAAGATCGGTGCGCGGGTCGGTGCCGATGACCTTGGCCTTGTGAATCTTGCCGTCATCGGTCGTGACCTGAACGCTTTCGGCTTTTTCCACCACATGGTTGTTGGTCACCGCGTAGCCGTCATCAGTGATGAAAAAGCCGGAGCCCTGGCCGGTGATGACGTTGTGGCGGTGCCCTCCGTGCGGGATATCGGGCATGCCGAACCGCCGGAAGAAATCGCGCAGGCCGGGAGGAACATCGTTGTCGCCAAGGGTGGACGTATCGGAGCCGCCGTCGACCTTGACGCGGACCGATATCACCGCCGGCTTGACCTTCTCGACGATATCGGCAAATCCGACCGGCGCTTGCAGGCGATGCGCCTGCTCGCTCAGGTTTTGCGCGAGCGCGGGCGTATAGCCTTTCGGCCCGAAGCCGGGTGCGAACACGAGCGCGCCGGCGGCAAGACTGGCTATGGTTGTGGTGAGAAGAATGGCACGGCGCGCGGAGAAATTGCGCCGGCGCGGGGCGGGAGTGCTGCCCGAGGCCATTAGGGATATCTCCGTATCGATTTAGTGGACGCTCGAGCGCCCCGTTTCGATTCCGAAGATGGGGTGCCGAGCCTTACAGCGCCCTGTCGGGCGCATTACAAATTTGTAAGGTGTGCGCCGGGATGTTTGTTCCTTTGTTCGCCAAAGGAACAGCGGTTCCAATCAATGCGCTGTGCGATCTGTTGGGGACTCGACCAAAGTTGCAATCCTTGCCTTTTCAGCTTCCGTCAGCGCGGCCGTCGCCGCCTCCGCCGGAGACTGCCTGCGCACCCAGAAAAAAAGGGCGATGGCGCCGCCAAGCAGCACGGCAGGCGGCAGTCCCCACAGCAAGAACGTCTGCGGCTCGAATCGAGGCTTGAGCAAAACGAATTCGCCGTAGCGCGCGACGAGGAAATCTATCACCTGCTGATCGGTGTCGCCCGCCTTCAGCCGCTGCCGCACGAGAAGGCGCAGATCGCGCGCGAGCGGCGCCGCCGAATCGTCGATCGACTGGTTCTGGCAGACCATGCAGCGCAGTTCGCGAGAAATATCGCGCGCCCGCGCTTCGAGCTTCGGATCCTTCAGCATCTCATCCGGCTCGACGGCAAAAGCCGGCGCCGCGAGCGCAAACAGCACCGCAAGGAGACAGAGCAACCGCATGGCCTCTACTCCGCCGGCTGCATTGCCGGTTTGGCGGCCGGCTTCGGCGCCCCGATGCGCAACCGCCGATCGGACAGCGACAACGCGCCGCCGAGCGCCATGATCACCGCACCGAGCCAGGTCAGCATCACAAGCGGCTTGTAATAAAGCCGGATCGCAATCGATCCGTCCGCTTCGGCGTCGCCGAGCGAAAGATAAAGCTGGCTTGGCCCACGCGTCATCAGCGCCGCTTCGCTCGTCGTCATGTTGCGCGAGGGAAAGCTGCGCTTGGACGGCTGCATGATGCCGATCGGCACGCCGCCTTCGCGTACGGTGAATTTGGCGGCAAGCTCACGGAAGTTCGGGCCGTCGCGCGGCACCAGACCGTCAAATGTCAAATCATAGCCGCTGATCGATACCGTCTGCGACGGTTTGAGCGACACGATGCGTTCCGTCCCCCACGTGGTCGCGCATACGATACCGAGCAGCGTCACGCCGAGACCGAAATGCGCCATCGCCGTGCCGAAGGCGGAGCGCGGCAAACCGAGGCCGCGCCGCAAGGCCGCGTTGAATGGCACTCGAAACAGCCCGCTGCGCTCGCAAAGGTCGACCACGGCCCCCATCATCACAAAAAATGCCAATCCCACGCCGAGCGGTGCCAGCGCAGATTTGACGCCCATCGCGGCGAAGGTGACGCAGATCGCGACGACGGCTGCGGCGAAGGCCGCGATCAGCCGTTGTCCGACGCCGAGAATGTCGCCGCGCTTCCATGCGAGCAGCGGCCCGAACGGCATGGCCAACATCAGCGGCACGAACAGCGGCACGAAGGTCAGGTTGAAAAACGGCCCGCCGACCGAAATCTTCGCGCCCGTCAGCGCCTCGAGCGCCAGCGGGTAAAGCGTGCCGACGAACACCGTCGCGCACGCGGTCGTCAGAAAAAGATTGTTGAGCACCAGCGCGCCCTCGCGCGAGATCGGCGCGAACAGGCCGCCCTGCTTGAGCGTTGGGGCGCGCCAGGCGAATAGCGTCAAGCCGCCGCCAATGAACAACACCAGAATAATGAGGATGAAAACGCCGCGGGTCGGATCGGTCGCAAAGGCATGCACCGATGTCAGCACGCCGGAACGGACGAGGAAGGTACCGATCAGCGACAGGGAGAAGGTCAGAATCGCGAGCAGGATGGTCCAGATTTTCAGCGCGTTGCGCTTTTCCATCACCACCGCGGAATGCAGAAGCGCGGTGCCGGCGAGCCACGGCATGAGGGATGCGTTCTCGACCGGGTCCCAGAACCAGAAGCCGCCCCAGCCGAGCGTGTAATAGGCCCAGTAAGACCCCATCGCGATGCCGGCGGTGAGAAACATCCAGGCCGCCAGCGTCCACGGCCGCACCCACCGCGCCCACGCCGCATCGATGCGGCCTTCGATCAAGGCCGCAATCGCAAAAGAGAATGCAATCGAGAAGCCGACGTAACCGAGATAGAGCAGCGGCGGATGAATGGCGAGGCCTGGGTCCTGCAGAATCGGATTGAGGTCGCGTCCCTCGAACGGCGGATTGGCGAGGCGGAGAAATGGATTCGAGGTGAAAAGGATGAAGAGATAGAAGGCCGCCGCGATCCATGATTGAACCGCGAGCACCAGTGCTTTCAGGCTGACCGGCAGGTTGACCCCGAACGCCGCGACCCCGGCGCCGAACACGGCGAGGATCAAAACCCACAACAGCATCGAGCCTTCGTGATTGCCCCAGACGCTGGTGAACTTGTAGATGAGCGGCATCATCGAGTGCGAATTCTCGTAGACCGTCGCGACCGAGAAGTCCGACCGCACGTAGCAGGCCGTCAAAGCGGCAAACGAGATCGCAACAAAGAGGAATTGCACGACGGCCGTCGAATTCGCGAGCTGCATCAAGGTCGCGTCGTTGCGGCGCACGCCGACGACCGGCGCGACGCTCTGGATGAGCGCCAGAGCAAGCGCGAGCACCAGTGCGTAGTGACCAAGCTCGGGAATCATGCGTTACCGCCGCGCGCGCTCATCACTTCCTGCCTCCGGCGAAATCCTCATTGCCTTCCTTCCAGCGCCCGCTTTTCTTCAACGCCTCGACGACTTCCTTGGGCATGTAGCGCTCGTCGTGCTTGGCAAGAACGGTGTCGGCCCTGATCGTGCCGCCCGGCTCGACAATGCCTTCGGCCACAACGCCCTGCCCCTCGCGAAACAGGTCGGGCACGATGCCCTGGTACGTGACCGGAATATCAGTCTTGCCATCGGTGACCTTGAAGCTGATGCGCAGGTTGTCGCCGCGCTTGACGCTGCCGTCCTCGACTAACCCGCCAAGGCGGATGCGCGTTCCCGGCGCGACGTGCTTCTCGACAATGTCGGTTGGCGAATTGAAAAACACAATCGAGTCCCGCAGCGCGCTGAGCACCAGCGCCACGGCGACGCCGAGGACGCTCAGGCTCACGCCGATCAGAACGAGACGTCGCTGCTTGCGGGTCATGGCCATTTCCTGTCAGCCCGTCAGCCCGAGCCCTTTGGCGAGCTCGTCGATGCGGCGCACTTTATCGGGATCGCTGGCGAGCGCCCGCCGCGCGTCGGACGCGGCGGCGTTCGCCTTGTCGCGCTCTCCGAGCACCACATAGGCGCGCACGAGCCGCAGCCATCCTTCGAGGTCCGAACCGTTCTGCTTCAGCTTGTCCGCAAGCCGCGCGACCATGCCGTGGATCATTTCACTCCGCTGCTCCGGCGTCATGTTGCGGGCGGCGGCGACGTCCTGTGCGCTCGGCCCGGGCGCCTCGGCATTGACGTTCGCCGCAGCCGGCGGCGCGCTCGCCGGTGCGCTCAGGCTTGCAAGCGCATGCTGCACCGTGCCCTTCCAGGGCGCGTCGGGCGGCGCATCCTTCAATATGCCGCGCCAGATCTCCGCGGCCTCATCGCGCTTGCCGTCCTGCTGCGCGGCAACGCCGACGAAGAATCTCGATTTCACCTGCTGCGGATCGAGTTTGAGGGCGTGCTCGAAGGCGGATTTCGCGTCCGCGGTGACGATGCCGTTGTTCGCGCCCGCCAGCGCCTCGCCGAGATCGGCCTGCCGGTCGGCGGTCTCGCCGCTGAGCGCGATCACCTTGCGCCACGCCTTCACCGCGTCGTCGAAGCGGCCAAGCCGCATGTAGACCGGCGCGAGCACTTCCCAGCCTCGCCCGTCCT
>DASSRW010000035.1:0-17194 GCA_035701545.1 Pseudolabrys sp.
GTGACCTCGACCATGGTGTAGCGGTGCGACCACTGATTGTTGATGGTGACGGACGGCTCGAGCGCAAACGCCCTGATGCGCCCTTTCGGCGGCGCGCGCTTCGCCACGATGTCGGGCAGCCGCAATTCGCCGGCGAGCGCCTTCTCGATCGAATCGGCGATGCGCTTGGCGCGCCGCTCCTCGTCTTCGTCGCGGTCGAATTCGCGCGATATCGCGATCGTGTCGAGTGCCCGGCCGTCGGTTGTCGTGTAGATCTGCGCGTCGACGATGTTTGCGCCCGCCATGGCGCAGGCGCCGGCGACGATCGACAGCAGCCGGGGATGATCGGGGGCAAAGATCGTGAGCTCCGTCACGCCCCGTTCGGCATCGAAGCCGACCGACGTCGCAAGTGTCTTTTTGGAATCCTCGGCGTCGCGCACAAAGCGGGCGTGCTCGAGCTTGTGCTCGAGGTCGACCTTGAGCCAGTACGCGGGATAGAGCCGCGCCATATAGGATTGCAGCCGCTCGGCCGGCCAGTCGCCGAGCGCCTGCCTGAACTCGTCCTGCGCGATGGCGACGCGCTGCGCCCGGTTGACCTCCGAAAAACCGCCGGTCAGCGCCGGCTCGGTCTCGTAATAGAGCGTGCGGATCAGTTGCGCCTTCCAGCCGTTCCACACGCCGGGGCCGACGGCGCGGATGTCGGCGGTGGTCAGAATGGTGAGCAGCTTGAGCCGCTCGGCCGACTGCACGAGATTGGCGAAGTTCTCGATCGTCTTGCGGTCGGAGAGGTCGCGCGATTGCGCGACGCTCGACATGACCAGGTGATTTTCGATCAGCCAGGCTGCCAGATCGGTCTCGCTCGCCGAAAAACCGAGCCGCGGGCAGACGCGGCGCGCCACGCGCGCGCCGGCAATCGAGTGGTCCTCCGGCCGCCCCTTGGCGATGTCGTGCAGGAACAGCGTCACGTACAGCAGCGCACGGTGCTCCGGCTGGATTTTGTGGATCAGCTCGTTGGCGAGCGCTGTTTCTTTGTTTGTACCGTGCTCGATTTCGGCGAGCACGCCGATGCAGCGCAACAGATGCTCGTCCACCGTGTAGTGGTGATACATGTTGAACTGCATCATCGCGACGATCTTGCCGAACGCGGTGATGAAGCGCCCCAGCACGCCCGATTCGTTCATGCGCCGCAGCACGGTTTCCGGGTCGTTCTGCGAGGTCAGGATTTCGAGGAAGAGCCGGTTGGCCTCCCTGTCGGCGCGCAAGTGGGCGTCGATCAGCTTGAGCGAACGTGTGATCGCGCGCAGCGCATCCGGGTGGAACGCGAGATTGTGCTTCTGCGCGAGATAGAAGATGCGGATCAGGTTGACCGGATCGCGCTTGAACACATTGGCGTTCACGACCGTGATGCGATTCTTGTCGACGATGAAATCGTCGCTTTCCGACAGCGCCCGATGCCGCATGGGCCGCAGCCGCGCCATCATGCGGCTCAGCACCGGCACGCTTTTGGCATGGCTGTCCTCGAGCTCGGCGCAAAGGATGGCGGTGAGATCGCCGACGTCCTTGGCGATCAGGAAGTAGTGCTTCATGAATCGCTCGACGTCTTTCAGGCCCGGATGCTCGGTGTAGCCGAGCCGCACCGCGATCTCACGCTGGATGTCGAAGGAAAGCCGCTCCTCCGCGCGCCCCATGATGAAATGCATGTGGCAGCGCACCGACCAGAGGAAGTCCTCGCAGCTCCGGAACACCTGATACTCGCGCTTGTCGAACACGCCGCGCTTGATCAGCTCATCCGGCTCGCGCACGCGATAGACGTATTTCGCGATCCAGAACAGCGTGTGCAGGTCGCGCAGGCCGCCTTTGCCGTCCTTGACGTTCGGCTCGACCAGGTAACGCGACTGGCCGGCGCGGCGATGGCGCTCCTCGCGCTCGGCGAGCTTGGCGGCGACGAACTCCGACGCGGTGCTGCGCACGACCTCGCGGTCGAAGCGCGCGACCAGCTCGTCGAACAAGGTGCGGTCGCCGAACAAAAAGCGCGCTTCGAGAATGGCGGTGCGGATGGTCATGTCCGCCTTCGCCTGCCGGATGCATTCATCGACCGAGCGCGTCGCGTGGCCGACCTTCAGCCCGGTGTCCCACAGGCAATAGAGGATGGCTTCGGCGACCGACTCGCCCCACGCGGTCTGCTTGTACGGCAGCAGGAACAGCAAATCGATGTCCGAGCCAGGCGCCTGCAAGCCGCGGCCGTAGCCGCCGGTTGCGACAATCGCCATGTGCTCGGCTTCGGACGGATTTTCCGAAGGGTAGAGGTGCTTGCGCGCGAAATCGAACAGCAGCCGGATGATTTCGTCTTCCATCCGGCAGATGCGCTCGGCGCAGCGGCGGCCGTGGCGGTCCTTGAGCAAAAGCTGCTCGGCCCTGGCGCGGCCCTCTGCAAGCGCCGCCTTCAGGCGCTGCGCCAGCATGGCGCGCAGCTCGCGCTCGCCGCCGCTGTGAGAGGCGGCGAGTTTTTCAAGCTCCGCCGCCAGCGCGCGGACGTCGACAAGGTCCGCTGATCCGCGCTGCGGATGTTCCGATGCGCGGCCGGCGCGTTCGATCTGGACGCTTGTCATGGCGGGCACCGGGATAGCGGAAGCGGCCGGGTATGTCACCGCTTTGAATGGCGACGATTGGCAGTCTATGCTTTCCTGACGGAAGCGAGAACGTCAGGCCCGGAGCAAGTCTCATGCGTATGTTCCAA
Organism: Pseudolabrys sp.; assembly: GCA_035701545.1. GTDB lineage: Bacteria > Pseudomonadota > Alphaproteobacteria > Rhizobiales > Xanthobacteraceae > Pseudolabrys. The sequence goes on from DASSRW010000035.1 coordinate 2,717, forward strand.
GTTTGTACGTGCGGCGAGCCGCTGCAGCTGAACGAGCAGCCGACGCCGAAGCCGGCCGGCACCGAGGTGCTGCTCAAGGTGCTGGCGGCCGGCGTGTGCCACAGCGATCTGCATCTCAATGACGGCTGGTTCGATCTCGGCGGCGGCAAGCGCATGAGCCTTGCCGACCGCGGCATGAAGCTGCCGGTGACGCTCGGCCACGAAAACGTCGGCGAAGTCGTGGCCGTTGGCCCGGAAGCGAAGGGCGTCAAAACCGGCGCCCGCGTGCTCGCGCACCCCTGGATCGGCTGCGGCCATTGCGAGCCATGCAGGCGCGACGAGGAAAACCTGTGCCGCGCGATGCGCAGCCTCGGCGTGTTCAGCAACGGCGGCTATGCCGATTATCTGATGGTCCCGCATCCGCGCTATCTGATCGACATCGGCGACCTGCCACCCGAGCGTGCGGCGCCGCTCGCCTGCTCCGGCGTCACCACATATGGCGCGCTGAAAAAGGTGCCGACGCTCAAGAGCGAGCCGACGGTGATCATCGGCGCGGGCGGGCTTGGACTCATGTGCCTTGCCCTGCACAAGGCGATGGGCGGCCACAGCGCCATCGTGGTCGACATCGACGCGGGCAAGCTTGAGGCGGCAAAAAAGGGTGGTGCCAAGGCCGTCGTCGACGGCAGCGCGCCGGACGCCGCGCAGCGGATCATCGACATGACCAACGGCGGCGCGTGGGCTGTCATCGATCTCGTCGGCTCGTCGCAAACCGCGCGGCTCGGCATCGACAGCCTCATCAAGGGCGGCCGCTACGTCATCGTCGGGCTTTTCGGCGGCGACGTTACGGTGTCCCTGCCGCCGCTGCCGATGCGCGCGCTGACAATCCAGGGCTCGTATGTCGGCAGCGTGCCGGAGATGAAGGAATTGATCGCGCTCGTGCGCCGCACCGGCTTGCCGCCGGTTCCTGTCGCAACCCGGCCGCTCGACGACGTGAACGAGGTGATGGCGCAACTGCGCGCGGGCAAAGTCGTCGGCCGCGTGGTGCTGACGCCCGCTTCTTGATCCCTCCCCTGAAAGGGGAGGATGGCGACGAACGAAGTGAGGAGCCGGGTAGGGTTGGTTCTCCGGCAGATCAGTCGCAACGAGCCGCGCTTTGCGCCGGTTGGCGGCCTCCGGAACGACGGAAATGGAGTGCCAGATGAACGCCGACGAATTGCGCGCGTTGCAGGCGCCGATCAAGGAGAGGTACAAGTCCGAGCCCAAAGCCGCCGCCATCACGCTCAAGGCAAGCGGCACGCTCGACGACGCCAGGATCGCCTGCAAGATCGAGAGCGGCCGTGCGCTCGCGGTGGCGGGACTCCATCCGGCGACCGGCGGTTCCGGCATGGAATTGTGCTCCGGCGACATGCTGCTCGAAGCGCTGGTTGCGTGCGCCGGCGTGACCATGAAGGCGGTCGCGACCGCGCTCGATATCTCGCTAAGGTCCGGCAAGGTATCCGCCGAAGGCGATCTCGATTTCCGCGGCACGCTCGGCGTGGCCAAGGACGCACCGGTCGGTTTCGCGCAGATTCGCCTGCGCTTCGATGTCGACACCGATGCGCCGCAGGAGAAGCTCGATCAGTTGCTGAAGCTGACCGAGCGATATTGCGTGGTCTACCAGACCATCAGGAATGGCCCGCCGGTTGATGTGAAACTGGCGAAAGCCTAGGAAGATGTCATGGCCGGGCTTGTCCCGGCCATCTCGCTTGGGGAGGCAGCAGACGTGCCATCCTGATCGAGATCGCCGGGTCGAGCCCGGCGATGACCAGGAAGCAGGATGTCTCCCGAACTCCATTTCGCCCTCATTCTTGCTGTTCGCATGGCCGTGACCGCCGCCTTCCTACTGGCGGCGACGATCACCGCCGAGCGCGCCGGGCCCTTGATCGGCGGCCTGGTTGCGACGCTGCCGATCAGCGCCGGGCCCGTTTATATTTTTCTCGCCATCGATCATGACGCGCATTTCATCGCGCAGGGCGCGCTCGCGAGCCTCGTCACCAATGTGCTGAACGTGCTGTTCGCGGTGACCTACGCCTTGCTGGCGCAGAAGCGCTCGCTTGCCGCCAGCTTGTCGGGCGCATTTGCCGTGTGGATTGCGCTGTCGCTCTCCCTCGCTCACATCGATTGGACGCTGGTGCGTGCGGCCGCGTTCAACATCGTCGTTATCGGCATTTCGCTATGGGTCGTGCGTCCGCTGCGCGACGTGCGCGTCGCCGCGATTCGGGCGCGCTGGTACGATCTGGTCATTCGCGCGGCAATGGTTTCGCTCCTGGTCGGCGTCGTCGTTACGTTGAGCTTCGCCATCGGACCGACCGCCACCGGAAGCCTGGCGGTGTTTCCGATCGTGCTCACGAGCATCATCATCATTCTGCACCGCCGCATCGGCGGCCCGGCGACCGCGGCGATCATGGCGAATGCGGTTATCGGCCTCGGCGGCTTTGCCGTCGCCGTCATGACGCTTCATCTGACGGCGGAGCGCCTCGGCTCGCCGGCTGCGCTCAGCCTGGCGCTTGCGGTCTCGATCGCCTGCAATATGCTGATCTACGTCGTGCGACGGCGCGCGGCGGTGGCACAGGCATGACCGCGATGTTTCTCGACCCGGCGTTCTGGTACGGGCTGCTGCTGAAAATTGCGATGACGGCCGGCATCGTGGTCGGCGCGTCCGTCATCGTCGAGCGCAGCGGCCCTTTTGTCGGGTCGCTCATTGCCGCGCTGCCGACCGCCGGCGGCGCGGCCATGATCATCCTGGCCTCCGAGCATCCGCCGAGCTTCATCGCGCAGAGCGTCGTCGGCGGCCTCGTGTCGAACGCAGCCTGCGCGATTTTCGCGCTCACCTATGCCGCGCTGGCGCAGCGCCGAACCCTGCTGGTCAGCCTCGGCGGAGCATTTGTTGTGTGGTTTTGCGCCGTCGGCCTGTCACGCCTCGCCGATTGGACGATGGCGGCAGCCGTGCTGCTGAACATCGTCGTTTATCCCGTGACCATTTACGCCGGCGGCCGCTTTCGTCTGGAGGGCGCCGTTCGTCATGTGCCGCTCAACGGCCGCGACCTTTTGTGGCGCGCCGTGCTGGTGACGACGTGCGTGATCGTCGTCACGACGTTAAGCGACTCGATCGGCTCGTATTTCTCCGGTGTGTTCGCGTTCTTCCCGGTCGCGATGGGCTCGTTCTTCATCATCCTCCATCCGCGTCTTGGCGGTCCGGCGGCGGCAAGCGTCGCCGCCTACGTGCAACTGCCGCTGATCGGCCTGAGCCTCGGCCTCATCGCCGTGCACTATCTCGCCGTGCCGTTCGGCGTGTGGTGGTCATACGGCATCGGGCTTTGCACCGGCATTGCATGGAATGGAATGCTGTGGACGCTGCGCCAGTGGCGAAGCCGCGCTACCGCACCAGGCCCGCTTCATGCGCCTTGATCTGGATCGCGAGATAGCGCGAGAAAATCCGGCATTGCGCAAGACTGCCGGCTGTGAACCACAGCCCGGGCTGCGCGGTCGGCTTCCACATGTTGCGCAATTCGCCGCCTTCGTCGAAATTCCACACCGGGCCGATTTTGTCCGCGATCGCGTCGCCGAGATAGGCGCGCACGGTGTCCTGCTGGTTCTTGTAGCCGGTGGCGAGCACGAGCAGGTCGGCCGGAACGACGCGGCCGTTGCGCAGCCGCGCGCCATCGGCGACGAAGGTCTCGATGTCCGCGTATTGCAGCAGGCCGATCTCGCCTTTGACGATGAGGTCGGAGCAGCCGACGTTGAAGTAGTAGCCGCCGCCGCGGCGCAGATACATCATCTGGAAGCCGGTATCGTCCTCGCCGAAGTGCAGGCGGAAGCCGCGCGCAGCCAGCGCATCGAGCAGCGGCTTGTCGATTTCGCGGCTTTTCGCGGTTGAAAGCTGGTACGAGCGCTGCAGCACCGGATAGGGGAACGAGGTCGCCAGCAGGTCACAATCGTCGAACGGGATGCCTTCAGAGTAGATCGCGTAGACGCTCTGCGCTTCCGGCAGGCTGACGACGTAGGTCTTGCTGCGCTGGATGAGCGTAACGTGCGCGCCGTGCGCGTGCAGCTCCTGCGCAACATCGTGCGCACTGGTGCCGGTGCCGAGCACCAGCGCGTTGCGGCCGCGCCATTCCTCGGCATTTTTGAGATCGCCGGAATGGACTTTCGCGCCGGCGAAGGTATCGAGCCCGGGCACATCTTTGGGATAGGCCGGAATACTGCTGACGCCGGTCGCGAACACCAGATGACGCGGACGCATCACGCGCTCGCCGCCGTCCTTGCGGCGGAGCGTGACTTGCCAGCTCTTCTTCGCTTCGTCGTAAGTTCCCGCCACCAGCTCCGTGCCGGTCCAGAAATTCAGCTCCATCGCCTCGACGTAAGATTCAAACCAGTTCGCCAGCTTGTCCTTCGGGATGTAGACCGGAAAGGTCGGCGGAAACGGCATGTAGGGCAGATGATTGACGTGCACCTCGTTGTGCAGCGTGAGCGAGTGATAGCGCGTGCGCCAGTTGTCGCCGACGCGCGCATGCCGGTCGACGATCAGCGTGTCGACGCCGAGCCGGGCAAGGCGCGCGGCGATGGAGAGGCCGGCCTGTCCGCCGCCGACCACGACGACAGCCGGATCGCGGTCCCTGTAGGCGCGCCGCTCGTTGAGCCGGTCGAGCCAGTTCGCCGCGCCGAAGTCGCGCGTGCTGGATTCTTCCTCCGCGCGGCGCGGCGGAAATTCTTCGTGGCCGCTCAGCTCGTGCAGGTTGGTGTTCAACGTCCATGCGCGCAAGTGCGCCGGCGATTGCGGATCGGGCACCAGCCGCAGCACGCCGTTTGCCGCGCCGGAGGCCGTGTCGAACGCAAACAGTGTTTCGATGCATTCGGTGCCCGCGCGCGAAACCCAGCGCGGCGGCGTGCGCTCGCGCGGAATGCGGAAATTGCTTGGTTTGGCGCGCGCGACTGTGTCGTCCATCGTCTTCACGATGGCCGCGCGACCGCTCGCAGTCTGAATATTCCAGGTGAACGCCAGAACGTCCCGCCACAGGCCGTTCGGCAGGAACAAATCCGCCGCAGCCTCAGTATCTTGCGCGCGCAGGGCGCGCTCGAACGCGTCGAGCCAGCCGTGCGCTTCGATCCGCTCGGGCCGCTTGCGGTCAAGCACGTTCATCATGCGCCGATGATAGCGCGAGGCCCGTTCGAACGCTATTTCGCGAATTTTGCCTTCAGCGCGTAAAGCGCTTCCATCGCCTCGCGCGGCGACATCTCGTCCGGATTGAGGGCCGCAAGCGCGCTCGTCACCAGCCCAAGCGGATCGTTTCCGACGGTGGTGGGGCGCGGGGCCGCGGCAAACAGCGGCAGGTCCTCGAAGCCTTTCGGTGTTCCGCGGTCTTCCGCTTCGAGCTTGGCCAGCACAAGCTTCGCGCGCTCGATCACGCTCGGCGGCAGGCCTGCAAGTTTCGCCACCTGAATGCCGTAGGAGCGGTCGGCGGCGCCGTCGACAACCTCGTGCAGGAACACGACGTCGCCGTGCCATTCCTTGACGCGCACGGTCGCGTTGTGCAGGCGCGGCAGCCGTGCGGACAGCGCGGTCAATTCGTGGAAATGCGTCGCGAACAGCGCGCGGCAGCGGTTCACGTCGTGCAAATGCTCGACCGACGCCCAGGCAATCGACAGGCCGTCGAAGGTGGCCGTGCCGCGGCCGATCTCGTCGAGGATCACGAGCGAACGCTCGCCCGCCTGGTTCAAAATCGCCGCCGTTTCGACCATCTCGACCATGAACGTCGAACGCCCGCGCGCGAGATCGTCGGCGGCGCCGACGCGCGAGAACAGCCGGTCGACCACGCCGATCTGCGCGCGTTTTGCCGGCACGAATGAGCCCATCTGCGCGAGAATGGCGATGAGTGCGTTCTGCCGCAGGAACGTCGATTTGCCGGCCATGTTCGGGCCGGTGATCAGCCAGATGCGGCCGGCACCCGCACCCTGACCTTCCCCCGCAAGCAGAAGAGGGAAGGAAGGGGGTGAAAGATCGCAATGGTTGGCGACGAATGGCGTGCCGTCGCGCGCCAGCGCCTGTTCGACGACCGGATGGCGGCCGCCCTCGATGACAAACTGCAAGCTGCCGTCGATCTCGGGGCGCACATAGTCACGCTCGGCGGCAAGATGCGCGAGCGCGCTTGATACATCGAGAACCGCCAGCGCCTCGGCGCACAGCTTGATCTCGGAGGTCTGCGCAAGCACGGCCGCCGTCAGCCGATCGAATGTGTCGAGCTCCAGTCCGAGCGCGCGGTCGGCCGCGCTGGCAATCTTGGCTTCCAGTTCGCCGAGCTCGGTGGTGGTGAAGCGCACCTGACCGGCAAGCGTCTGCCGGTGGATGAAGGTCGCGTTGAGCGGCGCGGCCATCAGCTTGTCGCCGTGCTGCGCCGTCACCTCGACGAAGTAGCCGAGCACGTTGTTGTGCCGGATTTTCAGCGTGCGGATGCCGGTCTCGTCGGCATAACGCGCCTGCAAGGCGGCGATCACGCGGCGCGCTTCATCGCGCAACGCACGCGCTTCGTCGAGCGCGGAATCGTAGCCGGCGCGCACAAAGCCGCCGTCGCGCCTGACGGCCGGCAGTTCATCCGCAAGCGCCGCGGCCAATTCGTCGGTTAAACCCTGGTCGGGCTTGCGGCACGCCATCGCGGCATCGGCGATTTCCGCCGGAATATCGTGCAGCGACTTCAGCGCCTTGGCGAGCGTGCTTGCGGCGGTCAGGCCATCGCGAATGGCAGCAAGGTCTCGCGGACCGCCGCGCCCGAGCGAAAGCCGCGCCAGCGCACGGGCGAGATCGGGCACGGCTTGCAGGCGCGCCCGCATGTCGATGCGCGCGGTGGCGTCGTTCAGGAATGCCGAAACGCTGTCGAGCCGGCGCGCGATGGCAGCCGGATCGGTGAGGGGTGCGGACAGGCGCTGCGCGAGGAGCCGCGAGCCGGCCGAGGTCACGGTACGATCGACGGCATCGAGCAGCGTTCCCTTGCGCTCACCGCCAAGCGTGCGCACGAGCTCGAGATTGCTGCGCGTCGCCTGGTCGATCGCCATGGTCGCGCCGGCGCTTTCGCGCGATGGCGGCGACAGTGGCGGCCGCTGGCCGATCTGCGTGCGATCGACATAGGTCACGCAGGCTGCGGCGGCGACGAGCTCCGGACGCGCCAGCGCGCCGAACGCTTCGCTGGTCGCGACGGAAAAAAAGGAGGCAAGCCGCCGCTCGGCGGTGGCGCCGTCGAACACATCGCGCGCGAGCGGCGTCACTGCCGGCAGCGTGCGGAGCCAGGGCGCGAGATCGCTGTCGGCGTAAAGCGCATCGGAAACGATGATCTCGCCCGGATCGAGCCGCGCGATCTCCGATTGCAGCGACGCGCGTGTCGTTTCAGTGACCCGGAATTCGCCGGTCGAGATATCGATCCACGCCAGTCCGAAGCGGCTGTCCGCCTCGTCGGATGACATGCGTGCGCGCGCGATGGCAAGGAGATAGTTGTTGCGCCGGGCATCGAGCAGCGTGTCCTCGGTCAGCGTGCCGGGCGTAACGAGTCGGACGACATCGCGCCGGACGACCGCTTTTGAGCCGCGTTTTTTTGCTTCCGCCGGGTCTTCCAGCTGCTCGCACACCGCGACGCGGAAGCCGAGTGCAATGAGCTTGTGCAGATATTCGTCGGCGCGAATGACCGGCACGCCGCAGAGCGGCACGTCGCGTCCGAGATATTTGCCGCGCTTGGTGAGCACGATGCCGAGCGCCCGCGAGGCGACTTCGGCGTCCTCAAAGAACAGTTCGTAGAAGTCCCCCATCCTGTAGAACAGCAGGCAATCCGGATTGGCGGCCTTGATCTCGACGTACTGCGCCATCGCCGGCGTAATTCGCCCGTTTTCTTCGGGCGGCGACATTTCCGGTTCGGAAAAGGCGAGGGACTCGGCGGCGGACATGCGAACGACGCTAGCAGATGGCTAAGGGCACATCACTAGCGAACCAACGGAATGTCATCATCCGCGAAAGCGGATGATCCAGTATCCACAGTCGTCGAGTACTGGATGCCCCGCTTTCGCGGGGCATGACAGGTCTGGGGCGCCAGGCATCAGCTCTTGAACTTTACCCCGGTGATCCGCTCGAGGTTGCCGCGGTCGACCTTCTCGCGGTCGCCTTTCGACAGGTTGAGCCCATCAAGGATGCGCAGCGTCTCGCGCGTGTACATCGTGCCCTTCTCGGGATCGAACGGGCAATCGGAGGCGAACACGATCTTGTCCAGATCGTAGAACGCGAAGCCGCAGCGCGTCGCCGGCTCGCCGCCAAAGACGGCGGTGTCGGTGTAGAACGAATGCTTGAAGTAATCGAGCGGCCGCTTCTTCAGGCGCTTGAGCACCAGGGTCAAATCTTCGTCCGAGGTGCGCGCGCCGAGCTGGTCCCAGCCCGGCCCGATGCGGCCTTCCAGCATCGGCACAATGCCACCGAAATGGTGGGTGATGATCTTCAGGTCTGGATACTTGTCCATGATTCCGGAGAACACCAGCCGCGCCATGGCCGCGGCGGTCTCGTAGGACCAGCCGAACGTCCACCAGATCTCGTATTTCGATTTTTTCTCGGAAAGATAGTCGGTGAAATTGGCGGCGCGCGCCGGATGCAGCCAGATCGGCTTGCCGCATTTTTCCATCGCAGCGAAAAACGGCTCGAATTCCGGCTCGTCGAGCGGCCTGCCGGCGATATTCGTGTAAATCTGCACGCCGAGCGCGCCGTTCCGGATCGCGCGCTCGCCTTCGCGGATTGCGCCGTTCACATCGGCAAGCGAGACCTGCGCCACCCAGCCCGGAAAATGATCGCGGTTCTTTGCACAGATCTCGGCGAAGCCATCATTGAGAAGTTTTGCATATTCCTCGCCTTGCTCGGCAGTGGTGAGCAGTTCGAGTGGCGGCATTCCGTGCGAGATGATCTGTGCGTAATCGGGAAATGTATCGACGATCTTCTTGCGGATATCGAGGTCGTGGATGCTCGGCACGCCACGCATGCGCTTGCCGATATTCGGGTAGCCGCTTTCGACCAGCTTGTCGAAAAAAGCCCGCGGAATGAAATGGGTGTAGGCGTCGATGCGCATGAAGGTCTCCGGATACTGAAGATTTCTTGATGTCTGCCGGCTAGGCGGCGAGCTTGGGCCTGGGTTGGGCGCGGACATACCACAGTTCACGCGCCAGCACGCCCAGCCCGAGCACGAAGCCTGCGCCGATCAGCCATGCGGCGCCTGCAAACATCGTGGGCTGCGCCATCAGCGCGAGCGCGATCGGCGCGTAGGCGATGCGCAGAGGCCACGGCACGCGCGCGAAGCAATGACCGACGACCGCGATGGTGCCGATGAAGATGCCAAGCAGCGCCAGGCCAAGATGCATGACGACGATCGGCAGGCTGCCGTTCATGATCAGCGCCGGCGTATAGACGAACATGAACGGCAGGAAATAGGCGCACCAGCTTACGCGCATCGCGGTCCATCCGGTCTGCCACTGGTCGGATTTGGCGATCGTCGCCGCGGCAAATGCCGCGAGTGCAACCGGCGGCGTCACCATGCCGAGGATGCCGTTGAACAGGACGAACAGATGCGCCTGCATCGGCGCAATGCCGGCCTGCACCAGCGCCGGCGCGGCGAGCGTCGCCAGAATGATGTAGACGCCGGTCGTCGGCAGCGGCAGCCCCAGGATGAACGACGCGATAGCGGTGATGACGAGCAGCAGCGCCGTGCTGCCGCCGCTGATCGTCAGCAGCTGCTGGGTCAGCGAGAAGGCAACGCCGGTAATGTTCATCGCGCCGATCAGGATGCCGGCAATGGCGGTGATGGCGATGATGTCGACGACGGCGCCGCCGGCCGAGATGACAGCATCGATCACTTCGAGCGGCGACAGCCGCCGGCCGTTGTGCGGCACGATCATTGCGAGCAGTCCGATGAGGGCGGTCGCCGCGAGCGCGGCAAATTCCGGTTCCCAGTTGAGCCACACCAGACCAACGATCAGAACCGCGAAGGGGATGACAAAATGCCAGCCCTTGCGCAGCACCGATCCGACGGTCGGCAGGCTTTCCCTCGGCGTGCCGAGCACGCCGAGCTTCACCGATTCCAGATCGACCTGGATGAACAGCGCCGCGTAGTAGAGAAAGGCCGGAATGACGGCGGCCTCCATCACGTGCGCGTAGGGGACCTGCAAATATTCGGCCATCAGGAAGGCGGCGGCGCCCATGACCGGCGGGGCGACCTGCCCGCCGGTCGAGCCTACCGCTTCGATCGAGGCCGCGATGTGTCCGGGAAAACCGGCGCGCTTCATCAGCGGGATGGTGATGGTGCCGACGCTGGCGACGTTGGCGACGGCGCTGCCCGAGATCATGCCGAAGAAGGCCGAGCCGACCACGGCAATCTTGGCCGCGCCGCCGCGAAAGCGCCCCATCAGCGCGGCGGCGAGATCGGCGAAGAAATCGGAGCCGCCGCAGCGCGACAGGACCTGTCCCATGATGATGAAGGGCACGACGACCACGACCGCGATTTGCAGCGTGATGCCGAGCAGCGCGTTGGTGTCGATGCCGAGATAGACGATGAGCCGGCTCAAGGCGACCGGGCGGGCGGCGAAGCTTGCCGGCAGCAGATAGCCGAACATCGCGTGCGCGCACAGCGCCAGCACGATGAGCACGAGCGCGAGGCCGGTGACGCGGCGGCTTGCCTCGAAGACCAGCAGCACCATCACGGAAGCGACAAGAATGCCGTACCACGGCCGCGTCGCGAGCTCGACGATGAGCTGCGGATAGCGCACGGCGACATAGAAGCAGCTGACGAGCGCCGCGGCGGCAAGCAGCAGGTCGATGATCCCGACGGCGGCGGTTCTTTTTTCAAGAACCTTGGCGGCAACCGCTTCTTCGCCCGTTTCACCCAGGCTGAGGGGAAACGTCAGAAACGTAATTGCGAGCGACAGGCCCAGCACTGAAACCAGAATTTGCTCGGTAAAAAGCCCGATCTGCAATCGGCCCGGAATATCCAGAATCCAGCCAATGACGAGCAAAACGACGGCTGCCTTCAGAACAAGGAGAATCGGATTGAGAATTTTGGCCGGCATCGTTTTCTTTTGTTGTTGTTAGTAGGGCGTAATCACGTTGAGCAGCGCCTGCCGCCGCTCGATGAGCACGGCATCGCGCGCCCGCGCGAGTGCGTCGGGCAAATCGGCGGGACGCTCGACGCGCTCGGCATGCGCGCCCTGCGCTTTGGCGAACTCTTCGTAAGGTGGCGCCGGATCGAGATCGGCCAGCATGCGGCCGTCGTTTTCGCCGGCGGCGCTCTCCTTGAACATCGAGAGCGTGGCGCGGCGCACGGCGCCGTAACGGCTGTTGTTGAAGATGATGGTGAGAATCGGCAGCTCGTACTTGGCGGAAACCCAATGGGCGACGGTCGGATTGGTGAACATGTAAGCCCCATCGCCGAGGGTCGCGACGATGAAGCGGTCGGGCGCCGCGAGCTTCGCGCCGAGCGCCGCGCCGAAGCCCCAGCCGAGACCGCCGGCGGGGCTCAGCCCGAAAAACGTGCCGGGAATTTCGCGCGCGCAATGATCGGGCCGCAGCGGATATTCGTTGAAGATGATGGCCTCGGCGCCGACCGTTTCGCCGATGACGCGCGAGAGATATTCCGGCGAGATATGCGCGGCGGGTGCGGAATCCTTGGCAAGCTGCGCGCGCCGCGTGCGCATGCGCTCCGTCAGCCGGCCACGGCGCGAGGCGATGCGCGCATCCGCCATTTGCAGCCGCTGCTCGACGGCTGTTGCCAGCCCGGCAAGCGCGTTTGCCGGATCGGACTGGATGGCGAGGTCGCTCTGGAAGCTGCGCATCGGGTAGCGGGAAAAGAACGGGTCCTCGCCGATGTGCGCCACGCGGCAGCCGCCGGTCGGGTGCTGCAGGCTCGGAATCCACGGCACGTCGCATTCGAGCGAGATGACAAGGTCGGCGTCGGCGAGCAGCGCGCCCGGCTCGAAGCCGAAGTGCATTGAGTGACTGGTCGGCAGACAAAGCGTGCGCGGGCCGTGCGCGACGACAGGAATGGCGCAGCGTTCGACGATCTGCTCGAGCGGCTTGACCGCGTTCGTGGGCAGCGACGCGCTGATGATGAGCGGGCGTTCGGCGGTGGCGATCCATTCAGCGAGCGTGGCGATGGCGCGCGGATCGGGATGAGGCGGCAATGCCTGCGGCCGTGGCTTGACCGGTGCGATTGGCTCCGGCAATGGCGCCGACAGCGGCTCGCGCGGCAGCACAAGGTAAACGGGCCCGCGCGGCTGCGCCGTGGCCACCTCGACGGCGCGCGAAACAACGTCCCCGATCTGGCCGGCATTTCGCAGCTCGTAATCCCACTTCACCAGCTCGCGCACCATGCCGCCCTGATCGAACATTTCCTGCGCCCAATGGATCGGGCGGCTGCGCGAGCCGAATGAGCCCTTTTCGGTAATGGGCGTGCGGCCGGCGGCGAGAATGAGCGGGACGCGTTCGCGTGACAGATTAGCGAGATTGTTGAGCGTATTGCCGGTGCCGACGTTGACGTGGACCATCACTGCCTGCGGATGGCCTGTCATCAGGTAGGCGCCGTGCGCCATGGCCACGGCGATGTTCTCGTGCGGAATCAGGACCGGACGCGGCACCTTCGCGTTCGTCTTCCCGGCGCGGCTGAACGCCTCGACGACCGGCGGAAAATCGGTGCCGGGATTGCAGAAGAAATAATCGACGCCGTGATCGGCGAGCGCGCGCAAGAACGCTTCGGCGGCAATCGGCGGCCGTTCACCGCGGGAAGAAGGATTGACGACCATCCGATTGCCACCTCGATTGCTGACGCGCTTACTTCGCTTCCTTGATGCCTTTTTCGCTGTAATAGGCCTTGGCGCCGTCGTGGTAGGGCACCTCGATATCGGTGTACATCCGCGCCGGATCGAGCGACTTGAACAACGGATGGCTCTCGCCGAGCTCTTTCTTGTGCGTGGCGATGATCTCGGTGATCTTCTTGATGCGGTCGGCCGGGACCTTGGTACCGGCGAAGACCGTGTAGTCGTATTGCATGATGTTGATCGGCTCTTTCACGCCGGCATAGCGCGGCGAGGGCTTCGCCTGCGCGATATAGGCCGTGCGGAACTGGCTCTTCAGCCCTTTCAGCGCTTCGGGCGTGTTCGGCAGCGAGATGAAACGGATGCCGTGCACGGCGGCATCCGCTTCCGACACCTTGGCCGAGCCGAGCGCGAAGGTCGTGATATCGGCGCGGCCGTTCTCGAACGCCTCCACGCCGCGCACGAGGTTCGGCACCATCACGGGCTTCAGGTCCTTGATGCTCAGGCCTTCGGTCGCGAGCATCGCGTCGACGGTCTTCTTGATGATTTCCTGGCTGGTGAAGCCGTAAGCGACCGTGTGGCCCTTCATGTCCTTGATCGACTTGATGGGGGAATCGGCACGCACGAACAGGCCGACCTTGATCGGAAAGATCACCGCGATCGTGCGCAGGTTCGGGTTCTTGCGGCCGTTGAAGGTGCCGACGCCGTGGAAGGCGTCGTAAAGCTCGAGCGTATTGGCAAAGCCGAGATCGATCTCGCCGTCGTTGACCAGCGGGATCATGGTGCCGGTGCCGCTCGACGGCTGCACGCGCGCCTGCATGTGACCGACTTCGGTCAGCGTTTTGGCGACGGCGGCGCCCACGGCATAGGTGAGCGTGCCCTGCGGGCTGGTGCCGAGGCCGACCGGCTGGGCGTTTGCCGCTGCGGCAAAGCCAAATGAAATGGCCAACGTTGCGGCCGCAAGAGTTTTGCGCATTTGATATCCTCCCGTCGTTTATTGTTTTCGATGTCGCATTTCTGCTCAGGCGCAATCAGCGTGTTTTGACGCTTACTCCACTTCCTTGATGCCCTTGTCCTTGTAATAGGATTGGGCACCATCCGCATACGGCACGTCGATATCCGTGTACATCCGCTTCCGGTCGAGAGACTTGAACAGCGGATGGCTCTCGCTGAGCGCCTTCTTGCTGGTCGCGACGATCTCGGTGATCTTCTTGATTCGATCCGCGGGGACCTTCGCGCTCGTGAAGATCGTATAGTCGAATTGCATGATGTTGATTGGCTCTTTCACGCCGGCGTAGCGCGGCGAGGGTTTGGCATGGCCAATATAAGCGGTGCGGAACTGGCTCTTGAGGCCCTTCAGCGCTTCCGGTGTATTCGCAAGCGAGATGTAGCGAATGCCGTGCACGGCGGCATCGGCTTCCGACACTTTCGCGGAGCCGAGCGCAAAGACAGTGATGTCGGCGCGGCCGTTTTCGAAAGCCTCCACGCCGCGCACGAGGTTGGGCACCATCACCGGCTTGAGGTCCTTGATGCTCAGGCCCGCGGTCGCGAGCATGGCGTCCACAATCTTTCCGATGATCTCCTGACTGGTGAAGCCATAGGCGATGGTGTGGCCCTTCATGTCGGCGACGGTCTTGATCGGCG
>DASSRW010000036.1:0-5918 GCA_035701545.1 Pseudolabrys sp.
CGGCGTCGAGGCCGCTGCCGACCGACATACCTACACGACGGTGCACGCCTATCCGCCTGCCGCGATCCGGCGCGCAATTGCCGCGGGCGTCCAATGCATCGAGCACGGCCATTTGATGGACGATGCCACCGCCCAGCTCATGGCGGAAAAAGACATATGGCTCAGCACCCAGCCATTCGTCGACGAGAGCGATGTGCCTCCTTTGGCAGGGCAGAGCCGGATCAACCTGCTTCAGGTCATCGCCGGAACGAATAATGTTTATACCTTGGCGAAAAAGCACAAGATCAAAACCGCGTTCGGAAGCGACCTGCTGTTTTCCAGCAAGTTCACCCCGCACCAGAGCTTGATGCTGACCCATCTTGCCCGCTGGTATGGCAACGCCGACATTTTGAAGATGGCAACCTCGGTCAACGCCGAGCTTTTGGCGATGTCCGGCCCGCGCAATCCTTACCCGGAAAAGCTGGGAGTCATCGAAGCGGGGGCGCTGGCCGATTTGCTGGTGGTCGACGGCAATCCGATCGAGGACATTCAGCTCGTCGCCGATCCGGCCAGGAACTTCATGGTCATCATGAAGGACGGGCGGATATACAAGAATACGCTCGCCAGCTAGCGCGCCTGCCGATTTGCGCCTCCCTGCCATTGGCGGCGGGCCTGTCAGCCGAGTGCCGCAAGTTTCCTCCGCAACAGACTTCCTCTTTGGCCAAACCGGGGAATGGCAGTCGAGGCGAGACAAGGCGACAAAAACGGACTGCCTGCCCGGCATCCGCGCCCGGCTCGCCGGGTCCCCGTGATCTGTCGGGATTAAAGAGTGCGCGTCATGAAAAATTCGGCCCGCGCCATCAGGCGGCAAGTGGAGTCGCTGTGCGGCGTCGGGATGGTTTTGGGAGCATTGTTTTTTGCAGCCTCGCTCACGCCGACGCTCGTTCCAAGGAGCGCTCCGGCTCAAGGCGCCCTCGCCGGAACCTGCTTTGCCGCAGGTTATGCAATTGGCGTCTTCTTGCGTTGGCTATGGCATTATCTCGAGCTGCCCGTCGCCTCGTCGCGCATGCGAGCGGCGGCCAACGCATTGGTCGCGGCCGGCAGCTTCCTCGTCGTCGTCAGTTTTCTGTGGCGAGCCGCAGCCTGGCAGGATTCGATTCGCGCGGTCATGGGGCTGCCTCCCGTCGAAACAGCGCGTCCGTTCAAGGTGTGCGCAATCGCGCTGGCAACGTTCGTGCTGCTTTTGGCGTTGGTGCGGCTGTTCTGGTACGTGAGCCGCTTCCTTGCCTCTCGCATCCGACGTTTCATCCCGAGAAGAATTGCAAATGTCGTCGGCGTACTTGCCGGAATCCTGCTGTTCTGGTCGATCGCCGACAATCTCCTCGTTCGCACAACTTTTCGTGCGCTCGATTCGTCCTTCCGCGCGTATGACGCATTGCTGGAGCCTGAGCGGCCGCAGCCAACTGCGTCTGGCAAGACGGGAAGCGCGGCGTCTTTGGTCAAGTGGAGCGAACTTGGCCGTGCCGGCCGCGAATTCGTGTCGTCGGCGCCAACAGGCGAACAGATCAGCACTTTCACGGGCCGCCCTGCCCGCGATCCCATCCGCGTCTATGTAGGCTTGCGCGGCGCCGACACGCCGCAAGCCCGCGCAAGACTCGCGCTCGCCGAGCTCAAGCGCCAACACGGCTTCGAGCGATCCATTCTCATCATCATAACGCCAACGGGCACCGGCTGGGTCGATCCTGCCGCAATGGATTCCGTCGAGTATCTCCACGACGGCGACGTTGCCAGTGTCGCGGTGCAGTATTCGTATCTAAACAGTCCGCTGTCGCTGCTGTTTGAGCCCGACTATGGCCTGGCTGCAGCGCGAGCCCTGTTTGCGGAGATCTACGGCTACTGGACGACATTGCCAAAGGACAAGCGGCCCAAACTTTATGTGCATGGTCTGAGTCTCGGTGCCATGAACTCCGAAAGATCGGCGGAGCTGTTCGAAACCGTCGGCGACCCGATCTCCGGAGCGCTCTGGAGCGGGCCGCCGTTCGAGAGCCGCGTCTGGCGCTGGTTCACGGCGAACCGTAACGACAATTCTCCGTACTGGCTGCCGCAATTCCGCGACGGCCGCTTCGTGCGGTTCATGAACCAGAACGGACCGACGGGCCCCGCCGATGCGCCGTGGGGGCCGATGCGTATCGTCTATCTGCAATACGCGAGCGACCCGATCATGCTGTTCTCGTACCAGGATGCGTACCGCGCCCCGGTCTGGATGACGCCGCCTCGCGGCCCCGACGTTTCACCGGACCTGCAATGGTATCCGATCGTCACGATGCTTCAGATTGCTCTCGATATGGCGGGCGCGACCGGCACTCCAATGGGCTATGGCCACGTTTTCGCGCCGGAGCACTACATTGACGCCTGGGTTGCCGTAACGGACGTACGAAATTGGTCGCCCGAAGCCCTCGCAAGACTCAAAAAATACCTTGGGAATCTTGCCAGGAAGGAGAGTGGAGAAAACGCGACCGGCGACAGTCCGTACGCCGGCCGGTCAGGATAAAATCCGTTCAGGCGTGGTGCCCCTGGCCGGAATCGAACCAGCACGGCCTTGCGGCCACCAGATTTTGAGTCTGGCGCGTCTACCAATTCCGCCACAGGGGCTTTTGCGCACGACCCGTTCCAAACCGTCGCCGGCCGTTCGGGGCGTGCGCAAGCGGCCGGGATCATAGCCGCCGACCTCGCAACGTCAACGCCGGCGCGGGACCTGCGGACAGCTTCGAAAACCGCCCGATTAACCCGAAAACAATGGTTATCGGGCCATAGATGAGACCTGTTCGTTTGCGGATTCCCGATGTGGCGCGTCTATACTTGCCTGGCTGACCAGCACGACTGGCGCTTCGTGGCGGTCGCCGCCGCGATCTGCTTTGTCGCCAGCCTTTCGGCCG
Organism: Pseudolabrys sp.; assembly: GCA_035701545.1. GTDB lineage: Bacteria > Pseudomonadota > Alphaproteobacteria > Rhizobiales > Xanthobacteraceae > Pseudolabrys. Next base: position 2,916 of record DASSRW010000036.1, read on the forward strand.
TGAGTCTCTTCCACCGCGCCCGCGCGGCCGGCGGCCAGGCGCGCGCGGTGTGGATCGCGATCGCGGCGGTCACCACCGGCTTCGGCATCTGGGCGACGCACTTCATCGCCATGCTGGCGTTCATGCCGGGCGTGGCGATCGGCTATGACACCGGCCTTACCGTTGTCTCCCTCGCCGCGGCGGCCGTTGTGACCGGCATGGGCCTCGCGTTCGCCGTCTACGTTCCGGCGCGGTGGAGCGTGGCGCTCGGCGGCGCCATCGTCGGCGCCGGCATCGCCTGCATGCATTATCTCGGCATGTGGGCGGTCGAGGTGCCGGGCCACATCGACTGGTCGTGGGACCTGATTTCCGCCTCGGTGGGCCTGGGCCTGCTGTTCGGCGCCGTGGCGCTGCCCGTCGCCATTCGCTGGCCGGGAAAGCGCGGCGCAGCCGCGGCCGCCGCGCTGCTGGCGCTGGCGATCGTCTCGCATCACTTCACGGCCATGGGGGCGGTCGACATCGTGCCCGACCCGTCGAAATCGATCGCCGCGTCCTCGCTCTCGCCGGCGGTGCTCACGGTGGTGGTGGCGAGCGTCGCCATCGCGCTGCTCGGCCTGAGCCTGATCAGCGCCCTGGCCGACCGTCTGCTCGACGAAAAAGGCACGATGCTCGAGATCGCGATGAACAACATGTCGCAAGGCCTCGTGATGTTCGACAGCACCGAGCGGCTGATCATCGCCAACGACCGCTACATCGATCTCTACGGCATGTCGCGCGAGGTCGTGAAGCCGGGATGCACCTTGCGCGCGCTCATCAAGCACCGCAGCGACATGGGAACGCTCGACCTCGACGTCGAGAAATACCGCAGCGACATCCTCAAGGCGATCGCCGCGGACGAGGCGAACGCCCGCATGGTGGAGACGCCGGACGGCCGCGTCATCTCCGTCATCAACAAGCCGATCCTCGGCGGCAAGTATTGGGTCGGCACGCACGAAGACATCACCGACCGTCACCACGCCCAGCAGCAGCGCGCGACCATTGCCGAGCAGGAGCAGCGGCGCGCGGCCATCGACGCGGCGATCGCCGCGTTCAGGCAGGAGGTCGAAAACGTCCTGCGCACGGTCGCCGAAAGCACCTCGGCGCTGCGCTCGACGGCCGCGAGCCTTTCCGCCTCCTCCGGCGACACCTCGAAGCAGGCGACCAATGCCGTCGCGATTTCCAACGAATCGTCCGTCAACGTCGGCGCCGCCGCGTCGGCCGCCGAGGAGCTCTTCGCCTCGGTCGAGGAAATCAGCCGTCAGCTCGGGCAGACGGCCGAGCTCGTCCGCAGCGCCATGGCGGAGGCGCACAAGACAAACGAGGAGATCACGGGCCTGTCAAAGGCGGCGCAGGAGATCGGCGACGTCGTCAAGCTGATCCGCAGCATTGCCGGGCAGACCAATCTGCTGGCGCTCAACGCCACCATCGAGGCCGCCCGCGCCGGCGAGGCGGGAAAGGGGTTCGCCGTTGTCGCCACCGAGGTGAAATCGCTCGCCGTGCAAACGGCCAAGGCAACCGAGCAGATCGCCGCGCAGATCGCCGCGGTGCAGACCTCGACCAGCACCGCGGTCGAGGCCATGCGCCGCAACACCGAGCGCATGCAGGAGATCAACCGCTGGACCTCGACCGTGGCCGATTCCGTCCGCCAGCAAAACGCCGCGACCGGCGAGATTTCGCAGAACGTCGCCGGCGCGGCCAACGGCACGCGCGATCTGGTGGCGATGCTCGACAAGGTCGCGGGCGCGGTCGTCAACACGCGCAATTCCGCCGAGACGGTGCTGAGCGCGTCGGACAGCGTGGAAGCGGCGGCGGCGATCCTCGGCGACAAGGTCGAAGGCTTCCTGCGCTCGGTCGCGGCCTAGAGACGATTCCGATCTGATCGATGTCATCGCCCGCGAAAGCGGGCGATCCAGTAAAGACAATTCTTTCAGCAGTTTACTGGATGCCCCGCTTCCCTCCTTCGCTTGCGCCTCGGAGGGCCTAGTCATGGGCCCGTCGAAGCCTTGGCGAAGACGGGTCGCGGGGCATGACCCCGGAGAGGTTGAGCACGCGCACTGTGTAATGTTTGCGGCTGGACTTGCTCCAGCACTGTCAAGCGCGGCCGCTCACCCGCCGTATTCCTCGTCGCTGACCTTCTCCATCCACTCGACCGCCTTGCCGTTCAGCCTTTCCTGAATGGCGATGTGCGTCATTGCAGTCGTCGGTGTCGCGCCGTGCCAGTGCTTCTCGCCGGGCGGAAACCAGACGACATCGCCGGGCCGGATTTCCTCGACCGGCCCGCCCGCGCGCTGCGCGCGCCCGCAGCCGGCCGTCACGATCAGGGTCTGGCCGAGTGGATGCGTATGCCATGCGGTACGGGCGCCCGGCTCGAACGTCACGCTGGCGCCGCTCACGCGCGCCGGATCCGCCGCCTGGAACAGCGGGTCCACGCGCACCGTGCCGGTGAACCACTCCGCCGGTCCCTTGCCGGACGGCTGCAAACCGCTTCGTTTGATGTCCATCTGACGCACTCCTTTGTTTCACGGACCGGCTTACAAGCCGGAGGCGCACACGTTTTCAACCTCGACCCACTTCAATCGTGCCGTGCGCGCCACTATCATGCATTCAAACCACATTGCCCGCGAGGATTGCCATGAATGAGGAAGCCCTGAACATGTCGCTGCGCAAATTCCTGAAAGTGGTCGGCGTGACCTCGCAGCAGGAGATCGAGAAAGCGGTGCGCGGAGCGCTCGACGACGGGCGGCTGAAAGGCAACGAAACGCTGAAAGCGCAAGTGGTGCTCACCATCGGCGACGTCGCGCTGACGCACAAGGTCGAGGGCGAGATCAGGCTGGCCTGACGCTAAAGTCCGTCGAGCGCCTTGCGGTAATACGACAGATCGATGTAGCGCGCGGAAGGCTGCGGCACGCCGCCTTCGAATTCCGCGCGCAGCTTGAGCACGTTCTCGAAGCCGGCGATGTCGAACCGGCCGTCGCGCGCCAGGCC
>DASSRW010000037.1:0-5459 GCA_035701545.1 Pseudolabrys sp.
ATGAGACGAGAAAGCTAAATGACCGCACAAGGATATCGCTCCTGCTTCGTCCCGCACGACATCACGGCGCCGATCAAAGGCGCCGCGAACGGCCCGCTCGCGGGACTGACCGCGGTCGTCAAGGACATGTACGACATAACCGGCGAGCGCATGGGCTGCGGCGTGCCGGAATGGTTTGCCGCGGCCAAGCCTGCGACTCGCAATTGCCCGCCGGTGCAGAAAATCCTCGATGCCGGGACGACCATCACCGGCAAGACGATCTGCGACGAATTCTTCTACAGCGGCACCGGCATCAATCCGCACTACGGCATGCCTGTGAATTCGCGCGCGCCCGGCCGCATTCCCGGCGGCTCCTCGGCCGGCTCGGCCGCCGCGTGCGGCGCAGGGCTTTGCGACTTTGCGCTCGGCAGCGACACCGGTGGCTCGGTGCGCATGCCGGCGTCGTTCAACGGCATCTACGGCCTGCGGCCGACGCACGAGCGCATCGCGCACGAAGGCGTTGCCGACATGGCGCCAAGCTTCGACGTGCCGGGCTGGTTTGCGTCGACGCCGGGCGTGTTTCACAACGTAGGCGCGGTGCTGCTCGACGACAAACGCGTCACGGCAAAACTCGAGCGCGTCGTCGTGCTGGAAGATGCCTTCGCGGAAACCGATTCCGAAATCGCAGACCTGCTGCGCACGCTGCTCGAATTCATGAGCGACGACTTGCCCTCGATGGCACATGGCAAGATCGCGCCCGACGGGTTCGACCCGTGGCGCGAGGCGTTCCGTATCGTGCAGGCTTACGAAACGTGGCAGACGTTCGGCGATTTCGTCACGAAACATAAACCGAAGATCGGGCCGGGCGTGCGCGAACGCATGGCTTTCGCGGCGACCGTGACCAAGGCGCAGGCCGATGCCGCGCGCGCGGCCTACATGAAAGCGCGCGAGCATATCCGCGGGGTGGCGAAACCGGGCACCATCCTCGCGCTGCCGACCTCGCCGACCATTCCGCCGCTCGCCGACACGCCGGCGCAAGAACTCGACGACTTCCGCACGCGCGTGATGCGGCTCGTCGTCACCTCCAGCATTTCGGGCCTGCCGCAAATGTCCATGCCGGCCGGAACCGTCGCCGGCTGCCCGGTCGGCCTTTCGTTCATCGGCTGGGCCGGCGGCGACGAAGCGCTGCTCGATCTCGCCTGTGAATTGTCGCGCCACTGCGGGATGGCAGCCTGACCGCTTTTGTGCTTTGAACGGCGCATGACGAGCGTACCCGACCGACAGGCCATCGCGGAGCAGACCGCGCGGATTTATCTCGACACCGGCGCGGTGCGCTTCATGGCCGACAAGCCGTTCATCTTCACCAGCGGCTGGGCGAGTCCGGTCTACAACGACTCGCGCTGGCTCCTCTCGTTTCCGCGCGAGCGCGCGACGCTCATGGATTTCATGGCGACGACGATCGACCGCGACATTGGGCGCGACAAGATCGACGCGGTGGCCGGCGGTGAGACGGCGGGCATCCCGTTTGCCGCGTTCATTGCGGAGCGGCTGAACCTGCCGATGCAGTACGTGCGCAAGAAGCCGAAGGGCTTCGGCCGCGGCGCGCAGATCGAAGGCAAGCTCGACGAGGGCCAGCGCGTGCTGCTGGTCGAAGACCTCGCCACCGACGGCAAGAGCAAGGTCAATTTTGTGAAAGCGATCCGCGATGCGGGCGGACAATGCGACCACTGCATCGTGGTCTTCTTTTACGACATCTATCCGCAGGGCAAGAAAATCCTCGGCGATCTCGGCGTCACATTGCATCATCTCACGACGTGGTGGGACGTGCTCGCGGTCGCGAAGCAAAGCGGCAAGTTCGACAAGGGAATGCTGGCGGAAGTCGAGAAGTTCATGAACGATCCCGCCGGCTGGTCGAAAGCGCACGGCGGCGCGAGCGAAGCGGCGGAGTGACTGTTCCGTTCGTCCCCGCGAAAGCGGGGACCCAGCGCAAAGGTTTGACTCCGCTTTTGCCGCCTGGATTCCCGCTTGCGCGGGAATGAACGGAGTTTGTTGTACGTCTTTCCCTTCTTCGATGATCGTGCTCCAATCTTCGCAAGAGGGAGGCGTTCATGCCAAAAGCGAAACGCAGGACAAAAGCGCCGCGGAAGACCACGACATCAAAGCCAAAACGGAAAATGGCAAAAAGCGCCACATCCCGCTGGCCCAAGCAGCACTTCACGGTCAGTCATTTGCGCGAAGAGGATTTCGACCACGGCCTGCGGTCCTACTCCGCCTATCGCGATCTCGGCCTTGCGAAAGCAACCGGCGGGCGCGTGCAGGCGCATGTCATCCGCATGACCAGGCCGTTCGACGCCAAGAAAGTTGCGATCCCGCACTTCCACGACGTCGAATTTCAGATGGTCTACGTGCTCAGGGGCTGGTTTCGCAGCGAATTCGAAGGGCAAGGCCCGCATACTTTCCATGCTGGCTCGTGCTGGATTCAGCCGCCGAAGATCAAGCACACGGTAATCGGGTATTCCGATGACTGCGAGTTGCTGGAGATCGTGCTGCCGGCCGATTTCAGGACCGTGACGCTGTCCGCCTAGCTGCGCGCATTGCGTAATTTAGCCGATCATTAACGGCTACACGCATAAGATGTAGCACGTTGATTTGCATCGAATGTGCAGCGGTGAGCGATAGCCGGCGAAGCAGTTCGTGACTTTCATCGTCCAGCAATTCGGCCGGCCCATGACGCTCGCCCACCCTCCAGCACGGGTCGCCGCGTAAGACCCGGAATACGGAAGCCGCCGCATGCGCGGAGCTCGGACATGGCTGGCTCCCGCCGACCGGATTTCCCGGAGGTGCTCCCGTTGGCTGTCGAGCATGCGCGGGCGGCTCTATTGCGCATTCGGCTTCGCTGCGGCGCTCACGATCGCGGGCTCGATCGCCGCGCTGTATGAATTTACCGCCATCGGCACCATCACCGATGCGGTGTTGTCGCGCAGCTTTCCGGCCACGATCGTCTCATTGCGTCTGTCCGAGCAGGCGAGCCAGCTGGTGTCGTCCGCGCCGCGGCTGATGGCGGCGGCGGACGACAGGGAGCGCGTCGAAATCACCAAATCGATCGACGTCGGCGCCGGGCAGCTTGCAAGGGAAATCGGGCGCCTGCGGCAACTCGGCGTCGGCGAGGTCGAGCCGATCGAAGTTGCCCGCGCTGCGCTGGCGCAGCGGTTCGAGGCGCTGGACCAGGCGGTTAGGGACCGCATCGAAATCGCCAGGGAACGCCACTACCTGGCGGCCTCGACCCGCAAGGCGCGCGCTGACTTTCTTGCGGGCCTCGCGCCGGCCATCGCCAAGACGAATTCAGCGCTCGTGGCCGACGCCACAAGCGGAACGGATCCGGCGCGCAAATCGGCGGCCGAACTGCTGGCCGCGCTTCTGGAGACGCAATCCGAAGCGAATCTGCTCGCAGGGCTGCTGATCGAGGCGTCGCTGGTCGACGATGCAAGCCGGCTCGGCCCGCTCAAGGACGCGATCGGGGCAGCCCGGCAAAAGATCGAGGCGAACCTCGCCAAAATTCCCGACTATGCCGAGCAGAAGACGCTCGAGGGTCTCTACCGCGAGTTGGCCGTCATCGGCGGCGACGACGGCATCCTCGAACTGCGCGCCTACGAGCTGAAGCGGCAGGAAGACGCGCACGCCGTGTTCGGCGCGGCGCGCGCCGAAGCGGTCAAGCTGAAGCAGGCCGTGGACGACCTCGTGGATCGGCTGCGCGGAAATGCCCGCAGCCAATCGCAAACGGCGAGCCGGCAGATCCACGCCGGGCGAATCCTGCTGATTATGCTGGCACTGGCGGCGATGACCGGCGCGGTCGCCATCGGCTGGTTTTACGTGGGCCGCAACATCGCCCGTCGTCTCGGTCTGCTCAGTGAGGCCATGCGCCGCCTCGCCGCCGGCGACCTGCAGGTCGATGTCCGGGACGACCGCAACGACGAAATCGGCGAGATGACCCGCTCGCTTCAGGTCTTTCGCGAGGTCACGCGGGACGCCAATGCCGCCCGCGCGCACGAAATCGAGCAGGGCCGCGCGATCGAAGACCGCCGGCGCGCAGTCGAAAACGCGACCCAGGAATTCCAGCGCGCGGTGTCGGACATCATCCGGACGCTGGATAGTGCCTCGGCGTCGATGGACAATTCGGCGCGCGACATGGCGGAGAGCGCGAACCGCAATCGCGAGCAGGCGCTGGCGACGACAACGGCTTCCGCCCAGGCGACCGCCGGCGTCGAGAGGGTCGCGGCGAGCGCCGATGAAATCGCCAAATCGATCGAGCATATCACGGCGAAGGTCGCGGATTCCGCTGCGGTCGCTCACAAGGCGACCGACGAGGCGCGCGCCATCGTCGCCGCCTGCGAGACCCTGTCGGCCAGCGTCGGCGAAATCGCGAAGGTCAGCAATCTCATCAGCGAGATCGCCGCCCAAACCAATTTGCTGGCGCTCAATGCAACGATCGAAGCGGCCCGCGCCGGCGAGTCGGGCCGCGGCTTCGCCGTCGTCGCGCAGGAGGTGAAAATCCTTGCCGGCCAGACCGCGAGGGCGACCGAGGACATCACGCGCCAAATCCAGTCGATCGAGCAGACGACGTCACGCTCCGTTCAGATGATAGGCGCGATCGCCGCGACCATATCGCAGCTCAACGCGCTGGCCGACGATGTGGCGACGATCATGCGTCAGCAGGACGAGGTCAGCCGGCAGATCGCGCTCAACGCGGGCACGGCGGCCAAAGGAACGCGCGATGTTTCCTCCAACATCAGCGAAGTGTCGGACACCGCCGTCAAAACCGGCCAGGTCGCACAAGTCGTCCTGACCGCCTCCCGCGGGCTGGCGGACCAATCCCACCTGCTTCGGCGCGAGGTCGAGCGCTATCTGGCGCGGCTGGCGTAGGTTCTTTTCCGGTTGTACGGTTCATCCTCCCCGACAATTCGGACTTTCTCCAACCATGCGAATTGGCCCCCGTGGGCTTGCGCCTTGGTGGGCCGTGCCCACGAATTGCTTTCCCAAATTGATCGGCGCTAGCCTTCCGCCCTGAAACAACTTTGGGGGAAGTCATGCGTAAAGATGCGATCGACCGCCGCACCGTTCTGGCCGCGACAACCGCGCTTACCGCCGCAAGCATTTTGCCTTCCGGCGCGCTGGCGCAAACGCCCGCGCCCGCCTCGCTTCCTACGCGCGGCGAGTTTGTCGTGCGCGGCGCGCACGTCCTCTCGATGGACGAGAAAATCGGCGACCTGCCGAGCGGCGATGTGCATGTGCGTGATGGCGTCATCATCGCCGTTGCCGCGAACGTTGCAGCACCCGGCGCTCAGGCGATCGACGGCAAGGGCATGATCTGCATGCCCGGCTTCGTCGACACGCACTGGCACCACTGGACGACGTTCCTGCGCCCGCTGATGCGCGCGGACGATCCCAGGCACACGTACTTTCCCGTCACCTTTGCGCTTGGC
>DASSRW010000038.1:0-18542 GCA_035701545.1 Pseudolabrys sp.
TATTGGCTTGAGAAACAGGGCATCCTCGAAGGTCAGCATGACGTAGTCGATCTCTTCGGGGAGACTGTCGAGATGATCGGCCAACTCGCCTTGCCAATTCGAGGGTGCGTGGGCTGCCAACGTCTTGAACCCGTAGAGATCCGGATACTGGCTGGTGAATCCGGCGTAGCGCCGCCACTCGCATTGGCGCCAGATCCTGTCCGAATTTTGAAACACCACCTCGAAGATGTCGCGACCGCGATCCGAGCTACTGACGAGCACGCAAAAACGGTCGGCGACGCGACGCGATTCGACATTCACCCGAGACATCAATTCAAGAACCGGCATCTCTCCTCAGCGAGGCGCACGTCTTGTCGTATAGATACAGCAACAACGATGCCGGCAGCGCCAACAGCACGAGCGCCTTCGCGAGCGGAGTTGTCAAAGAGGCGATGGCGCGACCGAGCGGCCGCGCAGCGAACAGACTCATGACGGGCAACATCACTGCAGCTTTGGCAAACGGAACAGGCGACCGAAAGAAATACTCGAGGTCGTTGTTGAGCAGCCATGTGTAATAGTGAAGGCGCCCCGGCGCGCCGTCCCCGAGGCCCTTCCGACGCGTCAGCGTAGCTCCGACTCGATGATCGTCCTGATAATAGATGCGGAAAACCTCGTTCACGCAACGCATCTTGTAGTGCTTGGCGATTTCGAGCCAGATCGCGCCTTCCGGGATGAACGTAGCACCGGGAATATCCGGAAACCGGTACCGCCGCAGGATGTCCGTCAAATCCGGGCCCCACTTCTCGCCGCGAAGGCGATAAACGTAGTGCTGCTCGCGCAGGCTTATATCCTGCGGCTCCAGAGGATATCGATCGCCAATGATGGCGCCGTTCTGATCGCAGCACAGGCCCGCCACACCGGAAAACTGCCCCCGCCGCTCCGCGGGGATGGTGTTCCAGTGGTACAGCATCCGCTCGAGCGCCGTGGGAACGCATGCGTCGTCGGAATCGAGCACAAGGAGGAATTTTCCGCGCGCTTCGTCGAGCGCGCGGTTGTGTGCGACGTGTTTCCCCGCATGCGACTGAACGATATAGCGGATGGGAAAGTCGGCATTGCGACGCCATGCTTCCATCAATTCCATCGTACCATCGGTCGAGCCGTCATCGACCACCAGCCATTCGAAGTCCCGGAACGTTTGCGCGCGCAAACTTTCGAAGACGCGGTGAATCGTATGTGCCCGATTGTAGGTCGGCGTGAAGACGGTGAAGATCGGCACCGCCCCCTTGAAGGAATCTGGATTCGAGACTGCCATCGCGCGTTCGAGCGGCATTCTTTCAGTCCCCAAAAAGGACTCAGCCAGCATGATCGACTGCAAGTTGCACTGATTAACCACCCCCCCGTTGTGCGCCATCCGCCGACGCTACCGCAGTCCGGGTGAATTCACCCAGACCAGCCGCGGAGAATGCGGCGGCAGCGGCTCAGGCCGCCGCGACGGCGTCGACGTCGACCGTGACGCGCACCTTGCGCCCCAGCAGATCGAGCAGGATCGCGACGCGGTCGCTGTCCCGCATGCCTTCGTAGAGCCCCAGACACTCCGCGAACACGCCGTCGAGCACGCGCACCGCGTCGCCCGCGCGAAAATTCGGCCGCAGTTGCAGGCGCACGAGACCATTCTCGTCCTCGCGCGTCTTCAGCCCATTGACGACTTTGTCGGCGACCGCCGTCGGCACATCGCCGTTGCACACCAGGCGCGAAACACCGACCGTCGAATAGATCGACCGCCAGCGTTGCGCGCCCATGTCGATCGAAACAAACAGATAGCGCGGGAACAAAGGCCGCGCGACAAGCTCGACCCGCCGCGCGTGCCGCGAACGCTTGAGATAGCGCGGCAAATAAGTCTCAAAGCCCTGGCGGTTGAGATGCGCGACCGCCTTCAGCTCGCAGTTCGGCTGCGACTGCACGACGTACCAGCGCTGCGTGCTCTGCGTCATTTCGACGACCCGTTCTTTCGCCGCATGCGCACGCGCAACAGATCGGGTACCAGCACGCGCTCGGCGCCAAAGCGCGCGACCGCGGCCTCGCAGGATTCGCGCGGCCTCACCATGTCCGTGATCAGCACGGCGTCGAATGGACTGGATACGGCGTCGCAGTCTTCAAAGACAGGCAGGCCGATGAATTCCGGCTTGGCCGCATTTTTCTGCACGACGCCGGCGATCTTGATTCCGTGCTCCATGGCGCACAGCGCGGCGATTTCCGCGAGATCGGACTGGCCCAGGAGCAGGACGGTCCCGGTTCCCCTTTCCGCGGCGCTGTCGAAGAGCGCCGAGCAATCCGTCTTCGCCTGACGGAAAAATCCGAAGGAATAGGAGAGATATTCGACGGTCAGCCGCGACTTTTCGGCGAATCCCTGCGGCGTGAGATAATAGGCATAGCGGCGCGCCGGCGCGTGGCGGACCTTCACCAGCCCCTTTTTGACGCACCGCTTGAGGTACGCATTGGCGAGGCCGAGCGCGATGCCCAGTTCGGACGCAAGGCGGCGCTGGGAATGCACGCGGTCCTGCTCGACGGCGTCGAGAACGCCGAGCATGATCCGTGACGTTTCCGCTTTATCCTCGGCCGGGCGCGGCATAAGGCCCCCTCGAACGGCCTCTGGTATTTCGTTCATGGCGTGAACGTCAAGGCCGGGGCGTTCACGCGGTGAACACGATTTGTTACAGGCCCTGTTTGTAATTGTTGTTCTTCATCAATATGTTGGCTCGTCCGCCAAACCGGGTGAATGTCAAACCAGGCTGCTGAATGTCACGCAAGCTCATCTATCTCGTCACCGAAGACTGGTATTTCGTCTCCCATCGCCTGCCGATGGCGCGCGCGGCGCGCGAGGCCGGTTTCGAGGTGCACGTGGCAGCCCGCGTGACAAACCATCGCGAGGCGATCGAGCGCGAGGGCTTCGTCCTGCATGCTCTCGACTGGGAACGCGGCAGCCTCGATGCGCTGCACCTGGTCCGGATCACCGCGGCCGTGCGAAGGCTCTACCGCGCGTTGCAGCCTGCACTCGTGCATCACGTTGCCATCGCCCCGACCATCGTCGGCTCGCTTGCCGCGATCGGAATGCCCTTTACAAAATTGAATGCTTTGGCCGGTCTGGGTTTCGTCTTCACCTCTCGCGATCCGAAGGCGCGCGTCGCGCGGCGCCCACTTTCGATCCTGCTGCGCTGCATGCTCCGTCGCAAAAACACTTGGGTGCTCGTGCAAAATGCGGACGACCGGGACGCAATCGAATCGATTGGCGTTCCGCCGGAAAAAATTACGATCATTGCCGGTTCCGGAGTGGACACTCAGAAATTACAAGCGGTCCCCGAACCCTCGCCGCCCATCGTGGCCGCCTTTGTCGGACGCCTTCTCTATGACAAAGGCTTAGCCACACTCATTTCAGCCTACCGGGAACTGCAAAACCGGAGGATCCCCGTTCGCTTGCTCATCGCCGGCGAATCCGATGCGGCCAATCCGGCGTCCGTTCCGCAAAAACTGCTCGACCAGTGGAAGGAGATCGACGGCGTCACCTTTCTTGGCCACGTCGACGATATCAGGAACGTCTGGCGGCGCGCGCATATCGCCGTGCTGCCGTCACGCCGGGAAGGCCTGCCGCTGAGCCTGCTTGAGGCCGCCGCTTGCGGGCGGCCCTTGATCGCAACCGACGTGCCCGGCTGCCGCGAGATCGCGCGCGCCGGCGTGAACGCCCTGCTGGTGCCGCCGGATAACCCGCACGCGCTCGCCGATGCGATCGCGGAACTTGCAGCCGACGCCGCTTTGCGCGGCCGCTTCGGCGCGGCAAGCCGGCATCTCGCCGAAAGCGAGTTCTCCACCATCCGCGTCGGCCGCGAAATAGCCGAACTGTATCGCGTGCTTGCCGGTGATCGCTTGACCGGAAGCGATCCGGTGAAGCGCCGGGATAAATGATCTTGCTGCCAGTGCGCCAGTGCGGATAGGTAGCCGCAAATCGCGCGACGGGACATTTTCATGCAGACAGCAAACGCCGTATGGCTGGTGGCGGCTTTCGTGCTCGGTGCCGTCCTCTGCGGCGGAACGATCCGGCTTTTGCAGCCGTTCTGGCAGCAGTACGCAATCGCAAAGCCGAATGCGCGCTCCTCGCACATGAAGCCGACGCCGCAAGGCGGCGGCATCGCCGTGATGCTCGCCGTGTTCGTCGTTGCTCTTGTGCCGATGAGCTTCGCATCGCCCCTGCTCCCGTTCGTGGTTCTCGGCGCACTGCTGCTGACCGCGCTCGGCGCGATCGACGACCTGCGCGCGCTCGATGCGGTGCTGCGCCTGACCGTGCAGGCCGTCGCGGCACTCATCGTCCTGGCCGCGCTGCCCTCCGACCTGCGCGTTGTGCCGGCATTTCCCTGGTGGATCGAACGCATCGTGCTGGCGATTGCCGTTCTGTGGTTTGTCAACCTGGTCAACTTCATGGACGGCATCGACTGGATGACGGTGGCCGAGGTCGTCCCGGTGACTGCGGCGCTTGCTCTTTTTGGTCTGACTGGTGCGCTGCCGCATGACGCGACGCTCGCGGCCTTCGCGCTGTGCGGCGCGATGATCGGCTTTGCGCCCTTCAACCGGCCGGTCGCCCGCCTGTTTCTCGGCGACGTCGGCAGCCTGCCTGTCGGCCTGTTGCTTGGCTGGCTGCTCATCCTGCTCGCGGGCCACGGTCATGTGGCCGCGGCGCTGCTGCTGCCGCTCTACTACCTCGCCGATGCAACGATCACGCTGTTGCATCGGCTCGCAAAGGGCGAACCGATCATGCAGGCGCACCGCAGTCATTTTTACCAGCGCGCACTGGACACCGGTTCGACGGTCTATGGAATCGTGACGCGCGTCTTCGCGGCCAACATCGGGCTTGCCGCATTGGCGGCGCTGACCCTCACCTTCCCGTCGATGCCGGTTCAGCTGATCGCACTGACGATCGGCGCGGCACTCGTCGCCGCGCTGCTGTTTGTCTTCAGCCGCGTCAGCCCGCGGAAGCTCGCGCCTTAGCGGGTCTGCTCGCGCGGCGATGTTCAGCCGTTCAGTGCCGCATCGACGGCCTCAATCACCTGCGCCGGTGAAAGCTCGTCGAGACAAGCGCTGTAGCTTTCCAGCTTTCGCTCGCAGCCTTCGAGCTGGCATGGCGTGCAGGGGAACGCGTGTTGAACCAGCCAGACATTGCCGCGGTTCTGGATGCGAGCGGTGTCGGCCCACATCGTATCGAGGCCGCCTGCCGGCCAAGGGCCCCACAGGCGCGGGTCGGTCGGCCCGTAAAGCGCAACTGTCGGGCATCCTGCCGCGGCGGCGAGGTGGGTAACGGACGTGTCAGGCCCAACGTAGACGCGGGCCTTCGCCAGCAGCGCGGAAAGCTGCGGCCAGCTCAGTGTGCCGTCGCAGCGTTGCACCTGTAATCCGCTCCACACCTCATCGAGATAACGCCGTTCCTGCTCGGCCGGACCGCCGGTTGCGATCACCGTCAGCCCGCGTCCGGCAAGCGCCTTCGCCAGCTCGCGCCAACCGTTTGTGGTCCACTGCTTGTAACGAAACATCGGCGCGGCATGGATCACGGCATAGTCGCCATCGGGTGTTTGCACCGCTGTCCGCGACGCCGGACAAAGGACTTTTGGCCTTCGATCAATCCCGATGAGATCGCAAAGCCGCAGATTTTCCTCAACCCTATGAAGCCCGTCCGCGCGCGGAAGGCTGCGGGTGTACATCATCCGCTTCAAACGGCCGTTGAAATCTTGATCGATCGGACCGACGCGAACGCGCCCGGCGGCAAACGCGAAAAACGTCGGACGATCGCCGGGCTGCGTCGAGACCGCGAGGTCATAGCGGCGCCAGAGCCGCCGCGCGAGCGCGGCGCTCTGCAAGGACGTCGGCCGAGCCGCCATCGCAACAACGGCATTGAGATCGGGATTGCCTTCCAGGATCCCCGCGGTATCCGCGAACACCAGCGCGTCGATTGCCGCGTCAGGCCAGGCGCGCCGCAGGCTGCGGATCAGCGGCGTCGTCAGCAGCACGTCGCCGAGACGGCGCAACGCAATCACCAGAATGCGCGGCCGCTCGGGAAGCTCGATCCGGTCCATGGCGCTCGGGTGACCTGCTGCTGCGACAAATGCCTCGGGCGATGGTACTTTACACGGGAAAGCTGCCGCCCGTTTCCAAGCTCCCCTAAATAACATGCAGAAAGTGTCCGCTTACATCATCGCGTACAACGAGGCCGAGAAGATCGAGGCGGCGGTCTCGAGCGTGCTGTGGGCCGACGAGGTCGTGGTCGCCGATTCGGCCAGCGCCGACCGGACGGCCGAAATTGCCGCGGCGCTCGGCACGCGCGTGGTGCAAGTCCCTTTCCATGGCTTCGGCGACCTGCGCAACCGCGCTATCGAAGCATGCCGGTACGACTGGATTTTCAGCCTCGATGCCGACGAACGCTGCACGGAAGCGCTGCGGGACGAAATCCTGGCGCTGCTTGCCGGCGAGCCGCCCTGCGACATCTACCGTGTGCCGCGGCGCAACTACTTCATGGGCCGCTGGATAAAGGGCTCCGGCTGGTACCCGAATTTCCGCCAGCCGCAGCTCTTCCGCAAAGGCACGATGCGCTACACGCTCGAGCCGGTGCACGAGGGCTATGAAAACCTGAGTGGCAAGCCGATCGGCACCTTGCGCAACGCAGTCTGGCAGATGCCGTTCCGCAACATGGAAGAAGTGATCCGCAAGTTCGACCGCTATTCGACCCTCGGCGCGTCCAAGCTCGCGCACAAGCGCGTCTCCATGGGAAGCGCGTTCGGCCACGCCATCTGGGCCTTCATCAAGCACTACATCTTCAAGCGCGGCTTCATCGACGGCTGGGCCGGCTTCGTCATCGCGATGCAAAGCTTCGAAGGCACGTTCTATCGTTACGCCAAGCGATACGAGGACGTGCAAGGCTGGAAACCGCCGCCAAGTCCCGCGCTGCGGCGGGAGCAAAAAAGCTGAATTTACTATGACGCCTTCTGCGAGCGCGTGCGCGCGACCATGGCGCTGGTCGAATGTCCGGGCGCGAGCTCGATCAGGATGACCTCGCCACCCTGCGCTTCGACGATATCCGCGCCGACCACACCTTCGCGCGTGTAATCGCCGCCCTTCACCAGCACCATCGGCCTGATCCGCGCGATCAGCTTTTCCGGCGTGTCCTCGTCGAAGACGACCACGAGATCGGCAGCCTCCAGCGCAGCCAGCACCTCGGCGCGCGCATGCACATCCTGCACGGGACGCCCCTTCCCTTTCAGCCGCGTGACCGACGCATCGCCGTTGAGTCCAACCACAAGACGGTCGCAGGCCGCGCGTGCGCCGGCCAGCACCTTGATGTGCCCCGGATGCAGCAGGTCGAAGCAGCCATTGGTAAAGCCGATGCGCAATCCGGAGCGGCGCCATTCCGCCAGACGCTCGTCCAGCACTTTCCAGTCGAAGATGATCTTCTCCTCCGGCGCGAGCGACGCCGCGGGCAGAATGCGTCCGCGCAACTCGGTGAGCGAGAGCGTCGCGGTGCCGCGTTTTCCCACTACGACCGCCGCCGCGGCATTGGCGGCGCGCATCGCCGACTCAAAATCGGCATTCATCGCCAGCATCGCGGCGGCGACGGCGACAACCGTATCGCCGGCCCCCGAAACGTCGCGCACGCGCACCGGATAAGCCGGCACATGCACCGGCCTGCCATCGCTGACCAGCGTCATGCCGGCCTCGCTGCGCGTGACCAGCGCCGCTTTCAGGTCGAGTGCGCGGCAAAGCGCCGCTGCGGCGTCCGCAATCTCGTCCTCGGTCCGCGCCGCGCTGCGCGTTGCATGCGCCAGCTCCTGCCGGTTCGGCGTAATCAGCGTGGCGCCGCGATAGATGCTGTAGTCGTGGCCTTTCGGATCGATCACGACGGGCTTGCCAAGCCTGTTCGCCTCGTCGATCACGGCGCGAATGACGCGCTTGGTCAGCACGCCCTTGGCATAATCCGACAGCACGACCGCGCCGGCACGCGGCAGCGCCTTTCGCGCATATTCGATCAAGGCATCTTCAGTTGTAGACTCGACGGGTTCCGCAACTTCCCAGTCGGCCCGCAACATGTGCGTCGAGTAATGCTCGGACACGAAACGCACTTTGCGCGTCGTCTGCCGCCCCGAGTTAACGACGAGATGCGCCTCGATCCGTGGCTCCGCGGCAAGCGCCTGCTTCAATGCACGGCCCGCGTCGTCGTCGCCGATCATGCTGACGAAAATGCAGCGGGCGCCGAGCGAGACGATGTTGCGCGCCACGTTCCCGGCGCCGCCGATCAGCGTTTCGCTGCGCTTGACCGCAATCACCGGCGCCGGCGCTTCCGGCGAAACGCGCGCCACTTCGCCGTAGACAAATTCGTCGAGCATCAGGTCGCCGATGCACAGCACCGTCTGCGCGGCAAGGCCTGAGAGCTGTTTGTCAAAATCGAACATGCCCTATTCTGCTTCCCGCTTCATCGATACCGGTCGGCGCGATCGAGATAGCCCTTCACGTATTTGCCGACAGCGTCCTCGAGCGGCGTGAATCCGACATTATAGCCCGCTCGACGCAGATTCTCGACACGGGCTTCCGTGAAATACTGATACTGTCCGCGGATGCTCTCCGGCATGTCGATATACTCGATATTCGCCGGCTGGTTGAGCGCCTTGAACATGGCGCCGATCATGTCGCGAAAGCTTTCCGCCTTGCCGGTGCCGACGTTGAAGATGCCGTTGACCGTGCGCGCGCTCAGCAGCCAGCGCACGACGGCGACCGCATCATCGACATAAATGAAATCGCGCCGCTGGTCGCCGTCGGCAATGCCTTCGCGGTGCGACTTGAACAGGCGCACCGGCTTGCCGGACTTCGCGCCGTCGAACACCTTGGCGAGCACGCTTGCCATTGCTCCTTTGTGGTATTCGTTCGGCCCGAACACATTGAAGAACTTCAAGCCGGCCCAGTGCGGCGGCAGATTCTCTTTTTTCACGAAACGATCGACCACGACCAGATCGAACAGTTGCTTGCTCCAGCCGTAGAGATTTAAAGGCCGAAGCTTGCGCAGAGCCTCCGGCGACCAGTCGTCATCGAAGCCCTGCGTGCCATCGCCGTAGGTTGCAGCGGAGGACGCGTAAATGAGCGGCGTGCGCGTGACCGTGCACCAGTCGAGCAGCCGCAACGACAAACGGAAGTTGTTTTCCATCACCAGGTCGGCATCGCGCGCAGTGGTGTCTGAAATCGCGCCCATGTGGATGACCGCGTCGAGCTTGCGCGAATCGAGCCAGGCCATGAGATCGGCGGGCGGCACGATGTCGGCGATCTGGCGCTTGGCGAGATTGCGCCATTTGCCGTCGTCGCGGCCGAGCAGATCGTTGACCACGACGTCGCTATGGCCCGCCTCGTTCAGGCTTGCCACGATGTTCGAGCCAATGAAACCGGCCCCGCCCGTAACCAGGAACATCGCAACCCTCGTCCCGCCCGCGCCGACGCCATCCTTTGCCCCAGTCCCGGCGGAGGCGCAACTTTCGGCCGCGCCGCTGCCAAATTCGCATGGGACAAGGTAAAGATTGCGGCCCAAATCCTCGGCATTCCGCCGCTTACGCCTTCCCCGCAACCCCGGACACGCTATTTTCGGGCGCACGATGCCGCCTCAGACAGCCCGCAATGCCGCGCCTGTGGTCCTGATCCCCTATGTGTGGATCGGCGATTTCGTGCGCTGTCATTCGGTGGTCAAGCTCCTGCGCGCGCAAGCGCCGGAGCGCCCGGTCGACATCGTCAGCAGCACGCTGTGTGCGCCGCTTGCCGACTACATGCCCGGCATTCGCCAATGCATCGTGTTCGACCTGCCGCGCGGGCGCATCGCGCTCGCACGTCAGCTCGCATTGGCAGCAAAATTGCGCGCCGAGCACTACGGCCAGACGCTCATCATGCTGCGCACCTGGAAGTCGGCGCTGGCGCCGTTTCTGGCCGGCATCCCGATACGCACCGGCTTCGCCGGCGAAGTCCGTTTTGGTCTGATCAACGATGTGCGCTGGGGTGAGCGCAGGCTGCCGCGCATGATCGACCGCATGGGCGCGCTCGCGTTGCCGAAAGATACGGCACTTCCGCCGGAATGGCCTTTGCCTGAATTGGTCGTGCCGCCGCACGAAATCAAAACATGGCGCGAGCGGCGCGACCTTGCGGACGACCGGCGGCCGATCGTGACGCTTTCGCCCGGCGCGGTCGGCCCCGGCAAGGCTTGGCCGGTTCCGCACTATGCGCAGCTTGCGCGACAGCTTGCGGCGGACGGTGCATCGATCTGGATTCTCGGCGGACCGAACGAAACACCGTTTGCAAAGCAGATCGCAGCGGCTGGCGGCGAGCGCGTGCGCGACTTGACCGGCTACGATCTTCGCAACGCCATCCTCGCGCATGCCGCTGCCGACGTGGCCGTCACCAACGATTCCGGCCTGATGCATGTGGCGGCGGCAATCGGCACGCCGACGGTCGCCATCTTCGGCCCGACCAGCCCATGGCACTGGGCGCCGCTCAACCCAGTCGCCGCCATTCTTGAACCGCCCGGCGACGAGGCCGCGCGCGAAGGCGCGCGGACGCAGGGAAATCCTGCCGTCGCGCACCGGCGCACCGGCGACGTCGCAGTGGAAACCGTGCTCACCGCCGTGCGCAACGTGCTTGCGAAAGCGGGTTCGTGATCCGTGCCTGGTTAACGAGCGCGGAATTGAAAACTGACGCCCTGACCCGTTCTGTGCTATCAAGGCCGCGCTTTCGGGCACCCATTCAATGAACAAACCGCAGCCAAACGAGACCATCAGCAAGCGCGCCGAGACGGCGATCCAGTCTGCCTTGCGCACGCTGGAGGCTGAAGGCGACGGCGTCGACGCCTTGGCTGCGGCGCTGCGCGGTCCTCTCGGCGCGGCTTTCGTCAATGCGGTCGAGCTCATCCGCACCGCGCGCGGCCGCGTGATCGTGAGCGGCATGGGCAAATCGGGGCACGTCGGCAGCAAGATCGCCGCGACGCTCGCCTCGACCGGCACGCCGGCCTTTTTCGTTCATCCGGGCGAAGCCAGCCACGGCGATCTCGGCATGATCACGCCGGAGGATGTTATTCTTGCGCTGTCGTGGTCGGGCGAAACGGCGGAGCTGAAGAACCTCACCGACTATTCGCGGCGGTTCAAGATTGCGCTCGTCGCGCTCACCGCCAATTCCGACAGCACGCTGGCAACAGCCGCCGACGTGGTGCTCGCCATGCCGCAGGCGCGCGAGGCTTGCCCGCACAATCTCGCGCCGACGACCTCTTCGCTGATGCAGCTTGCGCTCGGCGACGCGCTGGCCATCGCGCTGCTCGAAAGCCGCGGTTTTACGGCGACCGATTTCGGCCTGCTGCATCCGGCCGGCCGGCTAGGCGCACTGCTCAAGTTCGCGGGCGACATCATGCACACCGGCGAGGCCATTCCGCTTGCGCCGCTCGACACGCGTATGTCGGCGGCAATCATCGAGATGTCCGCCAAGCGCCTGGGCTGCGTCGGCATCACCGATGCGCGCGGCCAGCTTGTCGGCATCATCACCGATGGCGATCTGCGCCGTCACATGCGCGCCGATTTGCTCGATGCCGCGGTCGAAGATGTGATGACGCGCAATCCGAAGACGATTCGGCCCGACCAGCTGGCGAGCGAAACGCTGGAGATTCTCAATTCGGCGAAAGTGACCGCGCTGTTCGTGGTCGAAGGCACGAAACCCGTCGGCATCGTCCATATCCACGATCTGCTGCGCGCCGGTGTGGCGTAACAAACTGCAATTTCATCTTACTAAGGCGCAATACGCTCGACTGCGCGCACGACCTCATCGACAGATGGCGGCCCTGCTTCACTTCCGACGATGGCGATCGGCCCGCTGCCGCGCGGACCGGTCAGGCCCGGCTTCGTATCCGTGAAGGTCGCCACCAGCGGAACGCCGAGCGCGGCGGCGAGATGCAGGAGCCCGGTGTCGACGCCGACAACGAACGATGCGCCGGCAATCAGGCGCGCAGCATCGTCAAGCGGCCTGCGCTCGCCGACTTTCGCGTGCGGCAAGACGGCCGCGATCCGCTCGCTGCGCGCGCGCTCCGCGTCGTTCCCCCATGGCAAAATGAGATCCAAGCCGCGCCGCTCGAGCGCCTTGCCGAGCGCGATCCAGCGTTCTTGCGGCCACTCCTTTTCGCGCCGCGCCGTCGCGTGCAGCAACACGGCATATGTCGAGGACGTTTTCCTCAATCGCGATCGATCGAGCCCGTAGTCCGGCGCGCCCTCCGGCAAATAGCCGAGCGCCTTGCCGGCCAGAATTCGATTCCGCTCGATCGCGTGCAATTCGCGGCTGACGCGATGGCGCACGTCATAAAACAACGACGCCGCGGGCTCGCGAATACTGGCGTGATCGTAGCCGTGGCGCCGCCCCTTCGCGAGCCGAGCGATCACTGCGGAACGCAGCAGGCCCTGGCTGTCGATAATCGCGTCATAGGCGCGGGCGCGAACGGCGCGCAGGCTTTGACCGATGTCGCCGAGCGTTGCCGCTGCGTAAAGCGACTTGCGCCAGCGCCGAGAGGCGACCGGAATGACGTCCGTTATGCCAGGATGCAGGCGCACAAGCGGCGCGAACGCTTCCTCCACCACCCACGCGATTCGGGCGCCAGGAAGGCGGCGGCGCGCATCGCTCAAGGCCGGCAAATGATGGATGACATCGCCGAGCGACGATGTTTTTATGAAAAGAATATCGGCCATGAAGGGATTTCAGTGTCCTTAAAGAACCGTTAAGCATGCAACCCAAAACCACGGCCGCCGGCACTGCATTCAAAGCCTGCTTTTACAATCATCCGGCGAAAACTACGAACAATCGAGAGAATTTGCCATGACCATTCTGGTGACCGGCGGAGCCGGCTACATCGGCAGCCACATGGTGCACGAGCTTGTCGACGCCGGCGAAGCGGTCGTCGTGCTCGACAATCTTTCCACCGGTTTCCGTTTCCTGATCCCGGGCACGGTGCCGTTCGTGGCCGGAAGCACCGGCGACCGCGAGCTGGTCGCCAAGACGATCGAAAAGCACCGCGTCGAAGCAATCATCCATTTCGCGGCTTCGATTGTCGTGCCGGATTCGGTGCGCGACCCGCTCGGCTACTACCGCAACAACACGATGAATACCTGCGCGCTGCTCAACGCCGCGGTCGAAGGCGGCGTGAAGCAATTCATTTTCTCGTCCACCGCGGCCGTCTACGGCAACGCCGGCGACGCGCCGGTGCGCGAGGATGCGCCGACGCCGCCGATCTCGCCCTACGGCAGCTCCAAGCTGATGTCGGAGATCATGCTGCATGACACGGCGCGCGCGCACGACCTGCGCTTCGTCATCCTGCGCTATTTCAACGTTGCCGGCGCCGATCCGAAGCGGCGCACCGGACAATCGACGCCGGCGGCGACCCATCTCATCAAGGTCGCTTGCGAGGCTGCGCTTGGCAAACGCGCCAAGCTCGACGTGTTCGGCACCGATTATCCGACCGCGGACGGCACCTGCGTCCGCGACTACATCCACGTCACCGATCTCGTCCGCGCGCACTCGGCGGCGCTTGCGTATCTGCGCCGCGGCGGCGCAAGCATGACGTTCAACTGCGGATACGGCCACGGCCACTCTGTTTTTGAAGTCATCGAAGCGGTGCGGCGCGCGAGCGGGCGGAACTTTCCGGTCAATGTCATCGGCCGGCGCGCCGGCGATCCCGTTTCGCTGGTAGCGAACGTCAGCCGCATCCGCAACCTGCTCGAATGGCGGCCGCAATTCGACAATCTCGATACCATCGTCCGCCATGCCTACGCGTGGGAAGAACGATTGCCGGGCAAGCGCGAGGCGGTTGCCACCTGACGCTTCTGAATATCGGCCGTTTGGCGTCGTTCCGGACGGCTTTTGGCTTGAAAAATACCGCCTGGACGGGCATGGAAGCGGCGCGGCCGCATGGCGCCCGCGCAACTCCGCCGTTAAAATCGAGCGTTCGTTAAACGAGGGCGAATGAGGGACTCTGTCATTCCGGCTGGGAGCGACGCGCACTACGGCGCCGCGACGCTGATCCGCCGCCTGCTGGCCGAGCAGGGCCTCGCTCACTGGAAGAAATACGCGGTCGCCTTCGTGCTGATGGCGGTTGCTGCCGGCTGCACGGCGCTCAGCGCCTATCTCATCGGCGACGTCATCAACCAGGCCTACGTCAACCACAATCTGGCCGGCATCATCACGCTCGGATTCATTACCGCCGCCCTGTTTGCCGGCAAAGGAATCGCAACCTACGGCCACACCGTCCTGCTGTCGTATATCGGCAACCGCATCGTCGCCGACAATCAGCGGCGCGTGTTCGACAAGCTGCTCAACGAAGGACTCGGCTTTTTTGCCGACCGCCATTCGAGCGAATTCGTGGCGCGGCTGACGGCTGGCGCCTCCGCCGCCACGCAGATGATCAACCTGCTCATCACCTCGTTCGGCCGCGACCTGCTCTCGCTCATAGGCCTCGTGACCGTGATGGTGGTGCAGGATCCGCTGATGTCGTTCTTCAGCTTCGTGGTGGCGCCGCCGGCATTCCTCGTGCTGCGCAAGTTGATCCGCCGCATCTACTCCATCGCCCGCAGCCAGTTCGACGGCGGCGCGCGCATCATGGAGACGATGCAGGAGGCGCTGCAAGGCATCCGCATCGTCAAGGCGTTCACGCTCGAAGAGGCGATGCGCGAGCGCTTCGACCGCAACATCGCCGCGGTCGAGCGCGACGCGAACAAGATGGCGCGCGTGTCCGCGCGCGCGAGCCCGCTGATGGAAACGCTGGGCGGCTGCGCCATCGCCATCGCGATTACCTACGGCGGCTATCGCGTGATCGAAACGGGCGCGACGCCGGGGCAATTCTTCTCGTTCATCACCGCTTTCCTGCTCGCCTACGAGCCGGCCAAGCGGCTGGCGCGGCTCAACCTTCAGCTCAACAGCGGGCTGGTCGGCGTCCGCGTGCTGTTCGAAATCCTCGACAGCCCGGCCACCGAAGCGATCGACGACCAGAGGCCGGCGCTGAAAATCGACGCGCCGAGCATCGAATTTTCCGACGTCCACTTCTCCTACCGCGGCGACGAGGCGGTGCTGCACGGGATGTCGTTTGCCGCCGAGCCCGGAAAAATGACCGCGCTTGTCGGGCCTTCCGGCGGCGGCAAGTCGACCGTGCTCAACCTGATCTTGCGCTTCTACGACATCGAGCGCGGCAGAATCGCCATCGGCGGGCAGGACATCAGCCAGGTTTCGCGCCGCTCGCTGCGGAGGCATATCGCGTACGTCGGGCAGGATACTTTTCTGTTTCGCGGCACGGTGCGCGAGAACATCGCCTTCGGCAAGCCCGATGCGACCGATGAAGAGATCATCGCCGCCGCCACAGCGGCCTATGCACACGACTTCATTCTCGGTTTTCCGCGCGGCTACGACACGCCGGTCGGCGAGCACGGCTTGCAGCTTTCCGGCGGCCAGCGCCAGCGCATCTCGATCGCGCGCGCGCTGATCAAGAACGCACCGATCATCCTGCTCGACGAGGCGACGGCGGCGCTCGATTCCGAATCCGAGCTTCAGGTGCGCGAGGCCATGGAACATCTTTGTCAGGGCCGCACCACGCTGGTGATCGCGCACCGGCTGCACACGGTGGCGCATGCAGACCGCATCCACGTGATCGAGGACGGCGCGGTAGTGGAATCAGGCCGCCACGACGAGCTGCTGCGCAAGGGCGGCCGCTATGCCTCGTTCTACCGGCTCCAGCTCAAGGGGCAGGAGCCACGCTCGCCGCTTGCGGCGGTGGCCTCGTCCTGACGGCTTCGGCCGTTGACGGCGCGGCGGCCCACCTGATAACCCCTCGCCCATTCCCGCCTTTCGTTGATAGACCCTCCTAACCATCGGTACATCATGGCTTCCGACGACCGTTACGTCATTCCGCCGCCCCCGCAGGCGAGTATCGCCGTCCAGGGCACCAGCAAGACCTTTCCCGTTCGCCGCATCTGGTGCGTCGGGCGCAATTACGTCGAGCACATCCGCGAGATGGGCCAGGACGAGCGGCTGCCGCCGTTCTATTTCGCCAAGCCCGCCGACGCGATCGTGCCGGACGGCGGAACGGTGCCCTATCCATCGCTGACCAAGGACATGCACCACGAGGTCGAGCTGGTCGTCGCGCTGAAGAGCGGCGGCCGCAACATTCCGGTCGAGAAGGCGAACGACTGCATCTACGGCTACGCGGTCGGCATCGACTTGACGCGGCGCGATTTGCAGATCGCTTCGCGCGACCTCAAGCGTCCGTGGGAAATCGGCAAGGCCTTCGATCATTCCGCGCCCTGCGGCGCAATCAAACCGGCAACCGAAAGCGGTCATCCGAAAAGCGGCAAGATCACGCTCAAGTGCAATGGCAAGGTCCGGCAGGACGGCGATCTCAACCAGCTCATCTGGAACGTGCCGGAAATCATTTCGAATCTGTCCAGCATCGTCGCGCTCGAAGCGGGCGACATCATCATGACGGGGACGCCGTCGGGCGTCGCCGCGACGGTCGCCGGCGACAAGCTCGAGTGCGAAGTCGAAGGCATCGGCAAGCTGACGGTGACGATCGGCCAGCCGCTGAAATAGCCTTGTCATTCCGGCCGAGCCGCGTCAGCGGCGAGAGCCGGAATCCAGAAACGCAAAAAAAATTAATGGATTCCGGGTTCGCGCTTTCAGCGCGTCCCGGAATGATAATTGCGTTGGTCATCCTGAAAGAAGGTCATCTCGAGAAAAGTCTTTCGACCGCCGCCGCAATCCGGAACAAATCGCTGTCGTGACCGTTGCGGGCAACCAGCATCAGTCCGACGGGCGCATTGCCGGCGCTGCGGAGGGGCAGCGATATGGCGCAAAGGTCGAAGAAATTGACCCACGCGGTATTGCGCAGCAGCAGCATGTTCTTGCGCGCGAAAGTCTCGCGGTCGGCGACCTCGGCAATCGTCGGCGCTGCGATCGGCGTCGTCGGCAGCATCAGCGCGTCAAGGCCGGCGAGCCGCTCGTCCATCGCCTTCACCAGGCGCCCCCGCGCCTTCACCATCTGGGCGTAATCGGCGGGCGTGATGCGGGCGCCGCGCTCGATGCGGAAGCGCACATTCGGATCGATGTCGTCGCCGCGGCGCGCGAGCCGCTCACGATGGATGGTGTAGGCCTCGGCGGGCGAGAAGCCGCCGCCGGCGTTCACCCTGGCCATCTCGTCGAACAGCGGCATTGGCTCGTCGGTCACCCTGGCGCCGGCCTTTTCGACGGCCCGCACCGCCGGCGACACCCGCGTTTCGACGTCGCGGTCGAGCGCGTCAAACGGAAAGCCTTGCGGAAGCCCGATGCGCAATCCGGCGAGCGAAGCGGGCTCGAGCGTCCGCGGCGCCTCGCCGGCCATCACCGCGTCGGCGGTGGCGCATTCGGCGACCGAGTTCGCCATCGGCCCGATCGAATCGAGCGTGAACGAAAGCGGGAACGCGCCGTCGGTCGGCACGCGTTGTTTCGACGGTTTCCAGCCGACGATACCGCACAGCGCCGCCGGAATGCGCGTCGAGCCGCCGGTGTCGCTGCCGATCGCGATCTCGCACATGCCGTCGCCGACCGCGACCGCGCCGCCGGACGACGAGCCGCCCGGCACGCGCGCCCGGTCGGCCGGATTACCCGGCGTGCCGAAATGCGGATTGGCGCCGACGCCGGAGAAAGCAAACTCGGTCATGTTGGTCTTGGCAACGATGACGGCGCCGGCCGCGCGCAGCCGCTGCACCACCGGCGCGTCGGCGGCGGCGACCTTGCCTTCCTCGACGAGCACCGCCGAGCCGGCGCGCGTCACCTCGCCGGCGACGTCGAACAGATCCTTGATGCTTACGATCGCGCCGTCGAGCGGGCCGCGCCTCGTGTTGTCGCGCGCGCGCGCATCGGCCGCATCGGCTTCCGCTGCCGCGCGCTCGCGATAGACCGTGAGACACGCGCGCGCACCCTCGCCTTTCGGATCGCCGATTTTTTCGAGCGCGCGTTCGAGCCGCTCACGCGACGAAACATGCTTCATGGGACAGGAACCTCCGGCGGAGAGTTGCCGGCCTTGCGATCCGTTTGTCAAACGCGCGGCGAACTGGGAAAGTGGAGAACGCCCCTCTCCCCCCGCTCTCTTTCTTCTCCCTCCTCTTCTTATCCCTCCCCGCTTTGCGGGGAGGTGGACGCGAGCGACAGCGAGCGGCCGGGTGGGGGCTTTTTGATGCGCGCTTTGATTCATCTGAACGTGAACCCCACCAGGCCCGCCTTCGCTAGAGCTTCGGCGGGCCACCCTCCCCGAAGACGGGGAGGGACAAGAAGCAGGCACGCATCATCGCCCGTATTCTTTGCGACGCCGGGTGCGTCGTCGTCCCAATCTCGCCTTCCGTCCCGCCCTCCTCAAAACGAGGGCGCGCGGAACGCCGGGCACCGCGCAGCCTGTGAGGCTGCCGGACCCACGGGACCCCGATGCCTCGCAGCATCGAGGCATGCTGAAGTCCGTCCTC
>DASSRW010000039.1:0-2526 GCA_035701545.1 Pseudolabrys sp.
CGCCGCCTTGATTGGATCGGGATTGCCGTTCGGCCCTTCAGGATTGACGTAGATCAAGCCCATCTGCACGGCGCCGAGCGGTTCCGCGAGCTGGCGCTCGCCGCTGTAGCGCTCGTCGCCGAGCCAGGTGCCTTCCGGCCCCCAGTAGAGCTCCTCCGGCTCCCACACGTCGGCGCGGCCGCCGGCATAGCCGAACGTCTTGAAGCCCATCGACTCCAGCGCGACGTTGCCGGCGAGCACCAGCAGGTCGGCCCAGGAAATCTTGCGGCCGTACTTCTGCTTCACCGGCCACAGCAGGCGCCGCGCCTTGTCGAGATTGGCGTTGTCGGGCCACGAATTGAGCGGCGCGAAGCGCTGCTGTCCGGCACCGGCGCCGCCGCGGCCGTCGGTGATACGGTAGGT
The DNA here is from genome assembly GCA_035701545.1 of Pseudolabrys sp. Classification (GTDB taxonomy): domain Bacteria; phylum Pseudomonadota; class Alphaproteobacteria; order Rhizobiales; family Xanthobacteraceae; genus Pseudolabrys. The sequence continues at coordinate 403 of DASSRW010000039.1, forward strand.
GCCCGCCGAGTGCCACGCCATGCGGATCATCAGGCCGCCGTAATGGCCGAAATCAGCCGGCCACCACTCCTGCGAGTCCGTCATCAACGCCTGCAGATCCTTGATCACCGCATCGAGATCGAGCGTCTTGAACTCTTCGGCGTAATCGAAGTCCTTGCCCATCGGATCGGACAGCGACGAGTTCCGGTGCAGCATCTCGATATCGAGTGCGTCCGGCCACCAGTCGCGATTCTTGGGTCCGTGCGCGCCTGTGAAGGGGCATTTGCCCAGGTTCTTGTCGTCGGTTTTTGCGTCCATGTTTCTCTCCGATCGTTTTCCAATGTTCTTTGAGTTGGTGTGTATGTAGTGATTGTGACTTCCGGCAGTTGTTCGATTGGGCTGGCGTTTTGGCGCACCGGTCGCGCGCTCCTGCGGCGCTTTTACGAACTGACGGCGATCAGGTCTAATCGTATTGATTGTGCTTCCCGATAAGCCTAGCTTATTGGCGTGATTACTTTGCGTCAGTTGCGGTATCTGGCGTCGCTTGCGCGCACGCGCCATTTCGGCAAGGCGGCAGAGGAGTGCGCGATCACCCAGCCGGCGCTGTCCATGCAAATTCGCGAACTGGAGCGCGAAATTGGCGCCGAACTGGTGGAGCGGCGGCCAACCGAGATTGTTCTTACGCAGACCGGCGCCGAGGTTGCGACACGCGCCGAGCAAATTCTCGCCGCCACCCGCGACCTCGTCGATTTCGCGCGCCACCGCGACCTGCTCAGCGGCAATCTGCGGCTCGGCATCATTCCGACGCTCGCGCCCTATATCCTGCCGCGCGTGCTGCCGCGGCTGCAGCGGGACTATCCGACGTTGCGGCTCGACGTGCGCGAAACGCAAACGTCGGCACTGATCGACGAACTGAGCGCGGGCAGTCTCGATGTCGTCATGCTGGCGATGCCGGTCGAGGGCGCCGATTTCGAGACGCTCCCGCTGTTCGATGATGCGTTCCTGCTGGCGGTGCCGGCGGCAGACAGATTGCGCGGCCGCGTCAAGGCCGATGATGTCGATCAGCGCCGGCTGATCCTGCTCGAAGAGGGGCACTGCCTGCGCGACCAGGCGCTCGCCTTCTGCGGTGCGCCGCGGCGCGACGCGGCGGCCAGCCCTGGCGGTGCGAGCCTCGGCGCGACCTCGCTGACGACCGTCATTCAGATGGTGGCGAACGGCTACGGCATCACGCTGCTGCCGCAGATCGCGGCCGATGTCGAGGCGCGCGACGAGCGCGTGAAACTGCTGCGCTTCAGCGAGCCGACGCCGGGCCGCACCATCGGCCTTGCCTGGCGGCGTACCTCGCCGCGCCGGCGCGATTTCGAGGCGCTCGGCGAGGTGGTGCGCCAGGCTGCCGGCACGACATCGGTGAAAGCGCGCGCAGCCAAGTAAAAAGGGCGGCGCGAGGCCGCCCTTTATCACTCGGTGACGACGATCGATTACTCCGCGCCGCCGGTCGCCGCCTGCGGCTGCTCGGCGCTCTCGGCCCGCGGCTTGTTCTCGATGTCCTCGCCGGTGGCCTGATCGACCGCCTTCATGGACAGGCGCACCTTGCCGCGCTCGTCCATGCCGAGCAGCTTCACTTTCACCTTGTCGCCTTCCTTGACCACGTCGGTGACCTTGTTCACGCGGCGCGGGGCGAGCTGGCTGATGTGCACAAGGCCGTCGCGCGAGCCGAAGAAGTTCACGAAGGCGCCGAAGTCCATCACCTTGACGACCGTGCCCTCGTAGATGTGGCCGGGTTCCGGATCGGAGGCGATCGACTTGATCCAATTGATCGCCGCCTTGATCGATTCGCCTGAGGCGGACGCCACCTTCACCGAGCCGTCGTCCTCGATGTTGATCTTAGCGCCGGTCTTCTCGACGATCTCGCGGATCACCTTGCCGCCGGTGCCGATCACTTCGCGGATCTTGTCGGTCGGGATCTTGAACATCTCGATGCGCGGCGCGTGCTCGCCGAGCTCTGCGCGCGCGGCGGTCAGCGCCTTGCCCATCTCGCCGAGGATGTGCATGCGGCCGTCCTTCGCCTGCGCGAGAGCGACCTTCATGATCTCCTCGGTGATGCCGGCGATCTTGATGTCCATCTGCAGCGAGGTGACGCCGCTT
>DASSRW010000040.1:0-40894 GCA_035701545.1 Pseudolabrys sp.
TGAGCAGCTCGGCGAGCGATTCCGGCGTCGGCGGCGCATCCGGCCGCGCAGCTTTCGCGCGCGTCGGTTTCGCGTAATCGCGCTTCTTCTTCGGCTTCCCGGGAGGCTTCGCCATCGGCTCGAATATGGGGCGAGTCCAAAGGCGAGAAAAGGGCGGAACATGCTCCGAGCTAGTGGCAGACGCTCGCGGCGAACGCCTTGAGTTCTGCATTAAAGCGCGAGGGCTCCTCGACGAATGGTGCATGGCCGACGTCATCGAACCATGACGCTTCCGCGGTTTTGCAATGCGAGAGGATGTATTCGGACATGGCTGGAAGCACGACAGTATCTGCGCGTCCGTGGGTCACCAGGACCGGCACCTCGATCTCTTCGAGGATCGACGCGAAATCGAGCTCGCGCTGGAGCAGCGCGCCGCGCACGCCTGGCTTCACGACCATGTTGAAGGCAAGGATTTCCTCGAACTCGTCCTGCGAAACCGGCTTGACAATGCAGGCACGCAACAACCGGCGCATCGCCGCGATGCTGGTCGGAAGGTCGTTCTGGCAAGCGGCCGGTGCGTTCTCCAGGAAGCCGGGGCCGATAAGCGGACCGAAAGCCTTCGGCCCCAGGACGACGGCCGCCGCAACAAAATTGATGCCTGAAATCCTGTCCTGGCCTTTCCTGCGAATATAGTCGGAAATGATGAAACCGCCGTATGACCAGCCGACCAGGACCGGCCGCTCCAGCGCAAGCTGATCGATGACGGCAGCAATGTCATCGGCCCACTTGTCGCCATCGGTATACTGATCCGGCTCCGTCGGAGCGTCTGACATCCCATGGCCGCGAAGATCGATGGCGACCATGCGCGCGTCATCTGCAAGCATGCTTTCATATTGCCTGGACCAGCAGAGGTGGCTCTGCGACCATCCATGAATGAAAAGAATCGGAATGCCGGCCGGGTTTCCATATTCCCGCGCATGCAGATTGACGCCGGCTGCTCCCTTGATCGTATGAGTCTGCATCGGCAAGCTCCCGACCGGCGAGCAAGTGGAATATTGCGAAAACGATCAAGCCCGCGCTCAGGATGTCGTTTCTCTTCGAAAGACTATCAAAACGGAGGTCGCCGAGATAGCCGCGCCTGGAACCGGCTCCGCGCCATCAAGCCGCCTTTGCCCAGAGTTGCTTCGAGGCGAGCCGCGCGCCGTCGACAAGCGACTGCAATTTCATCCAGACGATCTTCGTGTCGACCTGAACGCGGCCGGCGAACGTGCCGAAGCCGCAATCGACGCCGGCGATGACGTTCTCGCGGCCGACGACATTCGCGTAGTTCAGGATACGGTCGGCGACGACCTCGGGATGCTCGACGGTGTTGACGGTCGAGTCGATCACGCCGGGAATGAGGATCTTGCCTTCGGGCAGCTTCACGTCGCGCCAGATTTTCCATTCGTGCTCATGGCGGCCGTTGGCGCCCGGGAAGGAAACGGCCTGCGGCTTCGCCGTCAGCACGATGTCGATGATGTCCTTCAGCGGCACGTCGGTGTGGCGCGGCGCCATGGTCGAGCCCCAGCACACATGCATGCGCATGCGCTCGGCGGGAATGTCGCGCACCGCTTGGTTGAGCGCGGCGACATTGACGGAAATGATCCTGCGGAAGTCTTCGAGGCTTCTGTCGAGGTATACGGTGTGCCGCAGCATCGCGAGATCGGGGCAGTCGAGTTGCAGCACGAAGCCGGCATCGACGATCGCCTTGTATTCGCGGCTCATCACGTCGGCGAGCGCGAAGACGTACGCCTCTTCGGTCTTGTAATGCGCGTTCTTGAGATAGCGCGCGATCTGGCCCGGCGAGGGCGAGGTCATGAAAAATTCCACCGCCCTTGCGCCGCTCATCGCCTCCCTGGCGCGCGCGATGTCGGCTGCTGCGGCCGGCCAGTTTTTCCAGCCGACGTCGCCCGAGCATTTCGGGCGGTGCTGGAACGGGGAGGCGAACTGCTTGAGTTGCGCCGCGAGCTCCGGAAATTCCTCGTCGCCGGTGCCGAGCGGCGGCGAGCTTTCGCCCTCGAAGCCGGTCAGGCGCTCGAGCACGTGCACGGTGTAGTCGGGGCGGCCCTGCTCGCCGTCATTGATGATGTCGAGGCCGCACTCGACCTGTTTGCGTACGACGCCGGCCACGGCTTCGCGCACGGCTTCGTCGAATTCGGCGCGGCGCGCGCCCGGATTTTGCTGGTCGGCCAGCAATAGTTTCACCACACGCGGCGTGCGCGGCAGGCTGCCGGTGTGCGTGGTGATGATGCGGTCGGTGCTGCGTTTCATCGTCACAATCTTGGTTGCTTTTGTCATGCGCGGGCTTTGACCCGGGCATCCATCCCTTAGAACGATGGATTGCCGGGTCTCGCCGCTTGCGCGGCGGCCCGGCAATGACGCTTAAATCAAAACCCGCGCACGACCTCGCTGACGTGCTCGACATAAGGCGGCGAGGCGAAGCAAGGGCCGACAAGCTTGCGCCATTCCTGGAAGTCAGCGGACTCGCGAAAGTCCTTCGTGTGGTTCTCCAGCGAGCGCCATTGCACGAACAGCCGATAGCGCGAGGGCATTTCGTGCGACCGATGCAATGTCACGCCGCTGCATCCCCTAGCGCGCCTGAAGATCGGCGCGGCTTTTTTTACGCCTTCTTCGAATTCGCTTTCCATGCCGGGCTTCACGTCGATCTGCGCGATTTCGAGGACCATGTTTGCCGTCCGTGCCGTACGATGGGAGGTGCATTATGGACGGCCGGACAAGAACTGCAATGTTGCGAACCGTCTCTGGCTCCATGTGTCCCGGGCGCAGCGCAGCGCGAAGCGGTGCGTTGCAGACCCGGGACCTTCACATATTCTGAATCCAGAAAGGCCCCGGATCAGCGTCGGAGCATTCCGCTATCGCTTTATGCTGCGCCGCATCCGGGGCACGCCGGCACTTGATTATTCCGCCGCTTCCTGCGTGGCGGTGTTGATGAAACCGCCGGACTGGTGTCGCCACAGCGCGGCGTAGTGGCCGTCGGCGCGCAAGAGACTCGCGTGCGTGCCCTGTTCGACAATGCGGCCGTGGTCGAGCGCGACCAGCCGGTCCATCTGCGCGATGGTCGAAAGCCGGTGCGCAATGGCGATCACGGTCTTGCCGCGGATCAGCGTCCCGAGGCTGGACTGGATCGCGGCTTCAACCTCGCTGTCGAGCGCCGAGGTCGCTTCGTCCAGCACCAGGATCGGCGCGTCCTTCAGGATCACGCGCGCAATCGCGATGCGCTGACGCTGGCCGCCAGAAAGCTTGACGCCGCGCTCGCCGACATGCGCGTCGTAGCCGCGCCGGCCCATCCAGTCTTCCAACTCGAGGATGAACTCGTGCGCATGCGCGAGCTTCGCCGCGGCGATGATCTCGTCGTCGTCCGCGTCCCGCTTGCCGTAGCGGATGTTCTCGCGGATGGAGCGGTGAAGCAGCGAGGTATCCTGGGTGACGACGGAAATCTGCGCGCGCAGGCTCTCTTGCGTGACCTTGGAAATGTCCTGACCGTCGATCAGGATGCGGCCGCCTTCGAGATCGAAGAAACGCAGCAGCAGGTTGACCAGCGTCGATTTGCCGGCGCCGGAGCGGCCGACCAGGCCGATCCTTTCGCCGGGCTTCACGTCCAGCGTGAGGTCCTCGATGACGCCGGTCTGCCGGCCATAGCCGAAGCGGATATTTTCAAAACGGACGGCGCCGCGCTCGACCCGAAGCGGTGCCGCGTCCGGCCTGTCGGTCAGGGTGAGCGGCTGCGCGATCGTCAGCATGCCTTCCTGCACGACGCCGATGTTCTCGAAAATGTCGGTGACCTGCCAGGCGACCCAGCCTGACGACGAGACGATCTGCGTGGTCAGCGGCAGCGCCATCGCCACCGTGCCGACCTCGATATGCCCCTGCCGCCACAACAGGATCGCAAACGCGCCGGTGGCGGTAATCAGCATTGCGTTGAGCACCGTCAGCGTCAGGCCGAACAGTGTGTTGAGACGCAACGCGTCGTGGAAGCGGCCGGTATGATGATCGACGGCGTCGCGCACATATGCGTCCTCGTGCTTGGCGCGCGCGAACAATTTGACGGTGACGATGTTCGTGTAGGTGTCGACGATGCGGCCGGTGAGCATCGAGCGCGCTTCGGACACGAGCTTGGATCGGTCGCGCATGCGCGGAACGAAAAAGCGCAACATGGCGATATAGCTGGCGAACCAGACCAGCACCGGCAGCGCCAGCCAGCGATCGGCGGAAGAAAGAAGCACGAGCGAGCTTGTGCCGTAGATGACGATGAACCAGACCGCGGTCAGCAGCGCGACCAGGCTTTCGCGGATCGCCGGTCCGGTGTGCATGACTCGGGTGGCGATGCGGCCAGCATAGTCATTCTGGAAAAAGGCCCAGGACTGCCGCACCACATGCCAGTGATTCTGCCAGCGGATACGGTTCGAGACATTCGCGGCGATCGCCTGATTCATCAACATGTGCTGCGTGGTGAACGCCAGCGGACGCAGCAGCAGCAGCACGCCCGCCATCCCGAGGAGCATCGGCCAGTGGTCGGCGAATAAACTTGCCGGCGCGCTTTTGGTGACGAGCGTAACGACCTTGCCGATGAAGACAGGAATGGTGACGTCGAGCAACGCCGCGACGAAACCGACCGCGAACAGGGCGACGAAAAGGCCCTTCGACTGCCGCACGAAATGCCAATAGAACGCGACGAGGCCCGCCGGCGGCGCGCTGGGCGCCGGTCCGGATGTCAGGGTCAATAGCCGTTCGAAGGCGCGGAACATGGCTTCAATACCAATGCGCGCGACGCCTGAGGCGCCGCGCGCGTCGTTCATACAATTAGCAGATGACGGAGTTTAAGTCCCGTTCATGTCGATAGCATGGCAAACGGAAATTCAGGCAATGGCGTATTTGCCCCGGTTGAAAAAGCGGTCCTTCTGATCGGCGGTTGCCGTGTCGCGCACGGACTTGATCGTGGCCACTTTGGCGAGGGCGCGCTTGACCGCGTCGCGCGCCCCGATCTCCTCGACCCACGTCTTCACGTGCGGCCACCTGGCGAGATCGACATTGAGCAACTGAACGTTGCGCAGCCAGGGAAATGCGGCCATGTCGGCGATGGTGTAGTCATTGCCGGCAACGTAGGGATGTGCCGCAAGCTGCCGGTCGTAAAGGTCGAACAGCTTGTTCACGATGGTGCGGTAGCGCGGGCCGCCGTATTCCTGCGGCTGGGGCGCAAACCGGCTGAAATGAACGTGCTGCCCGAACATCGGCCCGACGTTCGCCACCTGCACCATCAGCCACTGGATGGTGTCGTAGCGCTTCGCCGGCTCGTGCGGGATGAACTTTCCGGTCTTCTCCGCGAGATAGATCAGGATCGCGCCCGATTCGATCACCGTGTATGGCGTGCCAGCCGGGCCATCTGAATCGACGATCGCCGGCACCTTTTGCAGCGGATTGATTTTGGTGAATTCGGGCGTGAATTGCTCACCGTTCCACACGTCGACGGTTTTCATGTTGTAGGGCAGCGCGCATTCCTCGAGCATGATGAAGATTTTTTGTACGTTCGGGCTGGTCAACGCATAGAAGTCGATCATGGATTCTCTCTTGGGAAGGCCACCGCAGAATAGCGGCGGCTTTCTATAGACGACCGAAACGGATGTTGTCTCGGGGCGGGCCGATCAGACCTGCGTTACTGCGGCGCGGTTGCGGCGACGCGCTTGCGCAGGCACGCCGGGCAGAGGCACCGCGCCGCATGCGTGTCGGGCAGCGGAAGGCGATAGGGCTCCGCCGCGCACCAGCAATCGCCGTCGCGGCAGCAATCGAAGATTTGGCCGCATTGCGGGCACGATGGCCGATTCGTGATTTCCGCGCGGCGATGAACTTTCGGGTCGTTCATCTGCCCAGCGTATGACGGCGCATAAAATTTGCATATCCCGGCGGCGCACTCGGATCGGCTGTTGCAGTGCCCGAGGTCTCGGCGGCCCCGAATCGGCTATTGCTGCGGCGGATGCCGTGCCGACCCTTTGAACGGCTCGCGCGTTATCAGTACCGCTTCCTTCCGGAGATGATCTTCATGCCCGCCTGGCCTTACATCATGCCGATCGCCATGCTGATCGGCTCAAACGTCTTCATGACCACGGCCTGGTACTGGCACCTGCGCTTCAAGGAGGTGCCGCTGCTTTACGTCATTCTGTTCAGCTGGAGCCTGGCTTTCGTCGAGTATTGCCTGGCGGTTCCGGCCAACCGTTACGGCAGCTACGTCTACACGCCGGCGCAGCTCAAGACCATTCAGGAAGTGATTACGCTCGTCATTTTCGCAGTGTTCTCGGTCGTCTACCTCAAGCAAGCGATCAATCTGAACTACATCGTCGGATTTGCGCTGATTGCAGCGGGCGCCTTCTTCGTTTTCCGGGCGCCGATTTAATTATTTCGCAGGCGCGATGCGCAAAATGCGTCCCTTGCTGTTGTCGGTGAGCAGATAGATCGCGCCATCGGGACCCTCGCGCACGTCGCGGATGCGCTCGCGCAATCCATGCAGCAGACGCTCTTCATGCACGACCTTCTCGCCTTGCAGCGTGAGGCGTGAGAGCAACTCGAATTTCAACGCGCCATTGAACAGCGAGCCACGCCAGGCCGGAAACAATTTGCCGTCGTAAAAGGCCATGCCGGACGGCGCAATCGACGGCGTCCAGTGCCATACCGGTTGCACGGTGCCCGCCTGATGCGTCTTGCCGTGGCCGACCGGCGTGCCGTCGTAGTTCACGCCGTAACTGACAAGCGGCCAGCCGTAGTTCTTGCCCTTCTCGATGATGTTGATCTCGTCGCCGCCCATGGGTCCGTGTTCCTGCTCCCACAGCTTTCCGTCCGCCGGATTGAACGCGAGCCCCTCGGCGTTGCGGTGGCCGTATGACCAGATTTCAGGCCGCGCGCCTGGCTTGTCGGCAAACGGGTTGCCGGGCGGTACCGAGCCGTCCGGCCGGATGCGCACGATCTTGCCGATGTCGTCCGAAAGATTCTGCGCGTCCTTGCTCGGCCTGAAGTGATCACCGAGCGAAACGAACAGATTTCCGTCCGATCCTTGCGCGATGCGGCAGGCGACGTTGAGGGCGCCCGGGGAGGGCGGACCTTTTTGACGAAAGATGATCTTCACGTCCTCGAGCCGCGGTGCCCCGTTTGCGGAAAGGCGCGCGCGGGCGACCGCGACGTTGCTGCTGCTGTCGGCGTTGTAGCAAAAATAGATGGTCGCATTTTTCGCGTACTCGCGATCGAGCGCGACGTCGAGCAGGCCGGCCTGGCTGCGCTCGAAAACCTTCGGCACGCCGGCGACCGGCGGGGATAGCTTGCCGTCACGTGCGACGATGCGCATGCGGCCGGACCGCTCAGTGACCAGCATCCGTCCGTCGGGCAGAAAGGCGAGCGACCACGGATGCACGAGACCGTGCGCGACGGTTTCGACCGCGAGTTCGCCGGCCGAAGAATGAAAAATTTCCGGCGCCGCCGTTGCACGTCCGACAAGGAAAATCGCCGCAAGGGCAACCAGCGATAGCGCTCGCGCCGAGACGCGCATGAATCCTCCGCAAGCCCGCACACCCACTTAACCGGGTGCGCACGCGGCCGGTTCCGGAGGATTCCTAGCGTCTGCTTCTTCGGCGGAAGAACATCGTCGACACGCCGCCCGCGCCGATGAAAAACAGGCCGAGCAGCAGAGAGACCGCAAACAGGCTTGCCTGGTTGTCGAGCACCACGTCGGCGGGGTTCGCGCGCGCGATTCCGATTGAAAGCACGGTGGCGACGGCAAACGTGCAGATGGCGAGCGCGGCGGTGGTGACCAATTGCGTGAGGGCAAGGGTGTGCCGCTCGTGTCCGAACGGACGGTCGGCTGGAAGCTCAAAGCCAGCCACATGAATGGATCGCCGCACGGCGCGCCTCAAGCCAACGAATCAATGCGTCAATGCCGCCAAAATCGCAGCCGATCGCGTCGGGCGTCGGGCCCAACCGGGGCGGAATTGGTGAGGAAACGGGGCGGTTTCGTGATTGTGGTTAATGTTTCGTTAAAATTCCTTGGGTCGACGGGTGCGAGGAGGACCGCTTCGCCTCCGGGCAGCCCTTCCCCCGGGGCGCCGACCAACGCGGATGTCCTGACCTACTTGGCGACCGCCAGCGCTTCCGGCTGGCAGTCCATCGCCACGTGCCCCGGCTCGGCGGCAACGCGCGCAAGCCAGGCGCGAATGGCCGGAAAGCGGGACAGATCGAGGTCGCATTCGTGCGCGACGTGCGTGTATGCGTAGAGCGCGATGTCGGCGATGGTGTAGCGCTCATCGACGAAGTAGCGGTGGTTCGTGAGATGCTTTTCCATGACGCCGAGCGCGCGATAGCCGTTCTCGGTCCAATCCTCGAGCGCATGCTGCTGCAACTCGCGTCCGCCCTTGATCAGCGCCAGCCAGAAAAAAGCCGCGCCAAGATTCGGCTCGAGGCTGTGCTGCTCGAAGAACATCCACTGCAACGCCTCGGCGCGCTCGATGCGGCCTTCGGGTGCCAGCGTCGTACCGCCGGCGAGATACCAGAGGATCGCGTTCGATTCCGCGATGTAGCGGCCGGGTGCGACCTCGAGCAGAGGAATCTGACCGTTCGGATTCTTGGCGAGAAATTCCGGCGTGCGGCTTTCGCCTTGCAGGATGTCGATCTCGACCAGCCGATGCGGAATGCCGAGCTTCGCCAAGGCCAGCCGGACCTTGTAGCTGTTTCCGGATCGCTGCATCGAATAAAGCGTATACATGCTGACTGCCTCAGGCCCCGTAGTCTCGCGAGACTACGTCAGCCAACTCCGGCATTTGAATGACGGATACTGCAGAATTTATCACCAGCGTGTGAATGTGTCGCCGCGTTTACGCGAACATGACGACATTTCTGCTGCAATGCAAAACCGGGAAGTCCTGTGCTGCACCCGGCGCTCAGGCGGCCCGCAGATGCAGGGGGCTCGGCTCGCTTGCGCGGAGCACCAGGACGACGAAGGTCAGGAGCATCGCCGGCACGGCGAGCGGCACGAGAGCAACGTGCGCGACGGAGCGCGTCAGCAGCGGCACGGTCCAGAGCATTGCCAGCATGCTTTTTTCCCACGGGGCAAAGCCGTTTGCGCGCCCTTCGGCGGCCAGGAATGCGATCGCCGGCGCCAAAAGCATCAAGTCGTAGTCGAGACTGAATGGCGTGGCGAGCAGCGTGCCGATCAGCAGCGCCGCGGCCTTCACCGGATAAGGGGCGTTACTGCGCCATAACCGGACAAGCGCGCCGGCGACGGCAATCGTGAGTGCGCCCTGCACGAAGTAGGCGAGCGGCACCGGCCCGCCCCACATGCGAACCCATGAGAACACGCTTTGTATTTTGTGCCAGCCGACGTCGCCCTGCTCGAGCAGCACGGTGCGCGTAAAGGACAACGAGGCGAAGAACGCCTGCCACGGCGCGGCACCGAATGCGGCGATCGTCACCACGACGAGCACGATAACAGTGGCGCCGGCGGCGGCGATTGCGCGCCACTGGCCGGTGGCAAGCAGCACCAGGGGGATCATCAGGCCGAACTGCGGTTTGTAAGCCAACAGCCCGAACAGGATTCCGGCGACGACGGCGCGGCGCTCAAGCAGCGCAAGCGCCAGGCCAAACAGCCCGGCCGTGAGAAAGCCGTTCTGCCCGTGACCCATATTGATGAAGACGGCAGGGAAGGCGAGGGTGAGCAGGAGCCACTCGCTCTTCACATCCCGAGGGGAGGTCTGCGCCGGCGGTGCGCCGCGTGGAGATCCATTCTCGATCGCGTGCGCGCCTGCCGCTCGATCGCTGCCTTCCAGGCCAAGGCAAGAAGAAAGCGTCACACGAGTGGCGAATACATAGAGCGCAAGCGTCGCGCCCAGCCACACGGCCAAAGCGAGCGCATAGGGGAGGCGCGCCAGCGCGCCCGCAACGAGCAAGAACAAAGGCGGGTACTGGAACGTATAGAACTGCGTCCCGGGGCCGAAGATCGCCTTTTCGCGCGCAAAATGAGTGGCGTGATCGTAAGCCGCCGCCGCCGTTCCGCCGGCGGCCAGCGTTCCCGCGGCGTAAAAGCTCGAGAAATCGGTGCCGAGCGGCCGGTTGAAGCGGTCGTTCAATCCATCGGAGGTGGCGACCAGGTAGGCGGTGCCGAGCACGGCGGCCGCCAGAATCGAAAACGCGACCAGCCGCATCCGCTCGCGGGTGAGCCAGGTGCCGGTGCGCAGGCTGTCCATCCAGGCGGCCATGGGACCGGGTTTAGCAGCGCAGGCTTAACACTCTCTCTCCGCGCACGGGGGAGGCGAAAGGGCCATCAACAGCGTTGATCGGTCGATCATTCTTTGCGTCTTGCTGTTGCCGCTATGGGCCGGTACGACAGGCCGACAACGAGCCCGGCTGATCGATTGGAGTTTTCCATGGCCTTTCTTGCGGACCAGCTCAAGCGCGTGAAGCCGTCGGCGACCATCGCCGTCACGGACAAAGCGCGCGCGCTCAAGGCGGCGGGCCGCAACGTCATCGGGCTCGGCGCGGGCGAGCCGGACTTCGACACGCCGGACAACATCAAGGAGGCCGCGATCAAGGCCATCCGCGACGGCAAGGCGGCGAAGTATACGAATGTCGACGGCATCGCCGAGCTCAAGGATGCGGTGGCGAAGAAGTTCAAGCGTGAGAACGGGCTCGAGTACAAGCCGCCGCAAATCACGGTCGGAACGGGCGGCAAGCAGGTGCTCTACAATGCGTTCGTTGCCACGCTCAATCCCGGCGACGAGGTCATCATCCCGGCGCCCTATTGGGTGAGCTATCCGGACATGGTGCTGCTCGCGGGTGGGGAGCCGGTGGCGGTCGAAACGTCGATGGAAACCGGCTTCAAGATGACCGCGCAGCAGCTCGATCGCGCCATCACGCCGAAGACAAAATGGGTGCTGCTCAACTCGCCGTCGAATCCGAGCGGGGCCGCGTATACGCGCGCCGAGCTGAAGGCGCTGACGGATGTGCTCGTGCGCTATCCGGATGTGCATGTCATGACCGACGACATGTACGAGCATCTTGTCTACGACGATTTCGTCTTCACGACACCGGCGCAGATCGAGCCGTCGCTGTACCCGCGCACGCTCACCATCAACGGCTGCTCCAAGGCCTACTGCATGACCGGCTGGCGCATCGGCTTTGCGGGCGGACCGGAGCCGCTGATCAAGGCCATGGCGATGATCCAGTCGCAATCGACGTCGAACCCGACGGCGGTTTCGCAATGGGCGGCGGTCGAGGCGCTCAATGGGCCGCAGGATTTCATTCCGAAGCACAACAAGATCTTCAAGGAGCGCCGCGACCTCGTCGTGTCCATGCTCAATCAGGCGAACGGCATCAAGTGCCCGAAACCGGAAGGCGCGTTCTATGTCTATCCGTCCTGCGCCGGCACGATCGGCAGGAAGGCTTCGACCGGAAAGGTGCTGAAGACGGACGAGGATTTCGTCACCGAACTGCTGGAAGCCGAAGGCGTCGCCGTGGTGCAGGGCACCGCCTTCGGGCTTGGCCCCGCGTTTCGCATTTCCTACGCGACCAAGACCGAGGATCTGGAAGAAGCCTGCCACCGCATCCAGCGCTTCTGCGGGAATTTGTCGTAAACTCTGTCATTCCGGGGCGCGCACAAAGTGCGCGAACCCGGAATCCATATTCCGCAGCGCCGGGGGCTATGGAATGACAAGCGGGCGAATCGCTCGCGTGTTCGCTACTCTGTACGCATGATCCGGCGCCCGCTCGCGATTATTTCAGCCGCCCTCTTCTTCACCTTTCCGGCCGTCGCGCAGGAACACATCACGGTCGGCACCGTCCGGGAGCCAAGCAACGGCGCGCTGTTCCTTGCGGACAGCCGCGGCTATTTCAGGACCGAAGGTCTGGACATCGAAATGAAGGCGTTTCCGACGCCCGTTGCCGTCGTGCAGGCGGTGGCCGCCGGGACGCTCGATTTCGGCCTGGCCGACCTGAGCGCCGAAGCGTTCGCGCTTGCCGGCGCCGGCGCGATCAAGCTGGTCGCCGCGCAGGCGCGCGAAAAGCGGGCCATCGAAGGCAACGATCTTGTGGTCTCCGTGGGGGCTTATGAAGGAGGCGTGCACAAGCCCGGCGACTTGCGCGGCCGTTCAATCGCCATAACCGCCCTCGGCTCGATCTATCACTATCAGGTCGCCCAGATCGCGCGCGCCGACCGCTTCGCGATCACCGAGTTCAGGATAAAGCCGCTGGAGAGCTACAAGGCGGTCGCGCAGGCGGTCGCCAACGGGCAGGTCGACGCCGCGATCCTTCCGGTGCAATACGCGCGTCAACTGATGATGGCGGGACTTGGCCGCCTGATGACGTGGTGCTCGGAATTCGGCGAGCCGCAGCTGGGCGCGCTGTTCGTCCAGACCAAAACGATGCAAGCGCGCCGCGCGGCGGCCGGCAAATTCGTGCGTGCCTATCGCCGCGGCGCAGCCGACTATGCCGAGGCGCTGGCGCGCTACGATCGCTTCAACAAGCCCATCTCCGATTTGAAGTCGCGCGCGGCGGCGATGACGATCGCGCGTTACGTCTATCCGGGACTTCCGATGAACGGCGCGGCTCCTGCGGTGGAACTCGGCGCGTTGTATGTCGACCCGCAGGCGCGGCTTGATGTCGCCGACCTCGAACGTGAACTGTCGTGGTTCAAATCTCAAAAACTCGTCAAAAGCAGCGTGGACGCGCAGAACATCGTCGATCTGAGCTTCACGGAAAGCAATTGATCCCACAGCCGCGAATTCCGCCCTTGCCAGTTCGCGCCGGGCCTGAGACGATAACGTGACGGGCCGGGATAACAGGTCCAACTCCCGCGCCGACAAGGGAGGCCAAAAATGGGACAGAACGGCACAGGTCCCAACGGTGGTAGTACGAAGGGTCCACGCTGCATCGCGCTGGTGGGCCCGTTTCAAAGCGGCAAGACAACCTTGCTGGAGGCGATACTCGCCCGCACCGGTGCGATCCAGCGCCAGGGCACGGTGGAGGCAGGCACGACGGTCGGCGATGCGGGCAAGGAAGCGCGCCACCACAAAATGAGCGTCGAGGTGTCGGTCGCCACCACCAACTTCATGGGCGACAATTACACCTTCATCGATTGCCCCGGCTCGATCGAATTCATCCACGACATGCGCGCCGTGCTGCCGGCGATCGATGCGGCCGTCGTGGTGTGCGAGGCCGACGAGAAAAAAGTGCCGCAGCTTCAGCTCATTCTGCGTGAGCTCGAAGAGCTCAATATTCCCCGTTTTCTTTTTCTCAACAAGATCGACAAGGCCGACAAGCGGCTGACCGAAGCGCTGTCCGTGCTGCAGCCCGCGTCGCGCGTGCCGCTGGTGCTGCGGCAAATTCCGATCTGGAACGGCGATCTCATTTCGGGTTTCGTCGATCTCGCGCTTGAGCGGGCCTACGTCTACAAGGAGGCCGCGCCTTCCGAAATCATCGAGCTTCAGGGCGAGGACCTCGGCCGCAAGAAAGACGCGCGCTTCTCGATGCTGGAGAAGCTCGCCGATCACGACGACAAGCTGATGGAGCAGTTGCTCGAGGACATCGAGCCGCCGCGCGACAAGGTGTTCGACGATCTCGCCAAGGATTTGCGCGAGCGCGTCATCTGTCCGGTGCTGATGGGCGTCGCGACGCGCACGAATGGCGTGCTGCGTCTGTTGAAGGCGCTGCGCCATGAATCGGCCGGCGTCGCCGAAACTGCGGCTCGGCTCGGCGTCGACGCCGGCGGCGAAACGGTGGCCGTGGTGCTCAAGACCTTCCACACCACGCACGGCGGCAAAATGTCGATCGCGCGGATTCTCGCCGGGCAGGTCGCGGACGGCACGACGTTCAACACCCCGGAGCGCGAAGCGGGCCGCGTGGCCGGCGTGTTCAAGTTGATGGGGGCGCACACCGAAAAGCGCGGGCCGGCCGCGGCCGGCGAGACGGTCGCGCTCGGCAAGCTCGATCACGCGCAAACCGGCGACACGCTGTCGACCGGCAAACAGGCGCATCCGGCGGTGGCAAGCATCAAGCCCTACGCGCCGGTGCTGGCGGTCGCGGTGCAGGCGCGCGAGCGCAAGGACGACGTCAAGCTCGGCGTGGCATTCACGAAGCTCACCGAAGAAGATCCGTCGCTCACGATCGTGCACAATCCGGAAAGCCACGAAGTCGTCATGTGGGGCCAGGGCGAAATGCACCTGCGCGTGGCCGGCGAGCGCCTCGGCGACCGCTACGGAGTCCCGGTCAACACGCGGCCGCCGACCGTCGGCTACCGCGAGACCATCCGCAAGCCGATCCAGATCAGGGGGCGGCACAAGAAGCAGTCCGGCGGCCACGGCCAGTTCGGCGACGTGGTGCTCGACATCAAGCCGCTGCCGCGCAGCGCCGGCTTCAAGTTCGAGGAGAAGATCACGGGCGGCGTGGTGCCGCGCAACTACATTCCGTCGGTGGAAGAGGGCGTGATCAACGCGCTCAAGCACGGGCCGCTCGGCTTTCCCGTGGTCGACATCTCGGTTGCGCTGGTGGACGGCTCGTATCACACGGTCGATTCATCCGACATGGCGTTCCAGACGGCGGGCCGCATCGCCATCGTCGAGGGCTTGCCGCAGTGCAGCCCGGTGCTGCTCGAGCCGATCCATCTGGTCGAGATCGTCTGCCCGTCGGAAGCGACGGCGAAGATGAACGCGATCCTGTCGGGCCGGCGCGGCCAGATTCTCGGCTTCGACACGCGCGAAGGCTGGGACGGCTGGGACGTGGTGCGCGCGCAGATGGCAGAGGCGGAGATCGGCGACCTCATCATCGAGGTGCGCTCGGCGACCGCCGGCGTCGGCAGCTTCACGTTCAAGTTCGACCACATGGCGGAACTGACCGGCCGCACGGCAGATCAGATCGTCGCGGCGAGAAGGGCGGCGGAGTAGCGGCCGTCTCCCGGGCGCAGCGCAGCACGCCAGCGATGCGCTGCCCGCCAAGGCTATGGCGGGCTTGCTCACTCGCCCGCCGGAGCTTTAGCGAAGGCGCGTGCAGACCCCGGACCGCAATGAAATTCGGCAGGTCATTAAGGTCCCGGACCAGCGGTAGACGGGCGCAATCGCCGCGGCTTCTTCCCACATCCGTGATTTGCCAGTGAGGCGGACGGGCCGTACCTCTGGATTTGCGTCACTCCACGAGGTCAGCCCATGAACGTGATCCGCCGCCGCGGCTGGGAAATTCCCGAACGTCTCGCCACGCCCGAGCATTTCGTCCTCAATCGCCGCGCAGTTATCGCGGGCGCGAGCATGCTTGCTCTGACGCCGGGCCTTGCGTCCGCGCAGCGCGTTTCCGACCTCGCCAAGCTGCCGGACCCCACCGCCGATCTTTACCCCGCCAAGCGCAACACGAAATACACGCTCGACCGGCCGATCACCGATGAAAAAATCAACACGCACTACAACAATTTCTACGAATTCAATTCTTCGAAAGACGTGGCCGAGCAGGCGCAGTTGCTGAAGATCAGGCCGTGGACGGTGAAGATCGACGGCATGGTCGAGAAGCCGCAGGAAGTCGGCATCGACGATCTCATGCGCAAGATGACGCTCGAGGAGCGCACCTATCGCCATCGCTGCGTCGAGGCCTGGAGCATGGCGGTCGCGTGGACCGGCTTTCCGTTCGCCAGGCTGCTCGATTTCGCGCGGCCGCTCGGCTCGGCGAAATACGTGCGCATGGAGACGTTCATGGACAAGGCGGTCGCGCCCGGCCAGCGGCAGCCGTGGTACCCGTGGCCCTATATCGAAGGGCTCACCATGGCGGAGGCGGCAAACGAGCTCACGTTCCTTGCGACCGGCGCCTATGGACATCCGCTTGCCAAGCAGATGGGCGCGCCGCTTCGTCTTGTCGTGCCGTGGAAGTACGGCTTCAAGTCGATCAAGTCGATCGTGCGGTTCACCTTCACCGACAAGCGGCCGAAAGGGCTATGGGAGGCGCTGCAGTCGAGCGAGTACGGCTTCTGGGCCAACGTCAACCCGAAGGTGCCGCATCCGCGCTGGAGCCAGGCGACCGAGGAATTGATCGGCACCGGCGAGCGGCGGCCGACGCTGTTGTTCAACGGATACGGCGAATACGTGGCTGATATTTACAAGAACCTGCAAAACGAGCGGCTGTGGGCTTAGGCGGAGCCGGAAATCGAAGCATCTTCACCTAGTTGGGCCCGATCGCCTTGTTGGCCGCCGGTGCAATATCGGGGTCGTCTGCGATATTATATGATCCTCCAGCGGATGAACGTTGGAGGTCGCCATGACTACGATCCAGCCTGATATGGCCCGTGTCCAGCGCGCGGTGGCCAGCGCATTGCACGAACATTGGGTTCTGTTTCTCATCGAGGGCGTCGTCCTGATCGTCCTCGGCGCGACGGCGATTGCGCTGCCGCCGCTCGCAACGCTCGCCGCGACGATCATCATCGGCTGGCTGTTCCTGGTCAGCGGCGTGATGGGCTTGCTGACAACGTTCTGGATGCGGCATGCGCCCGGCTTCTGGTGGTCGCTGGTTTCCGCCGTGCTTGGTATCGTCGTCGGGCTTCTGTTGCTGGCGTCGCCGCTGCGCGGCGCGCTGTCGCTCACGATCGTCCTGGTCGCGTTCTTCATCATCGAGGGCGTCGCTTCGATCATGTTCGCGCTCGATCACAAACGTGAGTTGTCCGGCCGCTGGGGCTGGATGCTGGCGAGCGGCATCGTCGATTTGATCCTGGCCGCCTTGATTTTCGCCGGGCTGCCGAGCACGGCGGCCTGGGCGATCGGGCTTTTGGTCGGCATCAACCTGGTGTTCGGCGGGTCGGCGCTGGTCGGCATGGCGCTGCACGCGCGCGAAGCGGCGCGGTAAAAAAAGCGCCGGCGAGTCTATTCCGCCTCGCCGGCTTCCGCCTCGGCGAGCCTGGTGCGCCAGTCCGCCTGATTTCGGACGAACGCGTAGGCGGAAAGCGCCAGCAGTCCGGCGCTGACGAGCAGCAGCGACAGCGCGATCGGCCGGTTGAAGAAGATCATGTAGTTGCCGTTCGACATGATCAGCGACTGCCGCAGGCTCTGCTCCAGGATCGGCGCGATCACCAGCCCAAGCACCAGCGGCGCCGGATCGAAATTGAACTTGCGCAGCGCATAGCCAAGCAGGCCCATGATCATCATGATCCAGACATCGACAATCGAGTGGTTCACCTCGTAGACGCCGACGATGCAGAACATGATGATGAGCGGGTAGAGATATGAATAAGGGATGCGCAGCACGCTCACGAACAGGCTCACCAGCGGCAGATTGAGCGCCAGCAGCATCAGATTGCCCACATACATCGAGGCGACGAAGCCCCAGAATACGTCGCGATGCTCCGTCACGAGCTGCGGGCCGGGCGATACGCCGTGCACCATGAGAGCACCCATCAGCACCGCCGGCACCGGCCCGGTGGGGATGCCGAGCGCCAGCATGGGCACGAAGGCGCCGGTCGAGGCGGCGTTGTTCGCCGATTCCGGCCCGGCGACGCCGGCGACCGCGCCCTTTCCGAACTGCTCGGGATGAGCGGAGAGGCGGCGCTCCAGCGCGTAGGACAGAAAGCTCGAGATGATGTGCGCCGAGCCCGGAATGATGCCGATGATAAAGCCGAGCAGCGAGCCGCGCCCGATCGGCATCACCGACTCTTTCCATTCCTGGCGGCTCGGCAGCAGCTCGCGCAGCTTCGGCGCGATCACTTCGCCGACCACCTTCTGGCTCGGGGTCGACAAGATTTCGCCTAGGCCGAACAGCCCGACGGCGACCGGCACGATGCCGACGCCATCGCCGAGCTCGGCGAGATCGAAGCTGTAGCGGAAGTGGCCCGTCATGTTGTCGATGCCGATCATGCCGAACATCAATCCGAGGCTCGCCATCAACAGCGTGCGTACGAGCGAGGTCGACGACATGTAGGCGAGGAAGATCAGGCCGACCACGAGCAAGGCGGTGTATTCGGGCGGGCCGAATTTCAGCGCGATCGTCGCGAGCGGCGGCGCCACGATCGTAAGCACGATCACGCCGAAGGTGCCGGCGAGCCATGAGCCCACGGCGGCGATGCAAAGCGCGGCGCCGGCGCGGCCCTTTTTCGCCATCGCGTTGCCGTCGATGCACGTCATCACCGAGGAGGCTTCGCCCGGAATGCGCATGAGAATCGACGTGGTCGAGCCGCCGTATTGCGAGCCGTAGTAGATGCCGGCGAGCATGATCACGGCTTGCGTGGCGTTGAGGCCGAAGGTCACCGGCAGCAGTATCGAGATGCCGGAGAGCGGGCCGATGCCCGGCAGCACCCCGACCAGCGTGCCCACCAGGCAGCCGAGGAATGCGTACCAAATGTTGCTCGGCGCCAGCGCAACCGAAAAGCCGTGCAGCAGACTAAGAAGTGTCGTTTCCATCTGGCCCTAATAGCTGAACGGACTTTCCGGCATCGGCGTCTTGAGCAGGTATTCGAACGCGGCGTAGGTGGTCACGGCCACGAGGAGCGCATAGGCGACGGCGTATAGGAGCCTGCGCCGCTCGATCGCGACGAGCAGCGCAACGATCATCAGCACCATTGTGATCAGGAAGCCGAGCACGGTGTAGAGCGCGATGGCGGCGGCGGTGATCGCCGTGACCATGGCGGCGTGCTTGCCGTCGCTCCACGACACGTCAGCGTAGGCCTGGCTTTCGCGGGCGCGCGCGACCAGCGCCAGACCGAATACGATCATCAGCGACGCGACGATCTTGGGCAAAAAGCCCGAGCCCGGCATCGACAGCTGGCCGAAGGGCAGGTCGCCGCTCGCGGCGATGATCGCGGCGCCGAAGACAACGAACGCGGCGCCGGCAACATGGTCCGCACGCAGCGTCATTGTGTTCGCTTTCCCGGCAATCCGCGGGGAGAGGAAGGGGATGTTTGCGCGATGACAGCGTGGCGAACGGGCATGACGTTCAGCCCTTCACCCGGCCAATCGATTTCACCGCCGCTTCGACCTGCCTGGCGTCCTTGTCCCAGAATGCCGCGAATTCCCTGGCATTGAGGTAATTGTAGTCCTGGCCGAGATTGCTGACGGTCGTCTTGAACTGGTCGGTGTGCGCCGCCTTGTCGATCGCCGAACTGAGCGTAGCGATGACATTGGCGGGCGTGCCCTTGATCGCGAACAGGCCGACCCAGAGATAATATTCAAGATTGTAGCCGAGCTCCTTGAGCGTCGGCACATCCGGCAGCACCTTCGAGCGGTGCGCGCCGAACGAGGCAAGCGCGCGCAGCTTGCCGGCCTTGATGTGCTGGAGCGAGGCGGACACCGATTGCGTGCTTGCCTGCACGTTATTCCCAAGCAGCGCCGTGATCGCCGGGCCGCCGCCGTTCGTCGGCAGATGGCGGAGCTTCAGGCCGCCGGCGGCCGCTTGCAGCATCGCCATCGGCAGATGGCTCGCGCCGTAAAGCCCGCCCGAGCTGAAGATGATCATGTTCGGCCGCTTTTTCGCGTCGTCGATGAATTCCTTCAGCGTCTTGTAGGGCTGTTGCGCATTGACGATCAGCACGCAGGGATCGGCGATCAGCCGTGCCAGCGGAATGAAATCGGCGCGCGTGGTCTTCGGCGGCCGTCCGAACAGCCTGTCGACCTCCGCGTAGCCGGAGATGCCGGTGTTATGCGACAACAGCGTGTAGCCATCCGGCTTCGAGCTTGCGGCCACCTGGGCGCCGACCTGGCCCGCCGCGCCGGCCTTGGTCTCGACGACCACCGGCTGCTTGAGAATGGGCTCCATCGCGCTGGCGATCGGGCGCGTGACGATGTCGTTGGCGCCGCCCGGCGGAAACGCGTTGATGATCGTGATTGCATGCGAGGGAAAGGTCTCTTGCGCGCAGGCCGGTCTGGCAGCCAATGCGGCCGCGGTGCCGACAAGGAATGTTCGCCGATCCATCGTTTTCTCCTGATGCTGGGGCCGGGGAGCGCTTGCGATGCCCGCGCACGCTCCCCGCAAGAAAGTCGGGCGGCAATGCTATCCTTGCACGCGGCCGATCGTGCGCACGGCGCTTTCGATGCGCGCCGCGTCCGCGTCCCAGAAGGCCGCGAATTCCGGCTGGTCGAGATAACCCAGCTCCTGGCCGAGGTTTGCAATCGCGGTCTTGAACACATCGCTGTGGGCGGCCTTGTCGAGCGCGCCGCGCAGATAGGTGACGACCTTGTCGGGCGTTCGCTTGGGCGCGAACATGCCGACCCAGAGATAGTATTCGATGCTGTAGCCGAGCTCCTTCATCGTCGGCACATCGGGCAACGCTTTCGAGCGCTTGTCGCCGAACATGGCGAGCGGGCGCGCCTTCCCGGCCTTGATCTGCGTGATGGCCGCTGAGATCGACGACACCAGCACCTGCGAATTGTTGCCGAGGAACGCGGTCAGGGCCGGTCCGCCGCCGTTGGTCGGCAGATGCCGCAGCTTCAGGTCGCCGGCAGCCTTCATGAACAGCGCGGTGGGAATATGCAGCGCGCCGTAGAGGCCGGATGAAGAGAAAATGATCGCGTTCGGGCGCTTCTTGGCGTCCTCAACCAGCTCCTTCACGTTCTTGTACGGCTGCTTGTCGTTGACCAGCAGGACGCAAGGATCGGCGACCACGCGCGCGAGCGGAATGAAATCGGCGCGCGTGAACTTTGGCGTTCGCCCGAACAGCTTGTCGACCTCGGCGAAGCCGGAAATCGACGTGATGTGCGAGAGCAGCGTGTAGCCGTCCGGCGCGGCGTGCGCCGCTACCTGCGCGCCAACCTGTCCGGCGGCGCCGGATTTGGTTTCGATCACCACCGGCTGCTTGACGATCGGCTCCATCGCCGCGGCCAGCGGACGGGTCACCACGTCGGACGCGCCGCCCGGCGGAAAAGCGTTGATGATGGTGATCGCGTGCGACGGATAGGCGTCTTCGGCGAAAACCGGCCTGGTCGTGAGCGCCGCTGCCATAGCGGCGCCGCCGGCGACAAAACGGCGTCTGTCCATGAGTGTCTCCCCCGCAAGGCTGTTGTGCGTTTCTGAAGCGAAGCCTTGCGGGGGCGATGGTAGCCATACCGGCCGGATGGTCAACAGCCGGCAGCTTCGGCGATGGGCTGCATTGCGTCCACGCGCCGGAACTACCGGCGCCTTCAGCGGAGCGGCAATGACCTGAGCCTATTTGCGGGCGGAACGGTCGCTCAACCGCCGATCAAAATCCAGGACGGCTTGCAGCAGAACCTGCGCGCCGGCGGCGCACTGCTCCTTCGAGCTGAATTCCGCCTCGTTGTGGCTGATGCCGTCGCGGCAGGGCACGAAGATCATGGCCGCCGGTGCGACCCGGGAAACGTAAGCGGCATCGTGCCAGGCACGTGAAATGATGTCGCGGCTGCTGTAGCCGGACGCATGCGCGGCGGCGCGGACGGCAGCGACGCAGTCGGAATCGAACTGCACTGCGGGTTCGTTCAGGATCGTCTTGGCCGCAATCGTCAGGCCGATGTCCTCGGCAATGCGCTTGGCTTGCCCGAGTATTTCGCTTTCCATGCGCTCGACAATCGCGGCGTCCGGATCGCGAAGGTCGATGGTGAGATAGATCTCTCCGGGTATGACGTTTGGCGATCCGGGCCTGGTTTCGAGCAAGCCGACCGTGCCGACGGCTTCGGGAAACTGGCGCGCGCAGGCATTGACCGCTTCGACAATGCGCGCGGCGCCCAGCAGCGCGTCGCGCCGCCGCGGCATCGGCGTGGTGCCGGCGTGGCTGTCATTGCCGGTGATCGTCATTTCGTACCAGCGCATGGCCTGCACGCCGGTGACGACGCCGATTTCCTTGCCTTCCGCTTCGAGGTAGGGGCCCTGCTCGATGTGGACCTCGAAGAACGCCGAGAACTCGCGGCTGCCGCAACGTTCCGTGCCGCGGTAGCCGATCTTCTTCAGCGCTTCTCCGAATGTCTCGCCCCGACGATCGTGCCGCGCGTAGGCCCAGTCGCGCGTGTAGGCGCCGGCAAAAACCGCGGATGCGATCATGCCCGGCGTGAAGCGCGATCCTTCCTCGTTGGTCCAGTTGATGATCTCGATCGGCGCGAAGGTCTCGTAACCGGCGCGATGCAGGCTCGCCACGGCTTCCAGCGCCGCAAACACGCCAAGCGTACCGTCGAACTTGCCGCCGGTCGGCTGCGTGTCGAGATGGCTACCCATGGCGATCGGCGGAACGTCGTCACGCCGGCCGGGACGCCGCGCGTACATGACGCCCATGTCGTCGACCGTGACGGTGCAGCCGATCCGTTCGGCGGCGGCCTTGAACCAGTCGCGCACCTCGCGGTCGGTCTCGGTCAGCGTCAGCCGGCAGATGCCGCCTTTTGCCGTGCCGCCGAACTTTGCAGTCTGCATCAGGTCGTCCCAGAGTCGCCCGGCATCGATCGTGAGATTTTTCATGGGGCCGGCCACGCGTCGAGGATCGCCACGGCGCGGGTCCAGCCGGCCGAGCCGCCCCGCACCTTGACCGGAAAGCAGCTCACCATGAAACCGGTCGGCGGCAATTGTTCGAGATTGTGCAGCTTCTCGATGTGGCAATAGCCGATTTCGCGGCCGGCCCGATGGCCTTCCCAGATGATGCTCGCGTCTTTCGTCTCGGCATATTTCTTCATGGTGTGGATAAACGGCGCATCCCAGCTCCAGCCGTCGATGCCGGTGACGCGCACGCCGCGCTCGAGCAGATAAAGAGTGGCCTCGCGCCCCATGCCGCAGCCCTTGGCGACATAATCGGGACGCCCGTAAGCTTCTCCGGCTGACGTGTTCACCACCACGATCTCGAGCGGCGAGAGCGTGTGGCCCATGCGCTTGAGTTCAGCTTCGACGTCCGCCGCGGTGGCGACATAACCGTCCGGAAATTTGCGGAAGTCGAGCTTCACGCCGGGCTGAAGACACCACTCGAGCGGCACCTCGTCGATGGTGATGGCGCGCTTGCCGTTGTCCATGGTCGAGGCGAAGTGATACGGCGCGTCGAGATGAGTCGTGCAGTGGGTGGAGAGCTTCACCCATTCGAAACCCCAGCCTTCGCCGTCGGGCAGGTCTTCTTTTTTCAGACCGGGAAAGAAATTGAGGACGTTCTGCGCGGTAGCCTGATGATCGAGATAGTCGATCGTCGGCCCATAGCCTGGCGGATCGGCAAACACAGTGTTCTCCAGTGGCACCGAGATGTCGATGATGCGTCGAGCCATGGCGGTCGCTTTCTTGTCATGGCCGGGCTTGTCCCGGCTGTCCACGTTTCGGATAGTCTCAAGGATGAAAGACATGGATGCCCGACACAAGGTTTGCACGCGGGCCGGGCACAGCGGCTAAAACGGAGTTCTCACATGCCTGCCTATTGGGTCGCGCGTTCGAAGATCAACGATCCGGTCGAATACAAGAAGTACACCGATCAGGTCCCCGATATCATCGCCAAGTACGGCGGCAAGGTGCTGGCGCGCGGCGGCCGTTTTCAGATCATGGAAGGGCCGGACAAATTCCATCGTTTTATTGTGATTGAGTTTCCCACGTTCGAGCAAGGCGTCGCCTGCTTCAAATCGCCTGAATATGACAGCGCCGCCGCATTCCGGCGCAGCGGAGCCGGCGAGGTGGAAACGATCATGGTGGAGGGGGTCTGAGTGGGCAGCGGCGGGCAAAATCCCCACTAGCTTCCAGTTTTGAAATACGCGTAAGATGCCGCAAAACAATGTTTAATCGGGAGGAAACAATGCTGAATACCCTGAAATCCCGGGTGCTCGCGTGCATCGCCGGCGCGGCCTTCGCCGTCACCGGCGTCGCGATGTCCGGCAGCGCGGCCAATGCGCAGAACAAGGAGCCGATCAAAATCGGCTTCAGCATGGCCTTGACCGGCGGCCTTGCAGCGAACGGCAAGCAGGCGCTGCTCGGTGCGAAAATCTGGGAAGAGGACGTCAACAAGAACGGCGGGTTGCTCGGACGTCCGGTGAAGCTCATCTACTACGACGATCAGAGCACGCCGTCGAACGTGCCGAGCATCTACACCAAGCTGCTCGACGTCGACAAAGTCGATCTCGTCGTCGGCCCGTATGCGACAGCGATGATCGCGCCCGCGATGCCGGTCATCATCGCCAAGGGCAAGGTCTTCATCGGCCTGTTCGGCCTCGCGGTGAACAGCAAATTCCACTACCCGAAATATTTCTCGATGCTGCCGTCGGGCCCCGACACCAAGCCGGCGTTCACCGAGGGCGTCTTCCAGGTAGCGGCCCAGCAGAATCCGAAGCCGAAGACACTGTCGCTTGCCTGGTCGGATCTCGAATTCTCGAAGAATGCCTGCGAGGGCGCCCGCATCAACGCCAAGAAATTCGGCGTCAAGATCGTCTACGACAAGAGCTATCCGCCCACGACCACCGACTTCTCGCCGATCGTGCGCGCGTTGCAGGCGGCGAATGCCGACATCGTCATCGTCTGCTCATATCCGAACGATTCGGTCGGCATGCTGAACTCGATCAAGGAGCTCAACTTCACGCCGAAGATGCTCGGCGGCGCGATGGTCGGGCTGCAGGCGACCGTCTTCAAGCAGAAGCTTGGCCCGGCGCTGAACGGGATCATCAACTACGAGACCTGGGTGCCGTCGATGGCGACCCCGGCGACCAACGCGTTCCTGAAGGTCTATCAGTCGCGCGCCAAGTCCGAGGGCGTCGATCCGCTCGGCTATTATCTCGGTACCTGGGGCTACGCCTATCTCGAGATGCTAGCGGACGCGATCAAGGCGACCAAGAGCATCAACGACGACAAGCTCGCCCAGTACATGCATACGCACACCATGAAGACGATCATGGGCGACATCACGTTCGAGAAGGGTGTGGGCGGCGAATGGGCGAAGTCGCGCATGCTGCAGGTGCAGTATCACGACATCAAGCCGGGCGCGGGTCTCGAGACGTGGAAAGGCATGAGCTACCAGACGGTGCTCACGCCCGCCGACCTCAAGACCGGCAACGTCATCTACCCCTATGCGAAGGCGCTGAAATAAGCGGCTTACGGTAGCGAAACAATTGCGGCGCGGGAGCAATTCCGCGCCGTTCGTCATTCCGGGACGCGAGTGAAACGAGCGGGCCCGGAATCCATACTCCGCAGCGCCGAGGTTATGGATTCCGGGTTCGCGGCTTTTCGGCCGCGCCCCGGAATGACGGGTAAGGATCACATCCCCAGATAAAGCTTGCGCACAAGGTCGTTGTTGTTGAGCTCGTCGGCCGAGCGACCCTCGAATGCGATCTTGCCGTGCACGATCACGTACCCGTGGTCGGCGATGCGCACGGCCTGCTTGAAGTTCTGCTCCGCCATCAGCACGGTGAGCTGATAGTGGTCCTTGAGCTGCTTGATCGCGTCGATGGTGCGGCTCACCAAAAGCGGCGCAAGCCCGACCGAGGGCTCGTCGACCAGCAGGATACGCGGCGACAGCATCAGCGCACGCGCCAGCGCCAGCATCTGCTGCTCGCCGCCGCTCATCGAGCCCGCGAGTTGATGGCGCCGCTCGGCGAGCCGCGAGAACGCCTCGAAGCAGAAATCCATGTTGGCCTTGATCTGCGCCCGTGCCTTCTTGCGCGACGCGCCGAGCAGCAGGTTTTCCTCGACCGTCAGCTTGGGGAAGAGCCGCCGGCCTTCGGGAACGAGCGCGATGCCGAGATCGACGATCTGCTCGGTGGTTCGACCGACGAGGTCGTGCTTCTCGCCGTCGATCTCGGCGACGATGCGGCCGGAGATCGGGCGCACGATGCCCATCACGCATTTCATCAGCGTGCTTTTGCCGTTGCCGTTGGTGCCGAGCAGCGCGACCGTTTCGCCGGAATTGACGGTGATCGTCACGTCCTCCAGCACCCGCACCGATCCGTAGGCGGCGTGCACGTTCTCGATGGTGATGCTATTCGCCAAGATAAGCCCTCACCACGTCGGGGTCGCGCACCACGTCCGCCGGCTTGCCGTCGGCGATCTTCTTGCCGGAGACGAGCACCGCCAGCCGCTGCGAGAAGCTCATCACTGCGGTCATAATGTGCTCGATCATGATGACGGTGATGCCGCTTTCATTGAGCCGCATCAGCAGCGCGAGAATGTCCTCGATCTCGGAATGGGAAAGGCCGGCCATCGCCTCGTCGGCGATCAGCAGCTTCGGCTCCGCCGCCATGGCGCGGGCAAGCTCGAGCTTGCGCATCTCGACTTGCGTCAGATCGCGCGGCAGATGGCGCGCCTTCTTCTCAAGATCCACCAGCTGCAGCAGCTCGTGGCAGCGCGCGTCGATATTCTCGGCATGCAGCGGCGTGCCGCCGCGGCGGTGCACGGTATAGAGCATCGGAATGCGCAGGTTTTCGGCGAGCGTCAGGCTCGGGAACGGCCGCGGCAACTGAAAGCTGCGCGAAAGGCCGCGATGCGTGCGTTCGTGCGCGGCCAAACCGTTCATGAGCTGGCCGTCGAAATGCACGCTGCCCTGTTCGTTGCGCAGCGTGCCGCAGATGCAGTTGACCAGCGTGCTCTTGCCCGAGCCGTTTGGGCCGATCAATCCGAGCCGCTCGCCGGCTTGAACGTCAAGATTGATGCCGTCGAGCGCGACGAAACCGCCGAAGCGCTTGCCGACGTTCTGCACACTGAGCAGCGCGGTCATTTCATTCTCCGCGTGCGCAGCCGTTCCTGCACCAGTCCGACGATGCCGTTCGGCGCGATGATAACGAACGCGATAAGCAGCACGCCGACCAGCAGCACGTTGACCGCGGAGGAAATGGTGACGGTCGTGACCTGTTGCAGCGTTCCGAGCAGGATCGTGCCGATTACAGGGCCGATCCAGCTGGTCGTGCCGCCGATCAGCGGCATGGCGATGGAATTGACCGCGTATTCGAGGCCGAAAGCGGAAGCCGGCGCCAGATAGCCGATGTAGTAGGGGAAGGGCGCGCCGGCCATGCCCATCAAGGCGCCGGATAGCGTGGTGGCGATCAGCTTGAGCCGCAAGGTCGGCACGCCGGACGCTTCCGCCGCCATTTCGTCATCGCGAATGGCGGCGAAGCCGTAGCCAAGCCGCGAGCGCTCGATCCAGCGCGCCAGCACGACGGAGAGGACGGCGAGCCCGAGCATGAGCAGAAACAGATACTGCATGTAGCTGCCGAGTCCGGGGAACGTGCCGGGCCGCACAACGTAGGCGCCGCCGGAGCCGCCGACGAAATCCCAGTTGACCACCAGCGTTGCCAGGACCACCGACAACGCCAGTGTCGCAATGGCGAAAAACGCGCCGCGTAGCCGCAGGGTGAGATAGCCGGTGCCGAAGCCGACGATGCCCGACACGATGCCGCCGATCACGATCAGGACCGGAATGGGCAGCGGAAAGATCAAATGAAAGTAGGGCGCCAGGCTTTCCGGCACCAGTTCGTCGAGCTGAAGGCCGAAGGTCGCGAGCGTCACCGTGCTGTAGGCGCCGAGCGCGAAGAAGGCAGCCGAGCCGAAGTTCACGTAGCCGCAATAGCCTCCGAGAATGTTCCAGGCAGTCGACAGCACGATGTATTGCACGATCGTATAGCCGGCGACGAACAGATATTCGATGTTCGGCAGCCGCATCAAAAAGAAGATGACGATCGCCACCACGATCGAAGCGAGGATGAAGAACGGCATTCGCATCGAATCAGCGCCCCAATATTCCGGAGGGGCGGAAGGCGAGCGTCAGCAGCAAAACACCGAAGGACACCGCCGGCGCCCACGATGGCCCGTAAAACGTCGCCGTGATGCTTTCGATGACGCCGAGCAAAATGGCGGCAATCAGCGTGCCCGGCATGCTGCCCATCCCGCCGAGGACGCAGATGGCGAACACGCGGCCGATATATTCGCGGCCGACCGATGGCTCGACCGGCTGGATGATGATCAGGAATGCGCCGGCCATCGCCGCAACGGCAATCGACACGCCGAAGGCGATGCGCTTGATGCGAATCGGGTCGACCGCCATCAGTTGCAGCGCCAGCTGGTCCTGCGATACCGCAAGCACTGCGCGGCCGGTAAAGGTGTGGCTGATGAACAGTTGCAGCCCGCCGAACAGGATCAGCGAGCCGATGCAGGGCACGAGCATTCTCAAGGGCAAGTCAACGAAACTGAAATGAATGCTCGGGCCGATATAATCGGTTTTGACATAACGGTAGTCGACGCCGAACGCGAGCAATAGCAGCACTTCGGTGACGAACAGTACGCCGAAGAAAAACGCGAGGCCCCGCAGCGACTGCTGGCCGCGCTTTTCGAACGACAAATGGTAGACCTGATAAATCGCGGTGCCGAGGTAGTAAAAGATGGGCGACAGGATGAGACAGGTGAGAATCGGATCAACGCCGTAATTGATGTTGAAATAGTAGGCGATGTACGAGCCGAGAATGATGAACGCGGGATGCCCGATGTTGACGATGTCGAGCATGCCGAACGAGATCGAAATGCCCGCGGTCACCGCGGCATAAAACCCGCCGAGCAGCAATCCGGCGATCACGGCGTTGATCAGCAGCTCGAAGGGAAAGTCCATTTCCTCCCGGTCCCCGCGTATTTTTATTCCCGCCCCGCCGGGTTTGCGCGTCAGTGTGCAGGATAGGGAGCGCGTTGGCTAGTCTGTTGTTATTTCAGACAGAACAGGAACGCCACAGCAAAATAACAAGCGCCCGCTCCGGCATGCGGGCCGGGGCGGGCGCCCATTGGAAATCAGGTCACGCAGCCGCGCTGGCGCGCACGCGATCCGGCAGCGTCATCGGCTTGTTGGCGCTGTCTTTGAATTCGACCGTCATGAACACCATCTCGCGGTCACCGAGGTTTTCCAGATCGTGCACCTTGAAGTGGCCGGCGCCATAGGTTTCGTGCCGTGTCTCGCCGGGCTGGTATGTGTATTCGACCGTGGTGCCATCGTGCACATGCTGGCGTCCGCGGCCGCCGCTCACGGATGTCCAGAAGTAATCCAGGACGTGCCGGTGAAATCCGATACGCTCGCCGGGTGCAAGACGGATCATCCACACCCGCGTTCGCTCGGTTTCCGACAACAGCATGTTGCCGACGCATGGGTTCTGATTTTTGGACTCGCGTTCGAATTCGGCCGCGATCTCCGCGGGCCACTGCAATTTATCCGTCTTCTCCGCGGTCTTATCGAGCATGGTCAGGGCCATGGCGTTCCTCCGCTGCTATTTGCTGTCATATATAGCATAGTGAGGAAAAGCGGAAGATTGAGGCAATAGTGGCCGGTTCGGCAGGGCGTGCGATCGTCATTGGCGGCTCGATGAGCGGGCTCTTGACCGGCTTGCTGCTGCGCCGCGCCGGCTGGGACGTCGACATTTACGAGCGGGTGGAGAGCGAATTATCCGGCCGCGGCGCGGGAATTGTCGCACAGGCCGAGTTGATCGCGCGGCTCAAGACGCTGGGGCTCGAAACCGCCGATCTCGGTGTCGTGGTGCACACCCGCAAATGCCTCGATACCGAGGGCAAGCTCATCAGCGAGGTGGAATGCCCGCAGGTGCTGACCGCCTGGGAGCGCGTTTATCGATTGCTCCGCGACGGATTGCCGCCGGAGCATTATCATCGCGGGCGGATACTGGCCGGTTTGACGCAAGAATCCGCGGCAATAACGGCCCATTTTGCCGACGGGGAAGCCGTCACAGCCGATCTGCTGGTCGGCGCCGATGGAATTCGCTCGACGGTCCGCCAGCAGGTTTTTCCTGAGGCGCTGCCACGCTATGTCGGCTATTCGGCATGGCGGGCGCTGCTCGCGGAAGACGCGATTCCGCCGGCGGCGCATCGCGCGATGTTCAATTACATGACGTTCTGTCTGCCGCCCGGCGAACAGATGCTCGGCTATCCGGTGGCCGGCCCGGACAATGATCTGCGCCCCGGCCATCGCCGTTTCAACGTGATCTGGTACCGGCCCGCCGACGAGCACGCCAAGCTGAAATGGCTGCTCACCGATGAAAGCGGGGTGACGCACGCGATTTCGATTCCGCCGCCGCTGATCCGGCGCGATGCGATTGCAGAGATGCGGGCGGCGGCCGAGCGGCTTCTGGCGCCGTATTTCCGGCAGATCGTGCGCGTGATCGACGAGCCGATCCTGCAGCCGATCTACGATCTTGAATCGCCGCACATGGCGTTCGACCGCGTCGCCGTGCTCGGCGATGCGGCCTTTGTTGCGCGGCCGCACGTCGCGGCCGGCGTATCGAAGGCCGCTGATGACGCGGCAGCATTGGCGGAAGCCTTGCAGGCGGAGTCGGATGTTCCGGCGGCGTTGAAGCGCTTTGAAGCGGCACGCCTGCCGGAAAACTACCGGATCATCGAGCGCGCGCGCCATCTCGGCGCCTACCTGCAAGCTTCGCGTACGCAGGAAGAGCAGGCGCGCGCCGGCCGTCACAGTACGGCCGACGCGGTCCTCACCGAAACGGCCACGCTGGACTTCCTGTATGCGTGAATCCCTCCCCCGCAGGGGAGGGTGGCGAGCGAAGCGAGCCGGGTTGGGTCACGTCGCCTTCGCGAATGAACCCCACCCCGATTCTCACTTCGTTCGGATCGACCCTCCCCTTGCAGGGGAGGGATCAACACCTCAGAGCCCAAGCAGCGTCTTCGCATTGCCGCCGCAGATCGCGGCGCGGGTCGAATTGTCGAGATTGTCGACCGACGCGACGTGGCCGATCGGGTCGTATTCGAGCATGTCGAAGGGATAGTCGGTGCCGAGCACGATGCGGTCCCCGCCATAGGTCTTCACCAGCGCTTCGAGCTGGTGCGGCGTGAAAACGACCGTGTCGAAATAGACGTTGCGGCGCAAATAGGTCGTCGGCGGATGCGGCAAGTCGCCGTGCGCGTCCGAGCGCGCACCCCAGGCGTGATCGATGCGGCCCGAGTAGGCGCCGAGGAAGCCGCCGCCGTGCGCCGCCAGAACACGAAGCTTGGGGTGTCGCTCAAAGACGCCGTCGAAGATCAGGTAGTGCAGCGCCATCGTCGTATCGAGTGGATTACCAATCACGTTGTTGAAGTAAAACCTGCCAAAACGCTGCGGCTGCGTGAAGCCGGTCGGATGAATGAAAACGAGCGCGTCGAGTTCCTCGGCCTTCTTCCAGAATGGCGCGAACGCCGGATCGGACAGCTCCTTGCCATTGACGTTGGTGAGGATTTCGACGCCCTTGAAGCCGAGGTGCTTCATGCCGCGCTCGACCTCTTTCGCCGCCTCGTTGCCGTCCTGCATCGGCACGCCACCGAGCGCGACCAGCCGGTCCTTGTGCTTGCCGACATACTCGGCGATGCCGTCGTTGAGCGCACACGCGGCCTTAACGCCGATATCGACCGGCAGATAGTAGTAGATTTGCGGCGGCGCGGGACAAATAAGCTGCATATCGACGCCCATCTCGTCCATTGCCGCGAAGCGTTCGTCCGTCGTGCTCATGCGTGTGCGGATGTCCGACGCCTGCTTTGCCATGAGCGCTTGGGTCTCGGGAGTCGACGTGGCAACCAGCGGATCGGTCGCCTGCTTGAGATGCGGCGCCACGATCTCCGCGACGCGCGGCACGGCGACATGGGCATGCATATCGAGCGTGAGACTTTTCGGTCTGACCTCGCGTCCGGGCTTGCCGTGCTTGCGCGCGGCGGTGTTGGCATATTTATTCCAGATGTCGGCCATTCCTGATTGCCTCTCAATTTGTCATGCCCGGCACACGGGTCCGGCCTTCTGCCGGCCCGAGTGTAAACCTTGTGCCGGGCATCCATCTCTTCTCATCTTTAACCAAGTCGTGGATGGCCGGGACAAGCCCGGCCATGTCGATGTGGAAATTTTAAAAGACCCCCAGGTGTTGCGTCAGGTCGACCTTCTTTTCGGTCAGCTCCTGTGGCGTGGACACCACCGCGACATGGCCGCTGTTGAGGATCACGATGTCGTCTGCCACATCGAACACCAGCGTTGGATTTTGCTCGACCAGCACGATCGAGAGGCCGCTCTCCTTGAGCTTGCGGATCGTGTTCATCACTTCGTGCACGATCTGCGGCGCGAGGCCTTCCGAGGGCTCGTCCATCAGCAGCACGCGAGGATTGCCCATCAGGGCGCGGCCGATCGCCAGCATCTGCTGCTCGCCGCCGGATAAATGCGCGGAAATCTGATTGCGGCGTTCGGCAAGCCGCGGAAACATCGTGAACACTGTGTCGATGGTCCACGGGGCGTGCCTGCCGTTGCCGCCGGCGCTGCGCGCCGCGACGATCAGGTTCTCGCGCACGGTAAGACTCTTGAAAATGCGCCGGCCCTGCGGCACCAGCGCCACCCCGTGTGCGGCGATCTGCTCAGGCGGCAGGTGAGTCACGCGCTTTCCGAACACCGCGACGTCTCCGGTGCGCGGATGCAGCAAGCCAACCGACACGTTCATGCAGGTGGACTTGCCGGCGCCATTGCGTCCGAGCAGCCCCAGCATGCGGGCTTCGCCAAGCTCGAACGAAACGTTCTGCAGCACGTGGCTGTCGCCATAAAAGGCATTGATGTGCTGGAGCGTGAGCGCGCTAGTGGCCAAGGTAGACCTCCCGCGTGCGTGGATCGGCAACGACTTCCGAGCGGGTGCCTTCGACGATCACTTCGCCAAAATGCAGAAGGGTGATGCGGTCGGCAAAATCAAGCGCCACGTCCATGTTGTGTTCGATCATGATCATGGTGACGTCGCGCGGGATCGCCAGCAGCAGCTTCTGCACGTCGCGGCGCTCGTCGATCGAAAGTCCGGCGAACGGCTCGTCGAGCAGCAGCACCTTGGGGTTTTGCGCCAGCGCCATGGCAATTTCCACGCGCCTGCGCTCGCCGTAGGAGGTCTGCGCCAGCGGCCGTTCCGCGATGTGTCCCAATCCGACGCTCTCGATGGCGCGCCGGGCATCGTCAACCAGGTGACGCTGGCGCCCGAGATCCATGAAAGGATTCCAGCGCGATTTTGACAAGCCGAGCAAAGCGAGCATCACATTGTGGATGATGGTATCGCGCGCGAACAGGGTGATGATCTGGTAGGTACGCGCCATGCCGAGATGCGGGCGCCGGCGGGCCGGCACTTGCGTGATGTCCTGCCCGAACAACCTGATCGTGCCGCTATCTGGCGTCAGGTCGCCCGTGATCTGGTTGAACAAGGTGGTCTTTCCGGCGCCGTTCGGTCCGATGATCAAGCGCCGCTCGCCGGGCTCGACATTGAGGTCGACGTTCTTTG
Source organism: Pseudolabrys sp. (assembly GCA_035701545.1). Taxonomy (GTDB): domain Bacteria; phylum Pseudomonadota; class Alphaproteobacteria; order Rhizobiales; family Xanthobacteraceae; genus Pseudolabrys. The sequence goes on from DASSRW010000040.1 coordinate 33,162, forward strand.
TGACGTGCAGGCCGCCGAACGATTTGCGCAAGGCGGAAACCGTAAGCGCGCTCATGCCGGCGGTCCTCCGGTTTCAAGCACGCTCGGCCGGCGCGATTTCGTCTTGCGCCACCCCAGCTTCCACAGCCGCACAGTGCCGGGCACGAGCCCTTCCGGCATCAGGATGACGATGGCGACAAAGATCGCGCCTAGCAGGAAATTCCAACGCGCGATGTAACCGCTGACCACCGACTTCACGATGACGACGAGCGCGGAGCCGACAAGCGGCCCGAGCAGGGTCGCCGGCCCGCCCGAGATCACCATCAGCACGACCTCGGCGGAGGAGGTGAGCGCGAGCGTCTGCGGACTGATGAACTGGTTATAGTAGACGAAAAGAATGCCCGCGATGCAGGTCAGCAGTCCCGAAAACATGCAGGCCCAGAAGCGGATCATCCACACGTGATAGCCGAGCGCCGTCATCCGCCGCGGCTGGTCGCGGGTGCCGCGCAAGGCCGCGCCCAGCGGCGAGCGCACGAAGATGGCGACCAGAACCACGCATACCAGGAACACCACCAGCGTGACGTAGTAGAAGGCCTCGGCCGAGGTGAGCGCAATGCCGAAGGGCATCGGCCGGCTGTGGACGTTGATGCCATTGTCGCCATTGGTGACGCTGATCCAGCGATAGGCGAGGCCCCAGAGGATTTCGCCCAGCGCAAGCGTGATCATGATGAAGCCGATGCCGCTGGTGCGCAGCGACAGGGCGGCAAAGACGGCCGTCGAGAGCAATCCGACAACGAGGGCTCCGATGATCGACAGCGTGTGGCCCAAGCCGGCGGCAAGCAGGTAGGCGGTTGCGTAGCTTGCGATGCCGAACAAACCGGCGTGTCCAAGCGAGACCAAGCCCGCGTAGCCGAGCAAAAGGTTCACGCCGTAGGCGAAGATCGCATAGAACAGAATTTGGCTGGCGACGTTGACGTAATAAATCTGTGTGAGCCACAACGGCAGCGTCACAAGCAGCAGAAACGCCACGACAAGTGCGGCAAGGCCGAGAATGCCGCGGCTCATGGCAACTGCCTGCCGAAAAGACCCTGCGGCCGCAGCACCAGCACCAGCAGCATGGGCAGAAACAGAATGAAATAGGCCAGCTCCGGCAAGAGCGCCTGGCCAAAATTGTAGAGGAATCCGACAATCAAACTGCCGACGAACGAGCCGAGCAGGCTGCCGGTGCCGCCGAGGATCACCACCACCAGAGCGAGCGGCAGCATGTCCTGGTCGAGCCCCGGATAGACCGACAGGATCGGCGCGCCGATGATGCCGGCAAAGCCGGCCAGCGCCGCGCCGAGCGCGAACACGATCGTGAAGATCTGCGACACCCGGATGCCGACGACGCGCGCCATGTCGGGATCATCGACCCCGGCTCGGATCATGGCGCCCAGCCGCGTGCGCTCGAGCAGGAGCCAGAGCGCCACGGCCACGACGGCGGCGATCCCGATGATGGCGAGCCGGTAAAGCGGAAACACGGCGATGCCGTAGCGCACGAAGCCGGCGAGATGGCTGGGCGTCGCGACGGAGATCGGATCGCCGCCCCAGACCATCAGGCAGAAGTCGGCGACCATGAACGAGATGCCGAGCGTGACCAGCACCTGCGCCAGCGGCTCGCCCGGAAGCCTGCGCAGCAGCAGCCGTTCAATCAGGGCGCCGAAGGCGGCGACGATCAGCGCGGCCAGAATGGCGGCCAGCCAGAAGTCGATGCTTGTACTGAGAACGCTTACGATGAGAGTCGCGCCGACATAGGCGCCCAGCATGAACAACGAGCCGTGCGTCAGGTTGGGAATGCGCATCAGCCCGAAGATCAGCGAGAAGCCCGCCGACAGCAAAAACAGCAGACCGCCAAACGTGATGCTGTTGACGGCCAGCAGAATCCAGAAGTTCATCTTGTCGTTTTCCCGCGCGGTCCGCCGAAATCGGCCACGAGCGCCTGGCGGCGCCCGCGGCAAACTGCACGGAAATCAGCACTTCTTCAGGGGCGGATAGCTGCGCGTGTAGACAGGCTCGGCAAGGTATTCCTTTTCGGGCCAGACCCAGAATTGGCTGACGTTCTCGTACGTCTTTACGGTCTTGTTCCAGAGCTTGAGGCCGTATTTTGCGCCTTCCTTGCCGAGCTTTCGGATGAAGATGTTGCCGACCACGTTGCCGAGGTGATCGAACTTGATGGGTCCGCGCGGCGTGTCCTTGATGCTGAGCCCCTTCATCGTCGCCAGGAACTTTTCCTTGTTGCTGGCATCTCCACCTAGGGCTTTGAGACCTGCATCGACTACCTGACAGTTCACATACAGCCCTGCCGCATAGAAGCCAGGAACGGTATTGTAATTCTTCATCATGCCGTTGACGAAGCGCTTGTTCGCGTCGTTTTCGAGATCGAGCGTGTAGGGGCACGCCGAGACTAGACCGACTGCGTCATCGCCGAAGCTCTTGAGCAGCGCGTCGTCGCCGCCAGTCTCGCCGGTGCACACCGGAAACTTGAGGCCGAAGCTGTGATACTGCTTCATGAAGCGAAGCGGGTTCGATCCGGCGAAGCCCTGGCAAACGCCGTCGCAATCGCTGATCTGGGCGAGGTAGGGCGTGTAGTCGGGCGTGACGATCGGTGGCCATAACTTCTTTGTGATACAACCGCCGTCCTTCTCGAATGCCGCCTGGAAGCCGCCCATCTGTTCGTAGCCGAAGGCGAAGTCTTCGACGATGGTGACAACGCGTTTGAGCTTCATTTCTGTTGCGGCGTAGTGGCCCATGGGCTGCATCGCCTGCGACGATGTCGCAGATGCGCGCAACAGATAGGGATTTGGCTTGCGCTGCGTGAGGTCCTGAGCCGCCGCAAGGCTGAGCGTCGGCATCTTGTGCTGGATGATGTAATCGCTGATCGCGTAAAGCTCGAAGCTCGCAAGCGGCCCGAGAACGACGTCCACCTTGTCGCGTTCGACCAGCTCCTGCACTTTGGTTTTGGCGCCTGCCGGATTGCCGCCGGTGTCCGCTGAAACGAAGTCGACCTTGCGGCCGCCCATCATGTAATTTTTTTCTTTCAAGAACGTGATGACGCCTTGCTCCATCTGGATGCCGCCTTCGGCCAACGGACCGGTCTTGACCGTGAGCAGGCCGAGCTTGAACGGCGCTTTCTGAGCGATAGCCGGTGCCGGGAATTTGAAGGTCGCGAGCGCAGCACCGGCGGCGGTGCCCGCCAGAACTGTGCGGCGAGTGATTTTGCGTGACATTTTGTTTCTCCCTCTGTCCCCCGTTTTGGGGCGATTTGCTGCCGGCCTTGGCGACCGTTTTATTCCGAGAGCCGAATATCTTGCCGGCTGCCGCGGCAAAGCGCGGCGGCCCAATGCATCATCGACTAATGTCTAACGCCCTGTAAAGCCCGGAGCGGCGTAGGGCCGCGCGGCACGCCGCCCGCAGGTTGTGGGGCCCTCAAGACGCGCTATGCTGCTCGCGCGCGAGTGCTCTTCGAACGGGAGTGGGACGAATGGCGGCAAGCGCGTTCGAGGTCAGGCCGCTGTCAGGATCGGTCGGCGCCGAACTCCTCGGCATCGATCTTTCGACCGACCTTGGCCACAACGTCGTGGCCGACATTCGGCAGACATGGCTCAAGCACGGCGTGATCTTCTTTCGCGATCAAGACCTGCCGCCGCCCAAATTTCTTGCCTTTGCGAAGCGCTTCGGCGCGCTGGTCGAGTATCCCTTCGTCAAAGGCATTGAGGGATTCCCGGAAATCATCCCCGTGATCAAGCTCGAGCATGAAACCAGGAATTTCGGCGGCATATGGCATAGCGATACCACCTATCTCGACGAGCCGCCGATGGCCACGATGCTGGTGGCGCGCGAAGTGCCGCCGTACGGCGGCGACACGCTGTTCGCGAACATGTATCTTGCCTACGAGACGCTGTCGGAAGGCATGAAGCGGATGCTCGACGGCATGATCGCCGTCAATCATTCGGCGAAAGCCGACGTGACGCGCACGCGCGAAGACCGGGTGCGGGACGGCGCCAAAGCGGAAGCGAAAAAGGAATATCGGAGCGAGCACCCGGTCGTGCGCACCCATCCGGAGACCGGCCGCAAGGCGCTCTACGTCAATATCGGCCATACCGTGCGATTCAAGGACATGACCGAGGAGGAGAGCGCGCCGATCCTCGACTTCCTCTTCCGGCACCAGACGCGGCCCGAGTTTACCTGCCGGTTCAGTTGGCGCGTCGGCTCGCTCGCGTTCTGGGATAACCGCTGCGTGCTGCACAATCCGGTCAACGACTATCACGGACATCGGCGAGTCATGCACCGCGTGACGCTGGCGGGCGACCGGCCGCGCTGACAGCCGTTAAAAGGCGCGATTTAGCCGGTCATTCCGGGCGCGCCGAAGGCGCGAACCGGAATCCAGAGGCGAGTGTTGCGTGCGCTTCTGGATTCCGGATCGCCGTGGAGCCTGTCATCGGGCCGCGCTTCGCGCGGACCCGTTGGCGGCGTCCGGAATGACATCGCAAACTAGATCCCGAGATAGCTCGACTTGATTTTTTCGTCGGCCTGCAATTGTTCGGGCCGGCCGGAATAGACCACCTGGCCCTTGCTCATCACGTGCACATAGTCGACCAGTTTCAGGGCGAGGTTGGCGTTCTGCTCGACCAGCAGGATCGACAGACCTTCTTCCTTCAATTTTCCGATCGCCGCCCACACGCCCTGAATGATGATCGGCGCCAGCCCCTCCGACGGTTCGTCCATGATCAGGCAATCGGGGTTGGTCATCAGCGCGCGGCCGATCGCGAGCATCTGCTGCTCGCCGCCTGACAGCGTCTTCGCCCGCTGGTGGCGGCGCTCCTCGAGTCGCGGAAACAGGGCGTAGACGCGTTTTAGCGCCCAGCCGTGGCGGCTGACGTTCCGCTCGGCAACCAGCAGGTTTTCTTCCACCGCCAGAGTCGGGAACACGCGGCGGCCCTGCGGCACGAGGCCCATGCCGCCGCGCACCGTTTCGAATGACGAGACGTTCGTGATGTCTCCGCCCTTGAACATGATCCTGCCGCGGCGCGGCGGATTGAATCCGACGATGGAATTCACTAGCGTCGTCTTGCCGACACCGTTGCGCCCGAGCAGCCCGAGGATTTGCCCCTGCTCGAGCTGCAGCGACAGGCCCTGCAACACGTAGGCGTCGCCGTAGTAGGTGTGAATGTCCTGAACCTCGAGGATCGCCATCAGCCGACCCCCAGATAGATTTCCTGCACCCGCTGGCTGTTCTTGATCTGCTCGGGCGCGCCGGTTTCCAGAAGCTCGCCGAAGTGCAGCACCGAAATCTCGGTGCAGACGTCGAAGACGACGTCCATGTCGTGCTCGATCAGCAGGATTGCGAGCCCGGGGTCGAGCTTCATCAGGAAGTGCGCCATCTCGGTCGATTCGCCGGAAGAGAGGCCCGCGGCCGGCTCGTCGAGCAGCAGGATTTTCGGATCGCTGGCGAGCCCGACCACAATCTCAAGCTGCCGCTGCTCGCCGTGCGACAGATTGCGGACTTCGACATCCTTGCGATCGAGAAATGCGGCCTGCTCCAGCAGGCGATAGGCCTTGTCGTAGGCTTCCTTGTAGGACGAGAGAAAGCGCCACATCACGAACTTCGACGGACGCAGGCCCTGGATCGCCAGCAGCACGTTGTCGAGCACCGTCAATCTCGGAAACAGGCTGGTGACCTGGAACGTCCGCGCCATGCCGAGCTTGGTGCGCTGGTGGCTGCGCCATTTGGTGACGTCGTTGCCGAACAGCAGTACCTGTCCTGAACTCACCGGGTAGATGCCGGTAATGAGATTGAACAGCGTCGTCTTGCCGGCGCCGTTCGGCCCGATGATCGCCTTGCGGTCGCCCGGCATTACGCGCAGCGTGACGTTGCGCGTGGCGTGCAGTCCGCCGAAGCTCTTCGCCAGATTGCGGAGTTCGAGAACCGGGGTCTGGTTGCTCGTTTCGGTGTGCGGACTCACGCGATATTCCTGCCCTCGAGCGGAAAGAGAGCCGGGGCTCGCAAGGAGCCCCGGCTCATAGGTCGTTACTCGCAGAACTTACAAGGCGGGAAGTCCTTGCTGTAGACCGGCTGCTTCAGGAATTTTTCCTTCCCGTACGTCCAGTACTGACTGACGTTCGGGTAGGTCTTGATGACGGTGTTCCAGAGCTCCGCCTTCGGATAGCCGAACATCTTCTTCTTTTCGACCTTCTTGATGTAGATGTTCTGGATCGGGTTGCGGTCCTCGAAACTGACCGGCCCGCGCACGGCGTCGAGCTTGAGCTTGCTCATGATGTCGATGAACTTCTCGGCGCCCGGATATTTTCCGCCCGCCTGCTTGATCGAGATGTCGATGATCTCGGCCGTGGTGTAGTTGGTTTCCGAATAGTAGGACGGCACCTTGCCGTACTTGCTGCGGTAGGCCTTCACAAACGCTTCGTTCTTCGGCGTCTGGATTGCGGCGCTGTACATCAGCGACGACACGTCGCCGATGACTTCGTCGCCCATGAACGGCAGGACGAATTCGTCATAGCTGGTGCCGCCGCCGAGGATCGGCTTTTTGTTGCCGGAGCGGCGCAGCTGCTTCGGGAACTGCAGCGACATCGGGCCGACCATTAGCGAAAAGATCGCGTCGGCATCACCCTTGATCGAAGGAATGTAGGGCCCGAAGTCCTTGGTGCCGAGCGGAGGCCAGATTTTCTGGATCACCTTGCCGCCGCAATCCTCGAAGGCCTTCTGGAATCCGCCAACCTGCTCGTACCCGAAGGCGTAATCGGTGCCGATTGCGGAGGCGCGCTTATAGCCTTGCTCGCAAGCCCATTGCCCGAGCGCGTGGGTCGGCTGCGACGAGACCCACGTGGAGAATACGGTGTAGGGAAAATTGTCGGATTGACGCTGGGCAATGTCGTCCCCGGTTGTGATGGTACCGATGAAGAGCGTCTTTTCCCGGTTCGAAATCGGCGCCAGTGCATAGGCTGCTGAGCCAAGAACCGCACCGACCAGCATGTCCACTTTGTCCTGCAGAATAAGCTTCTTGGCCATGGACACGTCGCCGTCGACGGTGCCTTTGTCGTCCTCAACGATGAAGGTGACTTTGGCGCCGCCGAGCATGCCGTTGTGCTCGTCCAGATACATCTGGAAGCCGTTGACCATGTCGGTGCCGAGCTGGGTGATGATGCCCGTGCGCGGCGCCAGGAAACCGATCTTGAGCTCTTGTGCCTGTGCCGGCATCGCGCTCGCAACAGCGACGCACAGCAGTGGAAGTACTCGCGTCAGCTTGGTCATTGTCGGCCCCTCTTGTGTAACGTTGTTCTGTCGAACACCTCATCGCGCGGTCGGTCATTCCCGAAGACTAGCAATTCACGCCGGCGCTCTGGAAGACGCCGGCCATATTGAGCCCGGCCGTGGGCGCCTGCCCAAGGGAACAGCGGACCTGTCGCCCTTGAGAAACGCGCCGTTATAGATGCCGGCGAGCCGCTTACTCGATCACCTCGTCGGCGCGGGCGATGAGTCTCGGCGGCACGGTCAGGCCGATTGCTGCCGCGGTCTTCAGATTGACTGCCGTCTCGAATTTGGTGGGGAGCTGCACCGGAAGCTCGCCCGGCTTGGCGCCTTTCAAAATGCGGTCGATGTAACCGGCCGCGCGGCGATGCAGATCCACCAGGTCGACACCGTAGGAAATCAGGCCGCCTTGGCTGACCCAGAACGTGAACGGATACACGGCGGGCATGCG
>DASSRW010000041.1:0-34970 GCA_035701545.1 Pseudolabrys sp.
AAGAATAATTCTAAACGCGATTGGAGGACGAGATGGACGCAAAAACCGACGACAAGAGCGCAGGCAGATGCCCGTTCGGTCACGGACCCCGGAACCGCGACTGGTGGCCACAGCAACTGGACGTCCAGGTGCTGCACGCCAACTCCAAGCTGTCCGACCCGATGGGCGAAGCGTTCGACTACGCCGAGGAGTTCAGGAAGCTCGATCTTGAGGCCGTGAAGAAGGACCTCCACGCGCTGATGACGGACTCGCAGGAGTGGTGGCCGGCCGACTTCGGCCACTACGGCGGTCTGATGATCCGCCTGGCGTGGCACTCGGCGGGCACCTACCGCATCACCGACGGCCGCGGCGGCGCCGGCGCCGGACAGCAGCGCTTCGCGCCGCTCAATTCGTGGCCCGACAACGCCAATCTCGACAAGGCGCGCCGGCTGCTGTGGCCGATCAAGCAGAAGTACGGCCGCAAGATTTCCTGGGCCGACCTGATGGTGCTCGCCGGCAACGTCGCGCTGGAGTCGATGGGCTTCAAGACGTTCGGCTTCGCCGGCGGCCGCGCGGACGTGTGGGAACCGGAAGAGCTCTACTGGGGCCCCGAAGGCACCTGGCTCGGCGACGAACGCTACAGCGGCGAGCGCCAACTGGCGGAACCGCTCGGCGCCGTGCAGATGGGCTTGATCTACGTCAATCCTGAAGGGCCGAACGGCAATCCCGATCCAATCAAGGCGGCGGTGGACATCCGCGAGACATTCTTCCGCATGGCGATGAACGACGAGGAAACCGTCGCGCTGATTGCCGGCGGCCACACCTTCGGCAAAACGCATGGCGCGGGCGATCCGTCGCTGGTCGGACCGGCGCCGGAAAGCGGCGCGCTTGAGGATCAGGGCCTCGGCTGGAAGAGCAAGTACGGCACGGGCGTCGGCGCCGACGCCATCACCGGCGGACCGGAGGTCACCTGGACCCGGACGCCGACGAAGTGGGACAACAATTTCTTCGAAACGCTGTTCGAAAACGAATGGGAGCTGACGAAGAGTCCGGCCGGCGCCAATCAATGGAAGGCGAAAGGGGCCGCCGCCACCGTTCCGGACGCCTTCGACAAGTCGAAGAAGCATGTGCCGACGATGCTGACGACCGACCTGTCGCTGCGCTTCGATCCGATTTACGAAAAAATCTCGCGGCGCTTCTACGAGCATCCGGACGAGTTCGCCGATGCGTTTGCGCGCGCGTGGTTCAAGCTCACGCACCGCGACATGGGCCCGATCCAGCGCTATCTCGGTCCGCTGGTGCCGCAGGAAACGCTGATCTGGCAGGACCCGATCCCGACCGTGAATCACCCGCTGGTCGACGACAAGGATATTGCCGCGCTCAAGGCGAAGATTCTCGCGTCCGGCCTGACGGTCTCGCAGCTGGTATCGACGGCCTGGGCATCGGCCTCGACGTTCCGCCGCTCCGACAAGCGCGGCGGGGCAAACGGCGCACGCATCCGCCTCGCGCCTCAGAAGGACTGGGAAGTGAACGAGCCGAAGCAGCTCGCGACGGTGCTGACGAAGCTTGAAGCGATCCAGAAGGAATTCAATGCCTCGGCCGCCGGCGGCAAGAAAATCTCTCTCGCCGACCTGATCGTTCTCGCGGGCAATGCCGCGATCGAGAAGGCGGCGAAGGATGGCGGGGTCGATGTGAAGGTGCCCTTCGCGCCGGGCCGCATGGACGCCTCGCAGGAACAGACCGACGTCGAATCCTTTGCGCCGCTCGAGCCGCGCGCCGACGGCTTCCGCAACTACATCGGCAGCAAGCGGCAATACATGATGCCTGTGGAGGCGCTGGTCGATCGGGCGCAATTGCTGACGCTGACGGGGCCCGAGATGACGGTTCTCGTCGGCGGCCTGCGCGTGCTCGGCGCCAACGCCGGCGGGTCGAAACACGGCGTGTTCACCAGCAGGCCGGGGACGCTGACCAACGACTTCTTCGTCAACCTGCTCGACATGGGCACCGAATGGCAGCCGCCGAATACCGACGGCGTGTATGAGGGCCGCGACCGCAAGACGAAGCAGGCGAAGTGGACGGCGACCCGCGTCGACCTGATCTTCGGCTCGCACTCGCAGCTGCGCGCGTTTGCGGAAGTCTATGCGTGCGCGGATTCGAAGGAGAAGTTCGCGAAGGACTTCGTCGCAGCGTGGACGAAAGTAATGAATGCGGATCGTTTCGATCTGCACATGACACTAAAGAAGGCCGCGTAATCTGCCCGCACATAATACGAAACGGCCGGGGGAAATCCCCGGCCGTTTTCATGGGCCTCATCCTGAGGAGCCACGCGGAGCGCGGCGTCTTGAAGGATGAGGCCAGCACCTCGGCCTATGATTCGAGACGCGCAGCTTCGTCACCACTCACCCTAGGAGCCTGGCTCAAACCTTCGCCGCCATCATGAACTGCACGACCGCCTTACCCTCGCGGAGCGCCTCCGCCATGTTGCGTGCACGCTGCGGGAAGTCGTCGCCCATCAGCACGCCGACGGTCTGCAGCGGCCGTTCGCCGCGCTCGATACGTGCCGACATCTCGCGTCCATAAGCGATCACGGCGGCGGTGCCATCCTCCTGTGCGACGATGCGCAGACCGGCGCCTTCGATCACCGTGCGCATCTCGTCCGGGCTCACCAGGAAGCTTGACGACGAATCGGATGCCCACGGCACCGGGAACGCCGGCTGACCACTCGGTCCCGCCTCCACTTCGGCCAGCGAGAAGTGCCCGCCCGGCTTCAGCACGCGCGCAGCCTCGCCGACGAAGCCGGCCTTGTCCTGAATGTTCATGGTCACATTGTGCGACCAGACGTGATCGAAGCTCGCATCGGCAAACGGCAGATCGAGTGCGTTTCCGACGCGATAGTCGATGCGATCAGCGAGATGGCAGCGCTCGGTCAGCGTGCGCGCCACGTCGATGAATTCCGGCGTGAGATCGATGCCGGTAACACGGCAGCCAAGCGCGGCGAGATAGCGCGAGGCGCCGCCGACGCCGCAGCCGAGGTCGAGCACGTGCATGCCGGCCTTGATGCCGGCGCGCTCGGCATGTTCGCGCGTCGCGATGATGCCGCGGCCGTGGAGCTGGTCGTAGGGCCACAGGTCTTCCGGCTTCGGGCGCAGCGGGTCGATACCGTTGGCGGCGAGCGCCGCCTCCATCCGCGCCAGCAGCGGCCGCCCTCCATAGTGACTTTGCACGGTCGATTCGATATCGGGCATCGTCCGCCTCCCCCGCGAAACTTTACTCCGCAGCGCTCTTCTTGGACTCGGCCTCTCGACCGCAGCCTCGCATGGTCGACGCAGCAAGGCTACTGCCCGCCGTTCTCCACCTTGCCACCCGCAGCCTTCAGCGCATCGGGCTGCGGCATGGCGATGATGTTGTAACCGCTATCGACGAAATGCACTTCGCCGGTGACGCCGCTCGACAGATCGGACAATAAATAAAGCCCCGCGCCCCCCAGTTCTTCCAGCGTCACACCGCGGCCGAGCGGTGAGTATTTCTGCTGGAACGCGAACATGTAACGCGCGTCGGTGATGCCGGCGCCGGCGAGCGTGCGGATCGGCCCCGCCGAAATCGCGTTGACGCGAATTTTCTGCGCGCCGAAGTCGACCGCGAGATAGCGCACGGACGCTTCCAGCGCCGCCTTCGCCACGCCCATGACGTTGTAGTTCGGCATGGCCCGGTCGCCGCCGTTATAGGTGAGCGTCACCATCGCGCCGCCGTCCGGCATCAAGGCCGCCGCGCGCTTCGCCGCTTCCGTGAAGGCATAGCACGAGATCACCATCGTGCGGACGAAGTTCTCGCGCGTGGAATCGGCGTAGCGGCCCTTGAGCTCGTTTTTGTCGGAGAACGCAATCGCGTGCACGAGGAAATCCATCGTGCTCCATTGCTTCTTGATCTCGGCGAACACCGCATCCACCGATGCAATGTCTTCGACGTCGCACGGCATCAAAAACGGGGAGCCGACCGATTCGGCGAGCGGCTTGACGCGCTTGGCCAGCGCATCACCCTGGAATGTGAACGCCAGCCTGGCACCGTGCCCGGCGAGCGTTTTCGCAATGCCCCAGGCAATCGAGTGGTCATTGGCGACCCCCATCACCAGCCCGCGTTTGCCCTGCATCAGCCCCGGCATGACGACCACCACATGCTACATGCTGTCATCGTCCGCGAAAGCGGACGATCCAGTAACCCCCGCCATGGCGGGAAGGCAAGGACGGCGAATACTGGATGCCCCGCTTTCGCGGGGCATGACGGCGGAGAACCTGGCAACGAACCGAGTCACGCGTCCAGCCGCTTGAACACGACCGACGCGTTGGTGCCGCCGAAGCCGAACGAATTCGACAGCACGCAGCCGAGCTTCACGTCATCGCGCCGCTCACGCACGATCGGCACCCCTTCGAACACCGGATCGAGATTTTCGATGTTGGCGCTCTCGCAGATGAAGCCGTTGTTCATCATCAGGAGCGAATAGATCGCCTCCTGCGCGCCGGCCGCGCCGAGCGAATGGCCGGTCAGCGACTTGGTCGCCGAGATCGGCGGGCACTTGTCGCCGAACACTTCGCGGATTGCCTCGACTTCCTTCAAATCGCCGATCGGCGTCGCCGTGGCGTGCGGATTGATGTAATCGATCGGCGCCTTGACCGTCTCCAGCGCCATCTTCATGCAGCGCACCGCGCCTTCCCCGGACGGCGCCACCATGTCATAACCGTCGGAGGTCGCGCCGTAGCCGCAGACTTCCGCGTAGATCTTGGCGCCGCGCGCTTTCGCATGCTCGAGCTCTTCCAGCACCAGCACGCCGGCGCCGCCGGCGATGACAAACCCGTCGCGATCACGATCGTAGGCGCGCGACGCCTTCTCCGGCGTGTCGTTGAACTTCGACGACATCGCCCCCATCGCGTCGAACAGAACCGACATCGTCCAGTCGAGGTCCTCGCAGCCGCCGGCGAAGATCATGTCCTGCTTGCCCCACTGGATCAGCTCGGCAGCGTTGCCGATGCAGTGATTGGAGGTCGCGCAGGCTGACGAGATCGAATAGTTGACGCCCTTGATCTTGAACCAGGTCGCAAGCGTCGCCGACGCGGTCGACGACATCGCCTTCGGCACCGCGAACGGACCGACGCGCTTCGGACCTTTTTCTTTGGTGGTCAGCGCGGCTTCGACGATCGTACGCGTCGAAGGACCGCCGGAGCCCATCACGATGCCGGTGCGCTCGTTGGAAATGTCCTTTTCCTCGACGCCGGAATCGCGGATCGCCTGCTCCATGGCGACGTGATTCCACGCCGCGCCGCGTCCGAGAAAGCGCATCGCGCGCCGGTCGACGGCTTCTTCGGGCACGAGCGTCGGCGCGCCATGCACCTGACAGCGAAAGCCGAGCTCGGCATACGTATCCGCACGCACGACGCCGGATTTGGCTTCGCGCAGGCTGGCCAGAACTTCCTGCGTGTTATTGCCGATGGATGAGACGATGCCCATTCCGGTAACGACGACGCGTCTCATATCGTCAAGCCTTTGCCCCTGCCGTTTCCTGGTTGATTGGGCCACACTTGGGCCGGCCAATGCAATCCCGCAAGCCCTTCCCGCGCGCAGGCGCTTTGTCGCCGCTCACGCGCCGCTGGGCTGGAGCATCTGGTCCTGCCTGAACAGGCCGACCTTGAGATCGCTGGCGCGATAGATCACGTTGCCGTCCGCCGAGAGCCAGCCATCCGCAATGCCGAGCACCAGCTTGGAGCGCATAACGCGCTTCACGTCGATGCCGTAGATGACTTTTTTCATGCTGGGCAGCACCTGTCCGGAAAATTTCAATTCGCCGAGACCGAGCGCGCGGCCTTTGCCGGGAGCGCCCAGCCAGCCGAGAAAAAACCCGACCAGTTGCCACAGCGCATCGAGCCCGAGGCAGCCGGGCATGACCGGGTCGCCCTTGAAGTGGCAGAGAAAGAACCAGAGCTCCGGCTTGACGTCGAGCTCGGCGCGGATCAGGCCCTTGCCGTGCTCGCCGCCCTCTTCCGCAATCTCCGCGATGCGATCGAACATCAGCATCGGCGGCAGCGGCAGCTGCGGGCCCTCCGGAAACAACTCGCCGCGGCCGCAGGCCAGCAGATCCTCGTATTCGAAGCTGTTGCGGCGCTCCGACGCTGACATTGCGGTGGCGGCTGCTCGAACCTGCTGTGTTCCCATGCCGAAATCCCTAACACACGTGCTCAAGGTGGCAAAGCCGGGCCGGCCCTGACAGTTCCGGGGCCAAGGCTGCCAATTGTGCCCAAAGGCGTGATTTGCGAGGGAGTTGCATCTGTCAAATGGCTTCGTATATGGTCAGACGGAACAGCAACTTGCCGGTCTCGCGGCGGGGTCCACAGGCGTTTGAAATGGCAGAAACGCGTACAATGATGCTGATGCAGGCGCAGTCTCGCGCCGCTACTACCGACCGCTCCGAGCTCACCGGCTGTCCCTGGCACGATGTGAAGGCCATGCTGCGCCAGGTCGGCTTGCGGCCGACGCGTCAGCGCATGGCGCTCGGCTGGATCCTGTTCGGCAAGGGTGACCGCCACCTCACGGCCGAGATGCTCTACGAAGAGGCGACCCGCGCGAAGGTGCCGGTGTCACTCGCCACGATCTACAATACGTTGCACCAGTTCACCGAAGCGGGCCTGCTGCGCCAGGTCGCGGTCGACGGCTCGAAGGCGTATTTCGACACCAACGTGTCGGCGCATCACCACTTCTTCGTCGAAGGCGAAGATGAGCTGCTCGACATCCCTGACGCCGACATGGTCATGGGCAAAGCCCCGTCAGCGCCGGAAGGCTACGAAATCGCACGCATCGACGTGGTCGTGCGGCTGCGGCGGAAAGCCTAGGGCGCGTACAATTCGAGTAGTCACGGTCGGCTTTGTGCCGGCCGTTTTGTTTTCGGGTACCTCTGAGCTGTCATCACCGGGCTTGTCCCGGTGATCCCGCTTAGGTTGACCGGTGCCTTCCTGATCGAGATCGCCGGGTCAAGCCCGGCGATGACGGGTAAGGACGATGCGAGCCGATCAATCCACCTTCTCGTTCGGATAGGCGCCCCAGAGGCGATCCTGCCGGATCCAGCCGTCGAAGTTTTTCCCGCTGAAATGGCACCACGTGCCGGTGCACGACTTGATGGCGCCGACGACGCCCGCCTGCAGCTTCGCCGTCACCGCCGCCTCCACGTCCGCGCTTTCATAGAGCGGCACGAGTTCGGCGTTGAGCTTCGGCACCACCACGGCGGTACGCCTGCCGGATAAGAGCGAGTGATAGACCCAGCCTTCCGCACCTTCCCAATCGCGGATTCGCCGCCAGTTCTCGAATTCGGCGGTGATTTCAACCGGCATTCCCACGCGGGTATAGACCCAGCGCACCTCCTGGTCGCGGTTCGGGCCGGCGCGCACATTGACGCGGTCGGCCTTGAGGCTGACGAAGCGCGGAATGGGCAACCCGCTCACCGAGCCTGTCGTGAGCGCAGTGGCGGCAAAAGCGGCCGGCGCAGCCAGCGTCGCCGTGACCGCCAGGGCGCCGGCGAGGTTTCGGAACAAGGCGGCGATGCTTTTTCTTGTCAGGGTCATCTGGTAGGAAGAAGTAGATTGCTTTTATGGCCGTTTGCGCGCGGAAACTGCGTCCAGTTTCGGTGAGCCCGGTTAATGAGGACTGAATCGGCCGCCCGAAGTGCCGATTGCCGCGGCAGTTCGGGGGCGTTCCGCGCCGAGGCAAGGCATGCCGAAGAACAAGAAGCCGCTCGTCATCGTCACGCGCAAGTTGCCCGACAGCATCGAGCTGCGCATGCGCGAACTGTTCGACGTGCGCTTCAATCCCGACGACAAGCCGCTGACGCAGGGGCAGCTCGCCGAGGCCGTCCGCACCGCCGATGTGCTGGTTCCGACCGTCACCGACCGTATCGATGCCGCCGTGCTCGGCAAGTCCGGCGAGCAGCTCAAGCTGATCGCCAACTTCGGCAACGGCGTCGACAACATCGACGTTGTCACCGCTGTCGCCCGTGGCATCACTGTCACCAACACCCCCGGCGTCCTCACCGAAGACACCGCCGACATGACCATGGCGCTGATCCTCGCGGTGCCGCGCCGGCTGGCGGAAGGCTCCAACGTTCTCACCGCCGACAGCGATTGGCACGGCTGGGCGCCGACCTGGATGCTCGGCCATCGCATCTGGGGCAAGCGTCTCGGCATCATCGGCATGGGACGCATCGGCCAGGCCGTCGCACGCCGCGCGCGCGCCTTCGGCCTGCAAATCCACTATCACAACCGCCGCCGGGTCGCGCCGCGCATCGAGGAAGAGCTCGATGCGACGTATTGGGAAAGTCCCGACCAGATGCTGGCGCGCATGGATATCATCTCGGTGAACTGCCCGCACACGCCGGCGACGTTTCATCTGCTGTCGGCGCGGCGATTGAAGCTGATGCGGCCGGAAGCCTACATCGTCAATACCTCGCGCGGCGAGGTGATCGACGAGAACGCGCTCGCTCGGCTGATCGAGGCGGGCGACATCGCCGGCGCCGGCCTTGACGTGTTCGAGCGCGAGCCGGCAGTCAACCCGAAGCTGGTCAAGCTCGCGCGCACCGGCAAGGTCGTGCTGCTGCCGCACATGGGCTCGGCTACCATTGAAGGCCGGGTCGACATGGGCGAGAAGGTGATCATCAACATCCGCACCTTCATGGACGGCCACAAGCCGCCGGACCGCGTGCTGCCGTCGATGCTGTGAGGCCTTCGTGTCCCGGGCGCCGCGCAGCACGAAGTGGTGCGCTGCAGATCCGTGACAAGAACTTCTATGCCCGCTGAGCGTCGGCCTTGCTCAAGCCATTTCGGAAAACGATCCAGGCGAACAGCGCCATGCCGACGAAGACAATGAGCGAGCCGACGATCGGCAACACCACGAATTGCTCGCCTTTGATCGCCACCACGCCGATGCCGATTGGAAACACGATGGCGCCGATGACGGCGGTCCACGCATGGATTTTGGCGAGCGCCGTCGCCGCGGCATGCGGGGCAGCGTTGTAGTAAAGGCCCGCCAGGAACAAGGCGACGAACCCGACCAGGTTGAGATGGGCATGCGCGGGCGCAAGCCGGAAATCCTGGGCGATTCCCATGCCGATGCCGCCGGCCATTCCAATCAGGATCAGCACGACGCTGACGCGCAGCAGATTTCGAGCAAGCATGTCTCGTTCCTCCGGAATGCGGCTCTCGGCGGACGTCGTTTCCAGTCATCCCACGTGCCGGACTTCCGTCGCGAGTTCCCGCAAGGTCGCTCCTGCATGCAAATAAAATCGATTTCAGCCGTGGTGTCACCTTACCGTCCACAGCCTGAAGTGACCGATCTGCTGGTCCAAACGACAGCAGCCGGCTCGCGTCAGGTGGAACCGCCGTGCGCCGATAAATCCCTGATCGTCGGCTTCTCGCCACTAAGCGGATTATTCGGATCCCACGAGTAGTTCAGCGTTTCAAATCGCATCGAGCGCGCGTCGACCATCAGCAGTCGTCCGACCAGGCCTTCGCCGAAGCGGACGATCTCGCGGATCGCTTCCAGCGCCATCATCGAGCCGAGGATTCCCGGCAGCGCACCAAGAATGCCGGCTTCCGAGCAAGCCGGAATCGTCCCCGGCGGCGGCGGCTCGGGAAAAAGGCAGCGATAGGTTGGATTGGGTTTTTCGTCGGCACCCTTCTCGTGCGCGCGGATGGTGGTGAGCGTTCCGTCGAAAGTGCCCATTGCCGCGGTGATGAGCGGCTTCCTCGCGAAGTAACAGGCGTCCGACACGAGATAGCGTGTGGCGAAATTGTCGGAACCGTCGAGCACCAGATCGTAGCGCGCGATCAGATCGAGCGCGTTTGCGGCCGTGAGGCGCACCGCATGCGTTTCGATTCCGACGTGTGGATTGAGGCGTGCGACCGCCGCCGCGGCGCTTTCAACTTTTTGCCTGCCGATATCGCCGGTCGCGAAGATCACCTGTCGCTGCAAGTTCGACAGCGACACCTTGTCGTCATCGACCATGCCCAGCGTGCCGACGCCGGCCGCGGCAAGATAGAGCAGCGCCGGCGCGCCAAGGCCGCCCGCGCCGACCACAAGCACGCGCGCGCGCTTGAGCGCCGCCTGCCCGGCTCCGCCGACTTCGCGCAAAACGATGTGGCGCGCGTAACGTTCGAGCTCTTCCTTTTTCAGCATTGACGCAACCCTATGACAACAAAAGGCTTTTGCCTAGCGCCGCTTTGCCGGGCGCGTGCTGTGGATGACGGGAGCGACGGCCGCAGAGCGTTGCGCCACGTTGCCGCTCGGCTAAGGTTCAGGCTTTCCCGGGGGCCGCTCGATGCGCTTTGCCGTCATCGCCGCGTCGCTTGCTTCGTTGCTGGCAATCGTGCCGGCGCAAGCGCAACAAACGCCGCCGGGCGTCGTTCCGCCACCCGTGCAAGCGGACGGAACGCCGGTCGCATCGGAAGGCAAGGAAGCGAAAGCGAAGCCCGCCGCCAGACCGCGCGGCAAAGCCAAATTGCCGAAGACCGCCGCCGGACCGCAGCCCGGCAAACCGGTCGCCAAAAGGCAGGAGCCGCAACAGGCCGCTGCGCCGGCGGCTCCGATCCCCGCTATTCCGCACGACGAGCAGCTTGCCATTCAATCGGCGCTGATGTGGGCGGGCGATCTTGCGGGCTCCGCGAGCGGCGACGATGCCATGCGCGAAGCGGTCAGGAGCTTTCAAAAGCGGAAAAAATACAAGGTCACGGGAATCCTGACGGAAGCACAGCGCGCGGAACTCGCGGCCGCCGCGCGCGAGCGCGAGAGCGAATACGGCTGGCGTGTGGTGATCGATCCCGCCACCGGCGTTCGCATCGGACTGCCGGCGAAAATGTTGCCGCACGCACGGCCGGAAGGCACCGGCACGCGCTGGTCGTCGACGCATGGCGAGGTCCAGGTCGCGACGTTCCGTATCAAGGCGGGGCGCGTCACGCTTGCCGCATTGTTCGAGCAGGAGAAAAGGAAATCGTCACGCCGTATCGAATCGAGCGCACTGCGCGACGATTCATTTTCCATCAACGGCTCGCAGGGTCTGAAAAATTTTTCGGTCCGCGCACAGGCGCGCGACGGCGAAATTCGCGGCTATACCATCCTGTACGACCAGATGATGGAAACGATCGTTTCGCCGGTCGCGTCCGCAATGGAAAGCACCTTCTCGCCGTTCGCGACGCGCACAGCGCCGCTCGCCGCGCCGGCGCGCAAGGTCCAATACGGCAGCGGGATTGTGGTCGGCGCCGACGGATACGTCCTGACCGATCGCCGCAATACGGGCGACTGCCAGGTGATCGTCGCCGCGGGCCTCGGCGACGCGGAGCCAATCGCAGAAGACAACGATACAGGCCTCGCGCTGCTGCGTGTCTACGGCGCGCGCGGCCTCAGGGCCGCGGCGTTTTTCCTGCCATCAAGGCGAGGCGCGCTGACACTCATCGGCATTCCCGATCCGCAGGAGCAGGACGGCAGCGGCAAGCCGGCCGAAATCAAGGCGCGGATGACAGGCGAAAACGAGATCGAGCTGCGCGATTCGATTCCGATCGCGGGCTTTTCCGGCGCGGCCGCAACGGATGAGCAGGGCCGCGTGCTCGGCATGGTCGAAACGCGCGGCGCGGTGCTCGCCAGCACCCGCCCCGCCTTGCCGCCGCTGCGGCTTGTCGGCGCGGATGCGGTTCGAAAGTTTCTCGACGACAACAAGGTGCCGCATCCCGCAGCATCCGCCGGCAACGACGTCAAAGCCTCTCTCGTGCGCGTGATCTGCGTGCGGCAATAGCCCGTCATCCTGAGGCGGGCCGCGAAGCGGCCCTCGAAGAATGACGGGCATGCGCTATCATCCTCGAGGCTCGGCGCCTCGCACCTCAGGATGACGCTCAAGCTCACCTGTTCTTCCACTGCGGCTTGCGCTTCTCGACGAAGGCCTTCATGCCCTCCTTCTGATCTTCCGTCGCAAACAGCGAATGGAAGACGCGGCGCTCGAAGCGGATGCCTTCCGACAGCGGCACCTCGAACGCGCGGTTCGCCGCCTCCTTCGCGAGCAGAACGGAAGGCAGCGACATGCCGGCGATCGCTTCCGCCGTCTTCATCGCTTCATCCATCAGGCCCGCAAGCGGAACGACGCGCGCGACCAGATTGGAGCGCTCGGCTTCGGCCGCATCCATCATGCGTCCGGTGAGGACCATCTCCATCGCCTTGGCTTTGCCGACTGCGCGCGCCAGGCGTTGCGTGCCGCCGATGCCCGGGATGACGCCGATCTTGATCTCCGGCTGGCCGAACTTCGCGTTGTCCGCGGCGATGATGATGTCGCACATCATCGCGAGCTCGCAGCCGCCGCCGAGCGCGAACCCCGCGACGGCAGCAATCACCGGCTTGCGCGCGCGCGCGGCCTCGTCCCAGTCGCCGGCAAAGTTGCCCATCAGGGCTTCGTTGTAGGTCTTGTCCGCCATCTCCTTGATGTCGGCGCCGGCGGCAAAAGCCTTCTCGTTGCCGGTTATGATCATGCAGCCGATCGCCGCATCCGCGTCGAACTTCCTGTTCGCGTCGCCGAGCTCCGACTTGAGCTTGAGATTGAGCGCGTTAAGCGCATCCGGCCGGTTGAGCCGGATGACGCCGACCCGGCCCTTGGTTTCGACGAGAATGTGCTCGTAGCTCATGATGATTTCTCCGGCTCGGGTGGCGATCGTCGACGTTTTGTCATGGCCGAGATCTGTCTCGATGACGATCGGCGCCTCTAATCTGTCATTGCCGGGCTTGACCCGGCAATCCATCGCGCAAAATGGTTCTCGAAAAGATGGATGCCCGGGTCAAGCCCGGGCATGACACCAAGAGGCGTTATTTCTGGCAGCTCGGGCAATAAAAGGTCGAGCGGCCTGTCTGCACGATACGCCTGATGCGGCCCCTGCATCCGCGAGTGGGGCACCGCTCGCCCTCACGGTCGTAAACCAGAAAGTGATGCTGAAAGTCGCCGAGCGATCCGTCGGCGCGGCGATGATCGCGCAAGGACGAGCCGCCGGCCTTGATCGCGTCATTGAGCACGGCCTTGATCGCCTCGACGAGCGCGTGCGCGCGCTCATTCGGCCTGCCGTTGCGATCGGCGATCGACGACGCGCTGCGCTTTGGCGACAGATGCGCGCGGAACAGCGCCTCGCACACATAGATATTGCCAAGTCCCGCAACCACGCGCTGATCGCTCAAGGCGGCCTTCAGCGACGTCTTCTTTCCCGCGCAGGCTTTGGCGAGCATCGCGGCGTCGAATTCGTTGCCAAGCGGCTCCGGACCCAAGTTGCGCAACAGCGGCTCATGGTCGAGCTTCGCACGCGGCACCAGCTTCATCGAGCCGAAGCGACGCGGATCGTTGAACGTCACCACCGCACCGTTCGACATGTGAAACACGACATGGTCGTGCGCCGCGCTTTTGGAACGCTCGTGATAGTACGCCCCAGGTGTTTTCTCGTCGTCATTCCGGGACGGCGCGTAAGCGCCGGACCCGGAATCCAGATGCTTGTTCGATGCGTGTTTCTGGATTCCGGGTTCGCGGCCCGACGGCCGCGCCCCGGAATGACGGTTTTGTTCAACGCGGAACGAACCCGACATGCCGAGATGCATCAGCAGCACGTCGCCCGAGGACAGATCGGCGAGCAGATATTTCGCGCGGCGGCCGAGGCCTTCGACCGTCTTGCCCTGCAGCCGCTTCTCGAAATCCCCCGCAATCGGCCATCGCAGGCCGCGGTGGCGCACCTCGACCTTGTCGACGCGCGCGCCTTCCATCGCCGGCTGAAGGCCGCGCCGCACGGTTTCGACTTCAGGGAGTTCGGGCATGGCTTTCTCGGTAAGCGCATCCTGTCCCGGATGCGGCGCAGCGCGCCAGCGGTGCGCCGCTGATCCGGGACCGTTCCACGTTCCGGGTGTGGAAAGGTCCCGGGTTTGCGGCGCAGCATTTCATGCCGCACCTCGCCCGGGACAGGTCACACATAGCGCCCTCGTGTCCTTCGCGCTATGGTCCTCACCGCAAAGGAGAATTGGCGACCGTGCCTGCCAGAAAAAGCAAGCCTTCCGCCGCGCAAACGCATTTCGGCGGCAAGACCGTCGGCCTCGACGAAAAGCAGGGGCTGGTGGACGGCGTCTTTCATTCGGTCGCGCGCCGCTACGACCTGATGAACGACCTGATGTCGGGCGGCCTGCACCGCGCCTGGAAGGAGGCGCTGGTCACCGCCGTCAACCCGCCGCGCTCGGAGAGGCCCTTCGCCCTGCTCGATCTCGCCGGCGGCACCGGCGACGTCGCCTTCCGGGTGGCCGACGCCGGCGGACCGGGCACGCGTGTCACGGTCTGCGACATCAACGCCGAGATGCTCGCCGTCGGCCGCGAGCGCGCGGTCGAGAGCGGGCGCGGTGGTGTCGTGACCTTCGAGCAAGGCAATGCCGAAGAGCTTGGCTATGCCGACGGCAGCTTCGATTGCGTCACCGTCGCCTTCGGCATCCGCAACGTGCCGCGCATCGAGCGCGCGCTCGCCGAGGCGCATCGCGTGCTGAAGACCGGCGGACGCTTTCTGTGCCTGGAGTTTTCGTCCGCCGACGTGCCCGGCTTTGACAGGATATATGAGCTTTATTCGTTCAACGTCATTCCCGCGATCGGCCGCGTTGTGACCGGCGACCGCGAGGCCTACCAGTATCTCGTCGAATCGATCCGCAAATTTCCCAAACCGAAAATTTTCGCGCAGATGATCGAAGCCGCCGGATTCCGCCGCGTGTCCTTCACGCCGATGACCGGCGGCGTGGTGGTGCTGCATTCGGGGTGGAAATTGTGACGACGCACTCCTCTACGGCCTACCTCCGTCACCCTGAGGTGCGAGCGCAGCGAGCCTCGAAGGGTGACGGCCGATCATCCTTCGAGGGCTTTGCTTCGCAAAGCCTCCTCAGGATGACGGAACAGGGACTGCGCGCGCAGCAATCGCCGTGATCCTCGGCTTCTCCCATCTCGCGCGGCTTGTGCGCGCCGGCTTCGTGTTCGCGCGCGAAGGCGTATTTGCGCTGGTCGACACGCGCATGCTGCCGCTGCCTGCGCAGGCGGTGGTCGGTTTCGCGCGCCTGTTCGAGCGGCCGGGCGCGCGGGCGCGCCGTGGCGGGCTTTCCGCCGCTCTCACGCGACTCGGGCCGACCTACGTCAAGCTCGGCCAGTTTCTCGCGACGCGCGCCGATGTCGTCGGCCCGGTGATCGCGCGCGATCTCGAAAGCCTGCAGGACAAGATGGCGCCGTTTCCGCAGGAAGAAGCGGAAGCCGCCATCGGAGCCGCATTCGATAAGCCGCTCGCAAGCGTTTATCTGACGTTCGGTCCCGCCGTCGCCGCCGCGTCCATCGCGCAGGTGCATCGCGCCGAAGTCGAGGAGAACGGCGAGCGCAAACGGGTGGCGGTGAAAGTGCTGCGGCCGGGCATCGAGCGGCGCTTCCGGTCGGAGCTTGCGAGCTTCTTCTTCATTGCGCGGCTGGCCGAGAGCTGGTCGGCGGAAGCGCGGCGCCTGCGGCTGATCGAAGTGGTCGCCACGCTCACCCGCTCGGTCTCCATCGAAATGGATTTTCGTCTGGAAGCGGCGGCGCTCTCCGAAATGGCGGAGAATACCCGCGAGGATCCCGATTTTCGGGTGCCGGCGGTCGACTGGAATCGGACCGCGCGCGAAGTGCTGACGCTCGAATGGATCGAGGCGACGCCGCTCAGCGACCACGCCGCGCTGTCAGGCAAGGGCTACGATCTGCCGGCGCTCGGCCGCAAGGTGATCCAGAGCTTTCTGCGCCATGCGCTGCGCGACGGCTTTTTCCACGCCGACATGCATCCCGGCAATCTGTTCGTCGACGATGCGGGCAATCTCGTCGCCGTCGATTTCGGCATCATGGGACGGCTGGCGCCGAAGGAGCGGCGCTTCCTGGCGGAAATCCTGTTCGGCTTCATCACGCGCGACTACCACCGCGTCGCCGAGGTGCACTTCGATGCCGGCTACGTGCCGCGCACGCACTCGGTGGAGAACTTCGCGCAGGCGATCCGCGCCATCGGCGAGCCGATCCATAACCGCACGGCGGAAGAGATCTCGATGGCGAAGCTGCTGATGCTGCTGTTTGAGGTGACGGGGCTGTTTGACATGCGCACGCGGCCGGAGTTGCTGCTGCTGCAAAAAACAATGGTCGTGGTCGAAGGCGTCGCGCGCGCGCTCGATCCGAAGCTCGACATGTGGAAGACCGCCGATCCCGTCGTGCGCGAATGGATCGGCCGCAAGCTGGGCCCGGTCGGCAAGGTGGAGGATGCGATCGAGGGCGCGGGCGAGATCGGTCGCTTTCTCGGCGACGTGCCGGGCCTGCTGATGCGCGCCGGGACGCTTACGGAACAGATCGACGCCGCCACCCGCGACGGCATCGTACTGGCGCCGGAGACGGTTGCCGCGATCGGCGCGGCCGAAGCCAGGCGCAACCGCTGGCTCACGGCCGGCGTCTGGATCGGGGTTATCGTATTGATCTGGATTGCTTTTTCACTGTATTGATTGCAATGATTGCAATGCAATCACAACTGCGGCAGACTCCGCCGCATGGCCAGCATCACCATCCGCCAGCTCGATGAGGCGCTGAAAAAGAAGTTGCGCCTGCGCGCGGCGCGTCATGGCCGCTCGATGGAAGACGAGCTTCGCAATGTTTTGCGCGAGGCGGCCGACGATAGCGACAGCGCAACTCCGGAAACAGTCGCGCGGCCTCTCAAAGCGGCTCCTGCGCCACAGCGTGCGTCGGCCGCCGCAACGGAAAGCAACAAGCGCGTGCTGCTCATTATCGCCGGCGGCATCGCGGCCTACAAATCGCTCGATCTCATTCGCCGCCTGAAGGAGCGCGACATTTTTGTGCGCTGTATCCTCACCAAAGCGGCACAGGAATTCGTCACTCCCCTTTCCGCGGGCGCGGTCGCCGGCGAACGCGTATTCACCGACCTGTTCGACCCGGCGCACGAGTTCGATGTCGGCCACATTCGCCTTGCGCGCGAATGCGATCTCGTCGTGGTCGCGCCCGCGACCGCTGACCTGATGGCCAAGCTCGCCGGCGGGCACGCCGACGATCTGGCGACCGCCGTCCTGCTCGCGACCGGCGCAAAAGTGCTGCTGGCGCCGGCGATGAACCCGCACATGTGGAGCAACAAGGCAACGCAACGCAATCTCGCGCAGCTTGCCGCCGATGGATTCGAATTCGTCGGCCCGAACGAGGGCGAGATGGCGGAAGCAAACGAGCGTGGCGTGGGCCGCATGGCCGAGCCGCTCGAGATCGCTGCGGCTGCCGAGCGTCTGCTTGCGCCGCAAACGCTCGCACTCGCGGGCAAGCGCGTGCTGGTCACCTCGGGACCGACGCACGAGCCGATCGATCCGGTGCGCTACATCGCCAACCGCTCGTCAGGCAAGCAGGGAAGCGCCATCGCGCTCGCCGCGGCGCAGGCGGGCGCGCAGGTCGCGCTGATAAGCGGGCCGGTGAACCTGCCGGACCCCGCAGGCGTTTCCGTGGTCAAGGTCGAGACTGCGCGCGCAATGTTGAAAGCGGTGGAGCGTGCACTCCCTGCCGATATCGCGATCTTTGCCGCCGCCGTCGCCGACTGGCGCATCGCCAATGCCGGCGAGCAGAAACTCAAGAAGAAGGCGGGCCAGGCAACCCCCGAGCTGTCGCTCGTCGAAAATCCGGACATCCTTGCAACGATTGCAAAGCGGACATCGCAACGCCCGAAGCTGGTGATCGGCTTTGCCGCGGAGACGGAAAACGTCGTCGCCAATGCGAAGGCAAAGCTCGCGCGCAAGGGCTGTGACTGGATCCTTGCAAACGATGTTTCGCCGAAAACCGGCATCATGGGCGGCGACCGCAACACCATCACGCTGGTAACCGCGACCGGGTCTGAAAATTGGCCGACGCAATCAAAGGAAGGTGTCGCGCGCATGCTGGTGGAGCGGATTGCCAAGGAGATTGCAGGAAGATGAGCGTAAATAATCTCACTGTCATTCCGGGACGCCGCGAAGCGGCGGACCCGGAATCCACACTTAGTGTTTGCGGTTGCGGATTCCGGGTTCGCTCGCTGACGCTCGCGTCCCGGAATGGCCGCCGAGGCATTTCCCAATGACCGTCGACGTCCGCATCACGCGCCTGCCGCATGGCGCTGACCTGCCGCTGCCGTCCTATCAAAGCGCGCACGCGGCCGGTCTCGATCTGCTTGCTGCGGTACCGGCCGATGCGCCGCTCACCATCGCGCCGGGCGGCCGCGCGCTGGTGCCGACGGGCCTTTGCATCGCCTTGCCGGCTGGCACGGAAGGGCAAGTGCGTCCCCGCTCCGGTCTTGCCGCGCGTCACGGCCTGACCGTGCTCAACGCGCCCGGCACGATCGATGCCGACTACCGCGGCGAGGTGCAGGTGCTGCTGATCAATCTCGGCGCCGATCCGGCAACGCTCACGCGCGGCACGCGCATCGCGCAGCTTGTCGTCGCGCATGTCGCCCATGCAATGCTGCGCGAAGTCGTCGCACTCGATGAAACGCCGCGCGGCGGCGGCGGTTTTGGCTCGACCGGGCGCTGATCCGCTTAACGCTTTTCGACAAACCGGCTGGACGGCAGAACGTCTGTAGCATATTACCGCTTGCTGACGTTACGAGACCTCGCCATGCCGCTTCTTTCCCGCCGCTGCACACTCGCCATCGCCGCCGTCATCGACATTGCGATCAACAGCAATGGCCGGCCTGTTTCGGCCAAGACGCTCGCGCGTCAGCACAAGCTGCCGCCGCGGCACCTCGAACCGGTCCTGCAAGCATTGGTGCACGACGGCATTCTGCGCGGCATCCGCGGACCGCACGGCGGCTACGAGCTTGCGCGCCATGGCGACAGCATTACGGCCGAGGATATTTTGCGCGCAGCAGGCCGCGCAGCCGAAGCGGAAGACGCAGCAGACGAAGAAGCAGCGGCGTCCAGCCTGCTGAGCGGCGTGGTGCGGCCGGCGCTGTCGGAGGCCGAGCAGGCGTTCTCGGCGGCGCTGCGCCAGATCACCGTCGAAGGCATGATGCAGCAGGCGATCGGCATGAAGTAGCCGCGTCCTGCGCGGACGCGCCCGCGCCTTTGCGCGCGGCGCCGGCCCGTTCACGGTCTGGACTCTTTCGGGCGGATTCCCCTTGGAGGTAAAGTCGTCCGATTCGCGGGCAGCGTGGCGGACGTTGCCCGAATCCTGGGGCAATTCCGAATGCCGGAGACGATCCGGGCGGCGAACGAGAGGCTGCGTTCTCGTCCGAGGCAAGGTCGAATCCTCGCCTGCTGCGTCTTAATCCTCTCTCCGTTGACGGCCGTTCCGGCGCACGCCGAGGGCGCCGTCCCGCTGGCGCGCGCCTTTCTCGCCGCGGTCTCCACGCTCAACCAGAAAGACACCGCCGCGCTTGCCCTCACGCTCGGCCTGCTTTGCTTCGCCGTGCTGACCGCCATCCTGCTCGTGCGCACGCGCGCGGAGGCGGCGCGCGCCGCGGCCGTTGCGCAAGACGACGCGCTCGCCGCCCGGGCGGACATCGACCGGCTCAAGACGCTGCTGATGTCGGAGCCGCAAATCCTGGTGTCGTGGCCGGCCGCCGCGAGCGAGCCCGAAATCCTCGGCGATACCGCCCTCGTGGCGCCCGGCATGCCGGCGCAGCGGGTGCTCGCCTTCGGCACCTGGTTAAGTCCGACCGCCGCGCGCGACATGCAAACCGCCGTCGACGTGCTGCGCAGCCAGGGCCGCGGCTTCGTCATGACATTGACGAGCGCCGCCGGCCGCCCGATCGAGGCGGAAGGCCGCGCGGTCGGCGGCCGCGCCGTCCTTCGGCTGCGCGACGTGAGCGGGCTGAAGCGCGAGCACGCGGAATTGTCCGGCCGCTACGCGCGGCTGCGCCAGGAAGCCGACACGCTGCGCGCGCTCATCGAGGCGCTGCCCGCGCCGGTGTGGGCGCGCGGCGCCGCCGGCAATCTGACGTTCGCCAATCCGGCCTATGCGCGCGCCGTTGACGCCGGCGATGCCGCCGAGGCGATCGAGCGCGGCGCCGAATTGCTGCCGCGCGCCGTGCGCGAGGAGCGGGCGCAGGCGTTTGCCGCAAGCGGCGTGTTCGCGAGCCGCGTGCACGCGGTCGTCGGCGGGCAGCGGCGGCAGTTCGACGTCGTCGACGCGCGCAGCGCGCACGGCAGCGCCGGCGTCGCCATCGACGTGAGCGAAATCGAAGCCCTGCGCGCCCACCTCGCCCACATGATCGAAGCGCACCGCCGCGTGCTCGACCAGCTCGCCACGGGCGTCGCGGTTTACGCGACCGACCAGAAGCTCGCGTTCTACAACACGGCCTTTCGGGCGCTGTGGGATCTCGACGCGAGCTTTCTCGACCGCGCGCCGAGCGACGGCGCCGTGCTCGACAAATTGCGCGCCGAGCGCAAGCTGCCGGAAGAGCAGGACTTCCGGCAGTGGAAGGCGCAGCTGCACGAAGCCTATCGCGCGGTCGAGCCGAAAGAGCACCTGTGGCACCTGCCGGATGGCCGCGCCGTGCGCGTGGTCACCACGCCCAACCCGGAAGGCGGCGTGACCTACCTGTTCGACGAGGTCACCGAGCGCCTCGACATGCACCGGCGCTTCGAGGCGCTGATCAAGGTGCAGAGCGAGACGCTCGACCATCTCGCGGAAGCGGTCGCGGTGTTCGCAAGCGACGGCCGCGTGCGCCTGTTCAATCCGGCGTTCGCGTCGATGTGGAAGCTCGCGCCGGAGGCGCTGGAGCAGCGGCCGCACGTCGAGGCGGTGACCGCCTGGTGCCAGGCGCTGCACGACGACAACGCGGTCTGGCGCTCGCTGCGCGCGGCGGTGACCGCCATCGACGAGCGCAAGCCGCTCGACGGGCGCATCGAGCGCCGCGACGGCGTGCTCATCGACTATGCCAGCATGCCGCTGCCCGACGGCGCCACGCTGGTGACCTTCCAGGACGTCACCGCCACCGCCAACGTCGAGCGCGCGCTGCGCGAGCGCAACGAGGCGCTGGAGACCGCCGATCACATCAAGATCGACTTCGTTCACCACGTCTCGTACGAGCTGCGCTCGCCGCTCACCAACATCATCGGCTTTGCGCATCTGCTGCGCGACCCCGCCTTCGGCCCCCTGAATACGAAGCAGCGCGAATACGTCGACTACATCACCGTCTCGACCAACGCGCTGCTCGCGATCACCAACAACATCCTCGACCTCGCGACGATAGACGCCGGGGCCATGCCGCTCAACCTGGGCGAGGTCGACATCCGCGCCGCCATGCAGGCCGCGGCGGAAGGCGTGCAGGACCGGCTGGTGAAAAACAACATCGCGCTCGACATCCGCGCCGCGCCCGGCATCGGCAGCTTCACCGCGGACGAGCGGCGGTTGCGGCAGATCCTGTTCAACCTGCTCGCCAATGCGGTTGGCTTCTCGCCGTTCGGCGAAACCGTCACGCTCGCCGCCGAGCGCAAGCCCGGCGCGATCGTGTTTTCCATCACCGACCGCGGCCCCGGCATTCCGGCCGACAAGAGGCACCGCGTGTTCGACTGGTTCGAGACCGATTCGCTCGGCTCGCAACACCGTGGCGCCGGCCTCGGGCTTTCGCTGGTGCGCTCGTTCGTCCAGCTGCACGGCGGCACGGTGACGATCGACTCCGCCGTCGGCCAGGGCACCACGGTCACCTGCACCTTCCCGGTCGGGCACGCCGCGAAGCTAACCGCGGCGTAGTCTTTTCACCGGCGACGACCGACAGCCTTTCACCGTCACCCTGAGGCGCCGTCGCGAAGCGACGGCCTCGAAGGGCGACGGCCGCCGCAGTCGCTATATCAGATTGGGATTGGTGCCCGTCATCCTTCGAGGCTCGGCGCTAACGCGCCGAGCACCTCAGGATGACGGACCTGGCAAATTCTTTGTGTTGGTGATGACTGATGCAAAAAACCTCCGCGGCAAGCCGCGGAGGTTTCGAATTCGCAATCGCTATCCGCGCAATGCGCGATCAGCGATAGCCGTGGCGGTAGACGCGGCGCGGCGGAGGCGGCGGCGCGTAGCCGACGAACTGACCGTTGACGCACGCTTCCTTGTTCAGGCCGAGCAGCGCCTGGAAGCCGCGGCAAGGCTCGATCGCCGCGTCGAGCAGCGCAACGGTGCCGACGCCGGCGACGCCACCGACGACAGCGGCGCCAGCGGCGGTGGTCGGGAAAACGGTGCCGGCAACGGTCGGGCCCCACCAGCCTTCGGAAAAGCCGAGACCGACCACGGTGCCCGTCACGACGCCCGCGCCGACGACGGCCGGCCGCGCCGCGTAGCCGTAGTCGCGATAATGATCGGGCTGCGCCAGCGCCGGCGTGGCAACCGCCGCGGCCGCCGCGACCGCCAGCATCGGAATAATTTTACGCATCAAATCCTCCTTCGGTTTGACATCCCCGAATCGAGGTGGAAATGCGCGATGGGAGCGTGCGTTCCTAACTTTTCCCGATTGAGCACGGCGCACGCGGGAACCATGGCGGCCATGTGACGCGAGCGCCGATTGATGCCGCTGCGGCGGCAGGACGATGGCGCTACGGTGGCGGGCGCGACGTGCGTCGCGTTCTATGCAGCGTCCAGGCTGACGAGGATGATGCGCCGATTGGTTTCCATCGCCTCGAGCGTCTGCCGCATCGTGTCAAGCAACGACCGCGCCACTGCGGCGTCGTGGCCGCCCTCCTCGAGGCGCGCAACCAGCCGCGCTTGCTGCGCAATGCGCTCGCGCGCATCGGCAATGTCGGCATCCGCTTTGCGCAAATGCGCGAGCTCGATGTCCCGGTCCATTCCTGCGCTCCGGTGCATTCACGCGGATTTGCGGCCGTGACCGTTCGAGCGGCGTTCCAGCAGCCGGTTCAGCGCCTGCAGCAGTTCGCTCGTCTTGTACGGCTTCTGCATGAACGGCCGCGCCTTGTGCCGTGCCGGAACGACCTCGTGCGAATGCCCGCTCAGGATCATGAACGGCGTGCCGTCGTCGGCGAGCCGGTCGGCGACCGGCGCAACCGTGTCATCGCCGATATTGAGATCGAGCACCGCCAGATCGAGCGCCTCGTCCTGCACCAGATGAAGCGCGTCGCGCGTCGTCAACGCCGGCCCGATGACGCGATATCCGGCCGCGGTCAGCGTCATTTCCACGTCCATGGCGAGGAGCGGCTCGTCTTCGACGACAAGGATGTTTCGAATCGAGCGGTCGCTCATGGTTGTTCCGCCGTGACCTATTCGTGCTTGTCCTCCACAGGAATCGAGATGCGAACCTCGATGCCCGCTTCCCCGTATTCGAACGTCGCCCGCCCGCGCAGTACCGATTTCAATTCGCGTTCGATCAATTCGGTTCCGAATCCCTTGCGGCTTGTTTTGCCGGGCTTGGGGCCGCCGCGCTCGACCCACGTGATGGTCAGCCGGCCTTTTTCGATGGCCCAGCTGACGGCGACGCGCCCCTCCGTTCCGGAGAGCGCGCCGTACTTGACGGCGTTGGTGACAAGCTCGTGAAACACGAGGCCGAGCCCCAGTGCCTTCGCCGGCGCAAACAAGACCTCCGGTCCCTCGAGCGCGGCCCTCTCCCCGTGCTCGCCCTTGTGCGAGCCGAGTTCGTTCGTGAGGATCTCGCGCAGAGGGACTTCGCCCCAGTGCTCGCGCGAGACCAGGTCGTAGGACTTGCCCATCGCGTGCAGGCGGCCAAGGAACGCATCGGCAAAGTTTTCCGGCGACTCGCTCTTCGCCAGCGTCTGATTGGCGATGGCGCCGACGACCGTCAGCATGTTGCGCACGCGATGATTCAGTTCCTCCACCAGCGTGCGCTGGTGCGCCTCCGCCTCGACAATGTTGGTGACGTTGACGAACGTGACCAGCACCCCGTCGATGACATTGTTGCGGCCCCGGTAAGGCAAAATGCGCATCAGGTAGTGCGCGGCGCTGTCGTCGCGGCGCACGCGCTTCTCGACCGGATTGCCGTGCTCCAGCACCGACTGGATGTCGCGCTTGAGGTCGCCGGTGTCCGCAAGATGATGGACGATATCGGTGAGCGGGCGTCCGCGGTCGCTCGATATCAGATTGAAAATGCCGGCGACCGCGGGCGTGAAGCTGCGGATCACCAGATTGTGGTCGAGGAAAATGGTGGCGATCTGCGTCGAATCGAAGACGTTGCGCAGGTCGGAATTGGCGCGGTCGACTTCGTCCACCTTGGCGTTCAATTCGGAATTGACGGTCTGAAGTTCCTCGTTGACCGACTGCAACTCCTCCTTGGAGGTTTCCAGCTCCTCGTTGGTCGATTGCAATTCCTCGTTCATCGATTGCAGTTCTTCGTTCGAGGACTTCAGCTCCTCCACCGCCGATTCGTATTCCTCGATGGTCGCTTGCAACCGGTCGCGCGTCTCGCGCAATTCCTGCTCGAGGTGCTCTGCGGTGCGGTCTCGCGGATTGTTCGCCTTGGCCCCGAGCTCCGACGGCGGAACGGGGCTTCCCACGTCATCGAAAAGCACCAGAAAGGCAGGGTCCTGATCGTTGTCGCCGAGCGGCTCGACCATGATGTTGACGAATTGCAGGCGGTCGTCGAGCTCGACCGCGATGCGCTCGCGCGTGACCATGCGCCTGGTCTGAATGGCCTCGCGCAGCGCGTTGCGCAGGTCGAGCCGCAAGCCGCGGCGCGCCATTGCAATCAGCTGGCGATTGGGAAGGCCTGCGGCCGGTTCGAGATATTTTCCCGTGCGCGACGAGTAGTGGATGATGTCGCCCTCGCGCGTCACCACGACGTGAGCGGGCGCGAACCGCTCCAGCACGCGCGTCTCGACCGTGTGCCGCAGGTTTGCCGCCATGCCGCCCGGAGAACGGCGCATCTCGCCGCTCGCCGGCGCCGTCCGGCCCATCGGCGTGAACGACGGGAACTGCATCGGCGAGGTAACGTGATCGCGGCGCTGGAAAATGCGCTGCTTCTTTTCGACCGCGGTGAAGAGATCGGAAAACTGGCTGACGTTCTCCGCCGTGCCGAGAAAGAGATAGCCGCGCGGCTTCAGGGCGAAATGAAAGACAGGGACCACCTGCGCCTGGAATTCCGTGCCGAAGTAGATGAGCAGGTTGCGGCACGAGATGAGGTCGATGCGCGAGAACGGCGGATCGCGGATCACGCTGTGCGCCGAGAAGATGCACATGTCGCGAATCTCCTTGTTCACGGCGTAGCTCACGTCGTCGCCTGTGAAAAAGCGCCGCAGCCTCATCTTTGAAACGTTATCGAGCAGCGGCTGCGGATAGCGGCCGGAGCGCGCGACGGCGAGCGCCGGCTCGTCGATATCGGTGGCGAAGACCTGGACCTTGGGCGAGGCCCGCAGGCTGTCCATGTGCTCGCGCAAGAGGATGGCGACCGAATAGACCTCCTCGCCCGTGGCGCATCCCGGCACCCAGACGCGAATGGTGTCGCTGAGGCCTTTGCCCTCGAATAGTCTGGGGATGACGGTCTTCTCCAGCGCCTCGAACGCATCCGGATCGCGAAAGAACGTCGTGACGCCGATCAGCAGATCGCGAAACAGCGCGCTGACCTCGGCCGGATCGTTGCGCAGGCGCGCCACGTAGCGTCGCAACGCCGTTATTTGCAGCACCTGCATGCGGTGGCGCACGCGCCGCTGGAAACTTTTCTCCTTGTAGCCGCTGAAATCATGCCCGACGTGATCCCGCAGCAGGCGATAGATGGCCTGGTAGCCGGCGCGCCTGCTCGCGTCGTCGTTGCTCGCGCGCTCGGCGTCGTCGATGACGATGTCGCCGCTGCCGAAATCGCCGGCATATTTGACCAGCCGCTGCGCCATCTGTTCGACCGGCAACACAAGGTCGACCACGCCGGCCGAAATCGCGGTGTCCGGCATGCTCGATTGCATGGGCGCGGTGCCGTCGCTGCCTTGCGCCATCGTGAGGCCGCCGCGCTCGCGGATGGCCTTGATGCCCAGCGTCCCGTCGGTGCCGCCTCCGGACAGCAGGATGCCGACGGCGGCGTCGCCGTGCTGCTCGGCGAGCGCACTTAAAAAAACGTCAATCGGCTTGCGTTGCGTGTCGTCGAAGCGCTGTTGCAGCCTGAGCCGCCCGTCCGCCAGCGTCATCACGTGATCGGGAGGGCTTACGACGACCTCGTTCGGCCTGAGCTCGTAACCGTCGGCCGCGCGTTTGACCGGCATGGCGCAAAAGCGGCCGACGATCTCGACCATCGAGCTTTCGTGGCCGCGCGCCAGATGGCTGACCAGCACAAAGCTCATGCCGGTGTCCGCCGGCATTCCGCGAAACAGAATCTCAAGGGCTTCCAGCCCGCCCGCGGACGAGCCGATTCCGACAATCGGGAAAATGTTTCGCACCGATACGCCTCAACCGGGGCGCCGACTTGACGAAGGCAGGCGGTCCCTGAAATCGCCGCGCCGCCCGACGCCGCGCTCGCCGAACGCAAGCGCAACACCATAAACCTAATTGCCGCGCCACAGAAGGGTTCCTGGAAGCACGGCGCGCCTTCAGGGGGTTCCGCGAACTGACAATCCGCCACGCCGCGCCTAGAATGGGCGCAAGACAAGGGAGACCATGATGGGCCAGGCGAATTGCGACAACGAAGTGAAGATGTATTCGGACTTCAAGAGTCCCTACGCCTACATCGCGTTCGATCCCGGCATGGCGCTGCCGCAACGCTTCAATGTCAGCGTGCGCTGGATTCCGTTTCAGCTGCGGGTCAAGGGCAAGGGCGAGCGCAGCATCTATTCGGAATACAAGGTCAGGTATTCCTACATGGACGCGCGGCGGCGCTCGAAGGATCGCAATTTGTGGATTCGCGGGCCGCTGAAGATCTACGACACCATGCCGGCGGCCGTCGGCGGCCTGTTCGCGCAGAAGCACGGCCGCTTTCTCGACTACGGGCGCGAGGCGTTCCGGAAATTCTTCCTGCGCGAATTCGAGGCCGATCAGCCGGAGGCGGTGGCGCAGCTTGTGGAGAGCCTCGGGCTTTCCGGCGCGGAATATGCGGACTATCTGCAAGGCGAAGGCAAGGAGGCCTACGAGCGCTGCCAGCAGGAGGCTGCCGCCGATCACGTGTTCGGCGTGCCGTTCTTCATTTTCCGCGGCGAGCCGTTCTGGGGCCACGACCGCATCGGATTGCTGGAAGAGCGTCTGAGGGAGGCGGGCCTCGCCTTGCAGGCATCGGCCGCGTGAGATGATCGACCTCTACTTCTGGACGACGCCGAACGGCTACAAGGTCACCATCCTGCTGGAAGAGCTCGGCCTGCCGTACAGCGTCATTCCGGTGCACATCGGCAAGGGCGGGCAGTTCGCGCCGGAATTTTTGAAGATCAGCCCGAACAACAAGATCCCGGCGCTCATCGATCACGACGGGCCCGGCGGCAAGCCGATCGCGATCTTCGAATCCGGCGCGATCATGATGTACCTCGCGGAGAAAAGCGGCTGGCGCTTCATGCCGGCCGACATGCGCAGGCGCTACGAGGTTATCGCGTGGCTGATGTTCCAGATGGGCAGCGTCGGCCCGATGCTCGGCCAGGCGCACCACTTCCGCCGCTATGCACCGGAGCAGATTCCTTACGCGGTCGAGCGCTACACCAACGAGGCGCACCGCATCTATCGCGTCATCGATCGCCGGCTCGCGCAGGCGCCTTTTCTCGCGGGCGATTATTCCATTGCCGACATGGCGACCTATCCGTGGCTGCGCCCGCACAAATGGCAGGGCCAGAACCTCGACGATTTTCCCAACCTGAGCCGCTGGTACGCAGCCGTGCGCGCGCGTCCCGCCGTGCAGCGTGGGCTTGCCGTGCTGAAGGAACGGCTCGCGCGCAACAGGGAGAAGCCCGAGGGCGAAGCCTGGGACACGCTGTTCGGCAAGCGGCAATATGGGGCGGGGTGAATGGAAAGCGCAGGTGTCTGCGGGTTTCACCTCTCCCCTTCGGGGAGAGGTCGGCGCGCCAACGGGTCCGCGCCAAGCGCGGCCCGATGAGGGGGAGCCGATCTATCGAGAGTCACCTGCCCCCTCACCCCAACCCTCTCCCCAAATGGGAGAGGGAGTCACGCTCTGGAATCAGGAGCCTTCATGACCACAAAACCGCCGATGCTCACCGGCTACCGCGTGCTCGACATCACGCAGTTCGTCGCCGGGCCGACCGCAACGCGCATCCTGGCCGAGATGGGCGCCGAGGTGATCAAGCTCGAGCTCGCGCCGTTCGGCGACCGCGGCCGCGCGGCGGGCGACAAGTCGCGCGATCCGCAATTCAGGAACGCCTCGCAGAGCACCTACAATTTCCAGCACAATCATTCGAAGAAAAGCCTCGCGCTCGACGTGAAGCAGCCGCGCGGGCGCGAGCTCGTGAAGGCGCTCGCCGCCAGGGCCGACGTTGTGGTCGAGAATTTCGCGCCCGGCGTGATGAAGCGCATGGGCCTCGACTACGAGGCGCTGAAAGCGGTCAATCCGCGCCTCATCATGTGCTCGATCTCGCTTGCGGGGCAAAGCGGCCCGCTCAGCGGCAAGCCGGGCTACGATTACGTGGGCGCGGCCTACGCCGGCATCACCGGGCTTGCCGGCGAGCCGGACCGCGGCCCCGCGCAATTCGTCACCGCCATCGGCGATGCTTCGACCGGTGTGATGGCGGCGATGGCGATCGGCTTTGCGCTTCTCCATCGCGAGCGCACCGGCGAAGGGCAATACATCGACTGTTCGCTGGTCGATACCTATTTCAACATGCACGAAGTGAACGTGCCGAAGTCGACGCTGCGCGGACCGAAGTTTGCGCCGAAGCGCGCCGGCTCGCTGCATCCGGACGGCGGGCCGACCGGCATCTTCCGCTATAAGGGCGATGCGTTCATCGCCATCATGGTGATGCCGCACCAGTGGAAGCAGATGGTGGCGGCGATGAACATGCCGGCGCTCGCCGACGATCCGCGCTTCGCCACCCCGCGAGCGCGGCGCGACAACAACGAGGCGCTGAAAGACGTCATCGAGGAGTGGCTGGACACGTTTGCAAGCCGCGAGGCTGCCATCGCCGCGCTGGAAGCCGCGCGCATTCCCTGCGCGCCGGTGCTCACGCTGCATGAGGCGATCGCGCATCCGCATCTGCGCGGACGCGGCACCGTGCGCCGCGTGAAGGACCGCATGATCGGTGAATTCGACATTCCCGGCCTGCCGGCGAAGTTCTCGGCCTGGCCGGAACGGAAGGACCTGCGCGCCGACCTGCTCGGCGAGCACAACGAGGAAGTCCTGCGCGATCTGCTCTCGCTGCCCGACACCGAGATCGCCGCGCTCTACCGCGACAAGGTGCTGGTGCGCGATCCGCTGCTCGATGAAAGCCCGGCGCCGGCCGGCTGAGCGGGATGCGCTTTTCCCGCCCGGTCAATCTGGCGCATGGCCTCCCGCCGCGCCTATAAGGGCGCGAATTCAAGGCGGGTGATTCGATGTTTCCCACGATCTCCGGCGGATCGGGTTTCACCGTGGCGCTCGCCGACGAGCCGGCGACGCACCGGCTGATGATGGACGTCGCCGCGCTGATCGAGCCGGGCGATCTCATCACGCTGTCGGGCGATCTCGGCGCCGGCAAGACGACGTTCGCGCGCGCGCTCATTCGCCATCTCGCCGGCAACGACACGATCGAGGTGCCGAGCCCGAGCTTCACGCTGATGCAGACGTACGAGTTGCCCGGAATGACCGTCGTGCACGGCGATCTCTATCGCCTGTCGAGCGCCGCCGAGCTTGCCGAGCTCGGCTTCGACGACGCGCCGGAGAGCGCGCTGGTGCTGCTCGAATGGCCCGACCGCGCCGCCGGCCTGCTGCCTCCCGATCGCCTCGATATCGCGTTTACGCTCTCGCCGCAGCACGGCCTCTCGTTCCGCAACGCGCGCGTCACCGGCTACGGCCGCATGGCCGACCGCGCCGAGCGCATCGCCGCACTGCGCCGCTTCCTCGACGCCTCCGGATTTGCCGAGGCCGCGCGCCGCCGCATCCAGGGCGACGCCTCGACGCGCTCCTACGAGCGGCTGCGGCTCGACGGCAAGAGCTTCATCCTGATGAATTCGCCCCCGCGCGCCGACGGCCCGCCGATCCGCGACGGCAAGTCCTACAGCGCCATCGCGCACCTCGCCGAAAACGTGACGCCGTTCGTCGCGATGGCGCGCGGCTTGCGCGAGCGCGGGCTGTCGGCGCCCGCCGTCCTTCAGGCCGACCGCGACAACGGCATGCTCATCCTCGAAGACCTCGGCAATGCGCCGGTCGTCGAGGGCGATCCGCCGGCGCCGATCGAGGAACGCTACGAGGCCGCGGCCGACGTGCTCGCAAAGCTGCACAGCGCGCCGCTGCCGGAGACGCTTCCCATCGCGCCCGGCGCCGACTACCGGCTGCCGCGCTACGACATGGACGCGCTGCTGACCGAGGCCGAGTTGCTGCTCGACTGGTATCTGCCGCTGTTCGGCGGCGGCATCGCGCCGGCGGCGCGCGAGGGCTACCGCGCGCTCTGGCGCAGCGCGCTGCGTCCCGCGCTCGACGGCGAGCAAGTCTGGGTGCTGCGCGACTTTCATTCGCCCAACCTGATCTGGCTGCCCGAGCGCAGCGGCATCGCGCGCGTCGGCCTCATCGACTTCCAGGACGCGGTGATGGGACATCCCGCCTACGACCTCGCCTCGCTGCTGCAGGACGCGCGCGTCGACGTGCCCGAAATGATGGAGATCGCGCTGCTGTCGCGCTACACGCGCGCGCGGCTTGCCGCGGACGAAAACTTCGACGCCGCCGGCTTCGTGCGCGTCTATTCGACGCTCGCCGCGCAGCGCGCCTCGAAAATCCTCGGCATCTTCGCGCGCCTCGAGCGGCGCGACGGCAAGCCGCAATATTTGCGTCATCTGCCGCGCGTAAGAGCCTACCTGCAGCGCGCGCTGACGCACCCGGCGCTGGCCGCGCTCAACGCCTGGTACATCGCCAACGTGCTGGCGCTGCGGACGGCCGACCAATGAGCGACATTCCCCGCCGCGCCATGGTGCTCGCCGCAGGTCTCGGCACGCGCATGCGCCCGCTCACCGCGCACAAGCCGAAGCCGCTCATCGAGGTCGCCGGCAAGCCGCTGATCGATCACGGCCTCGACCGGCTCGCCGAAGCGGGCGTCGAAACGGCGGTGGTCAACGTGCACTATCTCGGCGATCAGATCGTGCGGCATCTTTCGGCGCGAAAAAAACCGCGCATCGAAATTTCCGACGAGCGCCGCTTGCTGCTCGGCACCGGCGGCGGCGTGATCAAGGCGCTGCCCCTGCTAGGCCAGGCGCCGTTCGTCCATCTCAACTCGGACACCGTCTGGATCGAAGGCCCGCGCCCCAATCTCGTCCGGCTCGCGGAAGCCTTCGATGCGCAGACGATGGACGCGCTGCTCCTGCTCGCGCCGTCGACCAGCATCGGCTATGACGGCGCCGGCGACTACGCAATGGCGCCGGACGGCCGTCTCACGCGCCGCAAGGAGCGCGAGGTCGCGCCGTTCGTCTTTGCCGGCGCGGCGATTCTTTCGCCCGCGCTCTTTGCCGATACGCCTGCCGGCGATTTTTCGCTCACCGCGCTGTTCGGCCGCGCCGAAGCGGCCGGCCGCCTGCACGGCTTGCGCCTCGACGGCCTGTGGATGCATGTCGGCACGCCGGAAGCGATCGGAGCGGCGGAAGCCGCGATCAAGGCGAGTGCGCGGTAGCCGTTCGTGTCCCGGACGCGGTGCAGCGCGAAGCGCAGCGTAGCGGTGCGCCGCTGATCCGGGACCTTTCCAAACCCGCAATTTGCAACGGTCCCGGGTCTGCAGCGCGTCATTTCATGCCGCGCTGCGCCCGGGACACGACAGAGCGGCAAACCGGTGTATGATTCCGCCATGCCCGCGACGATTCCGAACGTTTTCAACATCCCGGCGTCCGCGCCGTTTCTGCCGACGCTGATCGGCGCGCTGCTCGACGGCAGCCTCGGGCTCGACTTCCCGTCCTCCGATCCGCTCGCGCTCGCGCAGGCGACGCTTTATCTGCCGACGCGGCGCGCCTGCCGGCTGGCGCGCGACATCTTTCTCGACGTTTGCAGGAGCGACGCCGCCATCCTGCCGCGCATCGTTCCGCTCGGCGACATCGACGAGGACGAGATCGCGTTCGCGGAGGCCGCCGCCGGCGAGCTGGCCGAAACCGCGCTCGCGATGCCGCCCGCCCTGAGCGGCCTCGAACGGACGATGCCGCTCGCGGCGATGATCCTGCGCTGGGCGAACACGATCGCGCCGCGCGAGCGCGGCTCCGTTCCGCTCGTCGCGAACAATCCGCGCACCGCGTTTGCGCTCGCGCAGGAGCTCGCGCGGCTGATGGACGACATGACCACGCGGCAGGTCGACTGGAAGCAGCTCGACAATCTCGTGCCGGACGAGTTCGACCGCTACTGGGAAGAGACGCTCAGCTTTCTGAAGTTCATTCGCGCGCAGTGGCCGGCGCTGCTGGCGGAGCGGCATCGCATCGAGCCGGCCGAGCGGCGCGACCTTCTGATCGCGGCGGAAGCGGCGCGGCTTGCAAGGCACAGCGGCCCTGTCATCGCCGCGGGTTCCACGGGCTCGATCCCGTCGACCGCGACGCTGCTCGCGACCATTGCGAAGCTGCCGAGCGGCGCCGTGGTGCTGCCCGGACTCGACATCGATCTCGACGCGCCGACGTGGTCGGCGATTGCGGACAATGTGGAATCCGCTCAGGGCCACCCGCAATTTGCCATGGCCGCGCTTCTGCGGCGCATCGGCATCGCGCGCGCCGAAGTCCGGCAACTCGGTTCTCCCGCGCATGGGCGCGAGCGTCTCGTGTCCGAAGCCTTGCGGCCGGCGGCGGCGAGCGGGCTCTGGAAGGATCGCCTGGCGGAGCCCTCCTTTGCAACGCATGCGGACGCCGCGATGAAGGACGTCGCGGTGATCGAGGCGGCGAACGCCGAAGAAGAGGCGCTGGCGATCGCCGTGGCGCTGCGCGAGGCGATCGAGCAGCCGGACAGGACAGCCGCGCTGGTGACCTCCGACATCGCGCTCGGCCGGCGCGTGATCGCCGCGCTGGCGCGCTGGAATGTGCCGGTCGACGATTCGCGCGGCGTCTCGCTTGCCGATGCGCCGGAGGGCGTGTTCGCGCGGCTTGCCGCCGAAGCCGCGCTCGAAGGCCTCGCGCCGGTGCCGCTGCTGGCCCTGCTGAAGCATCCGCTGGGCCGGTTCGACGCGGCGGCCGTCGTGGCGCTGGAGCACGCGGTCCTGCGCGGCCCGCGGCCGAGGCCCGGCGCCGCCGGCCTGCAGGAGGCCTTGACCTATGTGCGCGGGGAGATCGCCAGCTATCGCGCGGGCAAGGAGTCGTCACTGCATTACTCCGACCGGCGGCTGCGGCTGAGCAACACGCAGCTCGACGCCGCCGCGGCGCTGATCGCGCAGCTCACGTCCGCGTTCACTCCCCTGGAAAACCTGCCGGGCTCCGCGCAGCCAATTCAGGCGATCGCCGCGCGGCACGCCGAGGTCGTCACCGCGCTGGGCGCGATGACGGACGATCTCGCCCTCATGTTCGAAGAAATCGGCGAGGCGGGCGCTCTCGACATCGCCGCCGCCGATTATCCGGAGCTGTTTCACGCGATCGTCGCGGAGAAAAAATCGTACGCGCCGGAAGCCGGGGCGCGCGTACGCGTTTTCGGCCTGCTCGAAGCGCGGCTTCAGTCGGTGGATCGGCTGGTGCTGGGCGGCCTTGTCGAAGGCGTGTGGCCACCGGAAACACGCGGCGATCCCTGGCTCAGCCGCCCGATGCGTCATCAGCTCGGCCTCGATCTGCCGGAGCGCCGCATCGGCCTCTCGGCGCACGATTTCGCGCAATCGCTCGGCGCGCGCGAAGTCGTGCTCAGCCGCGCCGCCAAGCTCGGCGGAACGCCGACCGTCGCCTCCCGTTTCGTGCAGCGGCTCGCCGCGGTCGCCGGCAAGGCGCGCTGGGACGCGGCGCTCGAGCGGGGCGCGCGCTACATCGCGCTTGCGCGCGCGCTCGACGAGACCGGCACGCCCGCTCCCGCCCAGCGCCCGGCTCCCACGCCGCCGTTCGACGCGCGGCCGCGGCGGCTCAGCGTCACCGAGATCGAAGACCTGCTGCGCGACCCTTACACCATCTATGCCAGGCACGTGCTCGATCTCGAGCCGCTGGAAGAGATCGACGAGGCGCCGGGTGCTGCGACACGCGGCAGCATCATCCATGAGGCGATCGGAAAATTCGGCAGACTCTATCCCGATCAATTGCCGGACGACCCTGCGCGCGCTCTCACCGACATCGGCGGCGAATTGTTCAAGCCGCTCTCGGCATTCCCCGAAGCGCGCGCGTTCTGGTGGCCGCGCTTCAGACGCATCGCCGAATGGCTCGCCGGCTTTGAAATTGCCCGCCGCGCGAAAGCGCGCAAGGTCGAGGTCGAAATCAGGGGCCGCATCGAAATTCCGTTCGGCAAGGAGAAATTCACGCTCAACGTCCGCGCCGACCGCATCGAATGCCTTGCGGACGGCCGCTACGCCATCCTCGACTACAAGACCGGCGCGCCGCCCCGTCCGAAGCAGGTGGAGGCCGGCTTGTCGCCGCAGCTCACGCTCGAGGCCGCGATCCTGCGCAAGGGCGGCTTCGAAAACATTCCGGCCGGCGGCAGCGTGGCGGAACTGCTTTACGTGCGGCTGCGCGGGGGCGCCGAGCCCGGCGAAGAAAACCCGGTCGTGTTCGAGCAAGGCACGCCGGACAGCCAGGCCGATCATGCGCTGGCCGAATTGACCCGAGTGCTCGCCGAATTCGCCGATCCGCAAAAGCCCTACTACTCGCTGCTGCACCCGATGTGGTCGAACCACTACGGCACCTACGATCATCTGGCGCGCGTGCAGGAGTGGTCGCTCACCGGCGGCAAGAGTGACGAGGGAGCCGGCGGATGAGCGTGACGCGTTACGCA
>DASSRW010000042.1:0-2122 GCA_035701545.1 Pseudolabrys sp.
CGCCGTGCCGACGGCCACAAATCCGTCATGGCCGGCCCCGGCACGATTTTTTACAATCAACCAGGTGCTCGCCGGGCATCAGCAACCCGCATCCAAATCGTCCGCTGTGCGGGTGGCGGCGATTGATCCGGCAGTCGTCGCTTCCGATGCAGCGCCGGCAGGTGCCGCAACGCCTGCGCACGGCGATGAGCCGTTCGGGCTCTTCACCTTTCGCGCGCCCGACGGGCTGGTGTGGGTCAAATGGCGCAAGGTCGAAGCCGATATCGAAAACGAGGCGCCGGCACTGGCACGCTGCCGCGCCGCGCCGGAAAGCTGCAGCGCGGCAGCCGCGCGCTTCCTCGCCATCGTCGAGGACGCCGCAAACCACGAGGGGCGCGCCCGTCTCGAGCTGGTCAACAAGCGCGTCAACGCCGCGATCCGCTATTCTTCAGACGCCGCGCAATGGCGCCGCCCGGACGTATGGTCCGCTCCGCTCGACGCGGAGCACAAGGGCTCGTTCGAGACCGGCCTCGGCGACTGCGAAGATTACGCCATCGCCAAATACGCCGTGCTGCGCGCGGCGGGCGTCGCGGCCAAGGACCTGCGGCTGCTGCTGGTGCGCGATAACGCCGTGAGGCTCGACCACGCCGTGCTGGCCGCGCGCGAGAACGGAAAATGGCTCGTCCTCGACAACCGCTGGTCCAGCGTGCTCGAAGACGCCGAACTCAATCAGTTTGCACCGCTTTTCGCCTTGAATGACGACGGCGTGAAGCTGTTCGCGACGCCCTATGCTGCCAAGCGGCAACCGGCGGGCAATGCCTCTCTCAACGGCCAGCTTTTCGCGGCGGGCGCGAGCGCGGGCTCGCCATTGAACGGCGCTCGGACCGGCGTGATGACGTTGCCGCTGGTCTTCTAGAAAGCTGCCGCGGCGGCGGGCTGCAGCTGTTGGCCCTCACCGGCATAATTCGGCGATGCTGCTTTCGGCACATGGACCAAGGCGGATTGCTTGCGGCCGTGACAAAAGAGGGGTGAACTACGCACGGCTTCTGGATCTGCATGCTCCCCCAAGAAGCGGAGGCGATTTGAAGGGGAGCGGCCGTGTGGGGGGCGAGCGACTCGTGTGGGGGTGCGCATGACGAAAATCAACATCACCGTTGCCACGCCCGCGTTCGGCGAAATGTTCTATACGCCATACGTGCAGAGCGTGTTGCGGCTGCAACGCGCGCTGCATCAGCGCAGCTTCACGATGAGCCATGCATCCGCTTCCTATGCCCACATCAACGAGGCGCGCAACTATCTGCTCACCCGCTGGTATGACAAGAGCGATGCGAGCCACCTGCTGTTCGTCGACGCCGACATGGGCTTCGAGCCGCAACTCATCCTTGACATGCTCGCCTTCGACAAGCCGGTCATCGGCGTGGTCTACACCAAGCGGCAGATCGACCTGAAGCGGCTCGCCGAAGCGGCGGCCAAGGGCGAGCGGCCGGAACGCGCCATCGCGCGCGCGCACGACTTCATCGTCCGCCCGTTGCGCGGGCGGGCGCCGCGCCGGATCAAGGGCTTCCAGGAAGTCGCGGGCTGCGGCACCGGCATCATGCTGATCAAGCGTGAGGCGATCGCCACAATGCTGAAGACGCTGCCCGAGATCAGCGAGCCCACCGCAGGGCGAGCCTCGCCGCTCACCGCAGGGCTCGAGCGCATGATCCGCGTCTTCGACAACCTCGCCGTGAACGGCGCGCTGCTGGTCAATGATTTTGCCTTCTGTCACCGCTGGCAGGCGCTGTGCAAAGGCGAGCTGTGGGCGCGCGTCGACCAGCAGGTCACGCATATCGGGCTGCACCGCTTCGGCGCGCGCTATTCCGACGCCGGCGACGGCCCGCGCATGTCGATCGTCAAGGATTTGCCGTTGAAGCTCGTGCGCAGCCGGACCAGCGGCGCCGGCGCGGCGAAGCCCGCTGCGAAGTAAGGCGGCACAGCGCGCATCGGGGGCCAAAACAAAAAAGCCCGCCGGATCGCTCCGGCGGGCTTGTCGTCGGTTCGCTCAAAGCTATCGGCCGACTCAAACCACGTGGATATTGCCGGCTACGATGTTGGCGCCGTTTTCAAGCTGCGCCAGCGCAATGGCCGTTGAGCCGCCGCCGCT
>DASSRW010000043.1:0-4703 GCA_035701545.1 Pseudolabrys sp.
TGGGGTTACGGCGCGATGACGAACAACCTCAACGACATGCGCAGGGCGAAGACGCTGATTTTCATCGGCAGCAACGCCGCCGAAGCGCATCCGGTCGGCATGC
Organism: Pseudolabrys sp.; assembly: GCA_035701545.1. GTDB lineage: Bacteria > Pseudomonadota > Alphaproteobacteria > Rhizobiales > Xanthobacteraceae > Pseudolabrys. The sequence continues at coordinate 104 of DASSRW010000043.1, forward strand.
AGCACATGCTCGAGTCGAAGGAGCTGAACAAGGGCAACTTCATCGTCTTCGATCCGCGTCTGACCCGCACGGCCGCTCATGCGACCGAATACGTGCGCATCCGTCCTGGCACTGACATCCCCGTGCTGCACGGCATGATGTGGCACATCCTCAAGAACGGCTGGGAAGACAAGGAATTCATCAAGCAGCGCGTTAACGGTTTCGACGATCTCCGCAAGGAAGTGGAGAAGTGGAATCCGCAGGAATGCGAACGCGTGACCGGCGTTCCCGGCGCGCAGATGGAGCGCGTCGCCAAGATGTTCGCGACCGAAAAGCCGGCGACGATCATCTGGTGCATGGGCCAGACCCAGCATTCTGTCGGCACCGCTAACGTGCGCGCGAGCTGCATTGCGCTGCTCATGACCGGCAATGTCGGCGCTCCCGGCACCGGCGCCAACATCCTGCGCGGCCACGACAACGTGCAAGGTGCGACCGACGTCGGTCTCGATATCGTGACGCTGCCGTTCTACTACGGACTCTCCGATGGCGCCTGGCACCATTGGGCGCGAGTCTGGGAGACCGACTACGATTGGTTCGTGTCGCGCTTCGACAACAAGAAGATGATGAACGTTTCCGGCATCCCGCTTACGCGCTGGTTCGACGCGGTTCTGCTGCCGAAGGACAAAGTCGATCAGAAGGATGTCGTGCGCGCCATGTTCGTGCAGGGCCACGCCAGCAACTCGATCACGCGCGTTCCGGAATCGATGAAGGCGTTGAAGGCGCTCGAGCTGCTGGTCGTAGCCGATCCGCATCCGACGACCTGGGCGTCGCTTGCCGTCGATGCCGGACGCAAGGACAATACCTACCTCTTGCCGGTCGCGACGCAGTTCGAGTGCAAGGGGTCCCGCGTTGCCACCGGCCGCCAGTTGCAGTGGGCCGAGCAGATTGTGAAGCCGATTTTCGAGTCGAAGGACGACCTTGAGGTCATGTACCTGGTCGCCAAGAAGCTCGGCTTCGCCGACAAGATGTTCAAGAACATCAAGGTCGAAAACAATGTGCCCGAGGCCGAGGACATTCTGCGTGAGATCAACCGTGGCAGCTGGTCGACCGGCTACTGCGGCCAGTCGCCCGAGCGGCTCAAGGCGCACATGAGGAACCAGGCCAAGTTCGACCTGGTCACGACGCGGGCGCCGAAGGACGATCCGGAAGTCGGCGGCGACTATTACGGTCTGCCGTGGCCGTGCTGGGGATCGCCCGAAGTCCGGCATCCCGGAACGCCTTTGCTCTACGATACGACCAAGAGCGTCCAGGACGGCGGCGGCACCTTCCGCGCGCGCTTCGGGCTGGAGCGAAACGGCGTGTCGCTGTTGTCCGAAACCTACTCGAAGGATTCGGAGATCAAGGACGGATACCCGCAGTTCACCTACGGCGTGTTGAAGAAGCTCGGCTGGGACAAGGAGCTGACGCCGGCCGAGCTTGCGACGATCCAGAAGATCGGCGGCGACAAGGCCGACGGCGTTTCATGGTCGACCGACCTGTCGGGTGGAATCCAGCGCATCTGCATCAAGCACAATGTCATGTGCTACGGCAACGGCAAGGCGCGCATGAACGCCTGGAATCTGCCGGACCCGATCCCGGTGCACCGCGAGCCGATTTACACGCCGCGGGTCGACCTTGTGCAGAAGTATCCGACCTTGCCCGATGCCAAGCAGTTCCGGCTGCCGAACATCGGCTTCTCGATCCAGAAGAGCGCCGTCGACAGGGGTGTCGCCAAGCAATTCCCGCTCATCCTCTCGTCGGGCCGGCTGGTTGAATACGAGGGCGGCGGCGAGGAAACGCGCTCCAACAAGTGGCTGGCGGAGCTACAGCAGGAGATGTTCATCGAGATCAATCCGGCGGACGCCAGCGCCCGCGGCATCAAGGACGGCGGCTGGGTCTGGGTTACCGGCGCGGAGAACAACTCCAAAGCAAAGGTGAAGGCGCTGGTGACCGAACGCGTCGGCAAAGGCGTCGCGTGGATGCCGTTCCATTTCGGCGGCTGGTTCGAGGGCAAGGATCTGCGCAGCGCGTATCCGAAAGGGGCGGACCCTTACGTGCTCGGCGAAAGCGCGAACACGATCACGACCTACGGCTACGATCCGGCGACGGGCATGCAGGAACCGAAAGTCACTCTCTGTCAAATCAGAGCGGCATAAGGAGGCGGGACCATGGCTCGAATGAAATTCCTTTGCGACGCCGACCGTTGCATCGAGTGCAACGCTTGCGTCACCGCCTGCAAGAACGAGCACGAAGTGCCGTGGGGCATCAACCGCCGGCGCGTCGTGACGCTCAACGACGGCAAGCCGGGCGAGAAATCGGTTTCGATGGCCTGCATGCACTGCACCGACGCGCCCTGCGCGGCGGTATGCCCGACCAATGCGTTCTATACGACGGCCGATGCCGTCGTCCTGCACTCGAAGGACATCTGCATCGGCTGCGGCTATTGCTTCTACGCCTGCCCGTTCGGCGCCCCGCAATATCCGAAGGTCGGCAACTTCGGCTCGCGCGGCAAAATGGACAAGTGCACCTACTGCGCCGGCGGCCCGGAAGCGGACAACAGCAAGGAAGAGTACGAAAAATACGGCGCGAACCGCCTGGCCGAAGGCAAGCTGCCGCTGTGCGCCGAGATGTGCTCGACCAAGTCCTTGCTTGCCGGCGACGGCGACATCATCGCCAAGATCTACAAGGAACGGGTGTCCAAGCGCGGTTACGGCTCGGGCGCCTGGGGGTGGCAGACCGCATATCGCGAAACGATCGCAACCTGAGCGCAACCGAACGGCCGTTCAAGCGATGTCGTTGAGAGGGAGAGATGCCATGGCCAAGCTCGTCACACGAATTGGGCTCTTCGTCGGCGCGTTGGCGGTCGCCTTTGTCGTCGCGATGGCGGCGCCGGCCTCGGCTCAGCAGCCGAGCTCGGTCGATCCGCAAGCGAGCGCCGTGAAGGAGCAGCAGCTCCTGCAACAGCTCAAGACGATCAAAGGCCTGGGCACCATTCCGGACACGAAGTCCTACGTGCTGGAACATCCGGCGGGGCGGGCCTGGCAGGATTTCCACAGTGTGTGGCTGCGCTGGATCGGCGTTATCTTCATACTCGGCATGCTGGCGGTGCTGGTCGTGTTCTATCTTTGGCGCGGCATGGTGCGGCTCCAGAGCGGCCGCTCCGGGCGCACCATCGTGCGCTTCAACTGGTTTGAGCGGCTGGTGCATTGGATGACGGCGACTTGTTTTGTCATTCTTGCCATCACCGGACTCAACGTCACGTTCGGCCGGCCGATCTTCCTCGGCGCGTTCGGCTCGGAAGCCTTCACCACCTGGTCGCAATGGGCGAAATACGCGCACAACTATCTCAGCTTCCCGTTCACCATCGGGGTTGTCCTGATCTTCTTCATGTGGATCGCCGGCAATATTCCGAACAAAGTGGATATCGAATGGCTCAAGCGCGGCGGTGGCATCGTCAATAACGATCATCCGCCTGCCTACCGCTTCAACGCGGGCCAGAAGGGCATTTATTGGATCGTGGTAATCGGCGGCACGCTGATGGCGATCAGCGGCTATGTCCTGATGTTCCCGTTCTACGGCACCAACATCGATTCGATGCAAACGGCCGAAATGGTACACGGCGTCGTCGCGATGCTGTTCATTGCCGCCATGCTTGGCCACATCTACATCGGCACTCTCGGCATGGAAGGGGCCTTCGAGGCGATGGGCGAGGGCACCGTCGACATCAATTGGGCCAGGGAGCACCACCGTCTCTGGCTTGAAAAGGAGCAAGCCCGAACGGGCCCGGGCGAATCCGGACGTCAGCCGATGTCCGCGCCAGCCGAATAATCGATCAAATCCGAGGCTGGCGCGTGGAACGTCACGCGGCGGTTTCGTGAGGCGCCCCGCTTTGCGGTTTTAAACCTGCCTAAGCAGGCGGCTTGCCTACCGTGTGCCCGCACGCTGCAAAATGCGCACCGCGATCAGGCGTCTAGACGCACGCTGGTCGTGGTGAAAGCTTTGTCCGCCGTCTGCTGGAAGCTGCTGAGAACGACGCCGCTGATTGCTGCGATTACGATAGCGACCACACATGCAATGACAAAAGACTTCATGGAATAAGCTCCCTCAAACGCTCGCTTCATTACTATAGCAACATTTCTATAGCGCAAACATGCCTTCAACGCCGCAGACGTGATCACACCATCACCCGTGGTGCGGTTTGTCACGACCTCTACTCACCCATGTTGATTGGTGCCCGCAATGATCAGAGTGCTGCCTCGGATCAGAAATTCTTCGAATGTGAGCGGGCTCACAATCGCCATTCGGTACGCGTGCTAACGATGTCGGGCAGAAACCTTTCGGATTGGAAGCCAACCGGATGTAACGCCACGACCATGGAGGTAGTCATGCGTACTCTTCTCATCGGTTCTGTCACCTTGACGATTGCCGCAATTGTCCTGCTGGGCTTTGCTCTGCGCCACGCTCCGGATGCGACCGCCGGACCAGAAGCGGCTGGCTCGGTCGACCCCTACACGATGCAGTCGAACGTCGACATGAAGAAGCTTCCGGAGCAAGTCATCGACGATCTAATCTGAGGGCGCCC
>DASSRW010000044.1:0-7394 GCA_035701545.1 Pseudolabrys sp.
CGGCATTCCGGTGCGGCTGAATTTCTACACCGAGGAGGAACTGGAAAAGATCGTCACCCGCGGCGCCCGCGTGCTCAATATCGGCATGACGCCCGACGGCGCCAACGAGATCGCGCGGCGCGCCCGCGGCACGCCGCGTATTGCCGGCCGGCTGCTGCGCCGGGTGCGCGACTTCGCGCTGGTCGACGGCGCCAAAACCATCGACCGCAAAATTGCCGACAAGGCGTTGGGCGAGCTTGAGGTCGACAGCGCCGGGCTCGACGCCATGGATCGCCGCTATCTCTCGACCATTGCGCTCTCTTACGGCGGCGGACCTGTTGGTGTCGACACGATGGCCGCGGCGCTGTCGGAGCCGCGCGACGCGCTCGAGGACATCATCGAGCCGTTCCTGATCCAGAACGGCTTCCTCCAGCGCACGCCGCGCGGCCGGCTGCTGACCGCTCACGCGTTCCGCCATCTCGGCCTGCCCGAACCCGCGCGCGATCCGAGCCAGTTCGGGTTGTTCGGTGACGGGAACGAGGAGTAGCGTTCGTGTCGTTGCATTCTCTCGACGGCGAAATCCGTGACGGCCGTCACCATCAGCAGGTGCGCGTCTATTACGAAGACACGGATTTTTCCGGCATCGTCTATCACGCGAGCTATCTGCGCTTCATGGAGCGCGGACGCACCAATTACCTGCGCCTGATCGGCGCCGATCACCGCGCGCTGTTCGAGCAGACCGAGAAGGAAGCGCCCGGCTTCGCCTTCGTCGTGCGCCACATGGACATTCACTTCAACAGGCCGGCCTTCATGGACGACGTGCTCGACATCGTCACCACGCCGGAAGAAGTGAAAGGCGCCTCCGTCATGCTCAACCAGCAGGTCATGCGCGGCGGTGACCTGATCGTCGAGGCGCATGTGCAGGTTGCGTTCATTTCGGGCGGCCGCGCGCGGCCGATCCCGAAGCCGCTGCGCATCGCCATGAAAGCCGATCAGGAAGCGGGTGGCGGAGCAGCCGCGTCGGCATAAGTTGAGGGGCGAACGGAAAAGCCCAATGGCTGCTCATAGCTTCACACTGTTTGATACCGCGATCGGCTGCTGCGGCATTGCCTGGAGCGAGCGCGGTATCGCCGGCGTGCAGCTTCCCGAAGCGGACCAGGGCCAGACGCGAGCGCGCCTGCAGCGGCGTTTTCCGGCGGCGTCCGAGGCTGTGCCGCCGCTGAAGGTGCAACGCGCTGTCGAAGAAATTCGCGCGCTTCTGCGCGGCGAGCGGCACGATCTTGCTGACATCGTCATCGACGACGATGCCGTTCCGGATTTCAACAAGCGCGTCTACGCGATTGTCCGCACGGTCCCGCCGGGAGCGACGATAACCTATGGCGAGATCGCCGAACGGCTCGGCGACAAGCTGCTCGCCCGCGATGTCGGCCAGGCCATGGGTCAAAATCCGACACCGATTGTGATGCCCTGCCATCGTGTGCTGGCGGCGAACGGCAAGCCCGGCGGCTTTTCGGCGAACGGCGGCGTCACCACCAAGCTGCGCCTGCTGACCATCGAGGGCGCGCAGCCCGGCGGCCCGACGCTGTTCGGTTCGCTGCCGCTCGCCGCGCGAACGAAATCCGCCCGCTGACGCTGCCGAAAGGCCGTTTCCTCTTTCCGCTGCGCTGATGTAAAAGCCCTTTACATGAAATGGGGCAAGCACGACCACGGCGCGCGCGGCTACCACCACGGCAATCTCAAGGAAGCCCTGGTGCGCGCCGCGCTTGAGCTCATTGAAAAGAAAGGTCCCGCGGGTTTCACGTTCGCTGAAGCCGCGCGCTGGGCCGGCGTCAGTCCGGCCGCGCCTTACCGGCACTTCCGCGACCGCGACGAGCTGATTGCAGACGTCGCGCGCCGCGGCTTCGAGCAATTCACGCTCGCTCTCACGCGCGCGTGGGAAGACGGCAAGCCGGACATGATCGCCGCGTTCGACCGGCTCGGCAAAGCCTATCTGAATTTCGCCAAGCACGAGCCGGCCTACTACTCGGCCATGTTCGAAGCCGGCATCCCGCTCGACGCCGATGCGGAGTTGCGCGCCGCAGGCGATCGCGCCTTTGCGGTGCTGCGCGGCGCCTCCGAAAAACTCGTGGGCGGCATGCCGGCACGCAGCCGCCCGCCCGCGCTGATGGTGGCGCTGCATATCTGGAGCCTGACGCACGGCATCGCGTCGCTGTTCGCGCGCGGCGATGCCGCGCGGCGCGCCTTGCCGATGCCGCCGGAGGAACTGCTTGAAGCCGCATTCCTGATCTATCTGCGGGGTCTCGGGCTGCCCTCCGACAGCGGCGCGGCATCCGGCCGCGAATAAATTTGCTGTTCCATACGGGCCCGCCCTTGACGCTCCCGGATGCCGGCTTTACTTATGTGAATGTTATTTACATTCACACGCGAGGCTCAAAATGCCTATCACCGCGAAGCTCGACGAATTTGGCAAACCCGCCTGGATCGCGCTGATCGTCCTCGGTTTCCTGGTCTGGTGGCCGGCCGGCCTCGCGATCCTGGTCTTCACAATATGGAGCGGACGCATGGCATGCGGTTATCACGGTCACGACCGGTGGCAGCACAAGATGGAGCGCCTTCAGCGCAGGATGGACTGGATGCGCTCGCGAATGGGTGGCGGCGGCCCGTGGGGTTACGCGCCGTCAAGCGGCAACCGCGCTTTTGACGAGTACCGCGCCGACACGCTGCGGCGGCTCGAAGAAGAACAGCGCGAATTCCGCGAGTTTCTCGACCGGCTGCGCTTCGCCAAGGACAAGACCGAGTTCGACCAGTTCATGGCCGAGCGCCGCAACAGGCCCGAACAGCCGGGTTCTGCGCAGAATTGAGAGCCGGTCGAACGTTTGGCCGCCCGTCTTCGCCCGAAGGCGGGCGGCCGAATTTTGCACATCCATGCATTGGCAAGCCCGCGCGGTTCCGGTAACGCATCCTTAATCATAATCAGCGCTGTTTAGCGCCGTTATGGCCCGTCGTGCGCCCTAGTTTGGTCAAGTTTCGCGGGGATTTGCTCACCGTTCCGGTAGCGGGTTCATGGGTTTTCGCGAACTGGGCTTGGCTGCGCGCGCGGGCGACATCGCGCGGCTCGCCTTTTGTCCGCAATTGCGCGCCGCGCCGGTTCTGACCAGCGAAGCCGGACCGCGGAAAGGGCGTGCTTATGAATCCTGCCGACGTGGCACAGTCGGTGCTCCCGCTCACATCGTCCGACCTCTCGCTGTTCACGCTGTTCTGGCACGCGCACTGGATCGTCAAAGCGGTGATGATCGGGTTGCTCGTCTGCTCGGTCTGGGTGTGGGCGATTGCCATCGACAAGACCGTCCTCTTCACGCGCACGCGCCGTGCCATGGATCAGTTCGAGCAAACGTTCTGGTCGGGTCAGTCGCTCGAAGAACTCTACCGCACGCTTTCCTCGCGCCCGAACCATTCGATGGCCGCGCTCTTCGTCGCTGCGATGCGCGAATGGAAGCGCAGCTTCGAAGGACACGCGCGCGCGATTGCCGGCCTGCAAACGCGCATCGAGAAGGTGATGGAGGTGACGATCTCCCGCGAGGTGGAGCGCCTGGAGCGGCGGCTCCTTGTGCTGGCGACCGTCGGCTCGGCCGGCCCCTTTGTCGGCCTGTTCGGCACGGTCTGGGGCATCATGACCAGCTTTCAGTCGATCGCCGCCTCGAAAAACACCTCGCTCGCGGTGGTCGCGCCGGGCATTGCGGAAGCGCTGTTCGCCACGGCAATCGGCCTCGTGGCCGCCATACCTGCGACCATTTTCTACAACAAGTTCGCGTCCGAGGTTAACAAGCAGGCGCAGCGGCTCGAGGGCTTCGCCGACGAGTTCGCCGCGATCCTGTCGCGCCAGATCGACGAGCGGGGGTAACGCGATTTGGTCTGTTCTGAGGGGACTGCTATCTAATGGCGGCAAACGCCGGAACGCCCATCATCGGAAGGCGGCGGCACCATCGCCGCGGCGTCATGAGCGAGATCAACGTCACGCCCATGGTGGACGTGATGCTTGTGCTGCTCATCATCTTCATGGTGTCGGCGCCGCTGCTGACGGTCGGTGTGCCGATCGATCTGCCGCAAAGCCAGGCGAAGAGTCTCGATCAGGACAAGGAGCCGCTCACCATCTCGATAAACGAGAAGGGCGAAATCTATCTGCAGAACTCCGAGATCAAGATCGAGGAATTGATCCCGAAGCTGCAGGCCATTGCCGAAGCGCGCGGCGGCACCGATGCGCGGCTCTACGTCCGGGGCGACAAGAAGGTGGATTACGGGACCATGATGAAGGTCATGGGGCGGCTGTCCGCCGCCGGGTTTCATCGCGTAGCCCTGGTCACCGAATTCGAGCAGGGCTCCTGAAGGCGTGAAGATGCAGGCGGGCTCGATCATATCGACGGCGGGCCATGCGGCCGTGCTGCTTTACGCGCTCGTGTCGTTCTCCGGCCACAGCTTCGAGGTGCCGCCGCAGGATTCGCTGCCGGTCGACCTCGTTTCGCTGAAAGATTTTTCGCAAATGACCAAGGGTGAAAAGGACGCGCCCAAGCCGAAGCCGGCCGAGAAGCCGAAGCCGCTCGTCGAGAAGATCGATCAGCCAAAGCCGGTCGAAAACACCAAGCCCAAGGTCGCGGAGAAAAAAGAGGAAATCAAAACGGCGTCCGCGGCGCCGCCGGAGCCGCCGACGAAGCCGGACAAGATCGCGGAGAAGCTCAAGAAGCCTGAGGAGAAGCAGGCCGAGGTAAAAGCCACGCCGAAACCGCTGCCGCCGCGCAAGCCGCCGCCGGAGCCGAAGAAGCAGCGCCAGTTCGATCCCGACAAGATCGCGGCCCTGCTCGACAAGCGCGATCCGCAACGCAATGCGGCGGCCGGCGCCGAGCTGAACGACCGGACCGCGCTGGGCTCCGTCAAAGGCATGGCCGCGATGCTCTCGCAAAGCGAGCTCGATGCGCTGCGCGCACGCATCAGCCAGTGCTGGAGCCCGCCGGTCGGCGCCGAGGACACGCCCAATCTTTTCGTCGTGCTCCGTGTGTTGTTCAAGCGCGACGGCTCGGTCGCGCGCGAGCCCGTTCCGGTCGAAGGCTCGGCGTCGAAATTCGGTCCGGCGCTCGCCGAAAGCGCCAAGCGTGCATTGTTGCGCTGCCAGCCGTTCACGATGCTGAAGCCCGAGCACTACGACCAGTGGAAAGACATCGAGATCAAATTCGACCTGCACGAAATGCTCGGCGGCTGAGCAGAAAGAATTCCGACATCATGACGATCTTGCAGACGCCTAACGTTGCCTTGACGCGCCGCGGCGCACTTGCGTTCGGCGCGGCCGCCGGAGGAGTTGCGCTGTCGGCCGGGTTGGCTCGCGCCGTCGTGCGGCTCGACGTGACCCAGGGAAACATCCAGCCGATGCCGATCGCGCTGCCGGATTTTGTCGGCGCGGGACAGGAAGGCGAAGTCGCCCACAACGTCACCGGCGTCATCACCAACAATCTGCGGCGCAGCGGTCTGTTCGCGCCGATCGATCCCGCCGCCTACGTCGAGAAGATCGTCAACCCCGACGCAGTGCCGCGTTTCCCCGATTGGCGCGTCATCAATGCGCAGGCGCTGGTGACCGGCCGCATGACCCGGCAAGGCGACGGACGGCTGCGCGCCGAATTCCGTCTGTGGGATGTCTTCGCCGGCCAGCAGCTCGCCGGGCAGCAGTATTTCACTACGCCCGACAACTGGCGCCGCATCGCGCATATCATCTCCGATGCCATCTACGAGCGCCTGACCGGCGAGAAGGGCTATTTCGACAGCCGCATCGTCTTCGTCGACGAAACCGGGCCCAAGCAGCGCCGCATCAAGCGGCTCGCGCTGATGGACCAGGATGGCGCCAACGTGCGCTACCTCACCCGCGGCGATGACCTCGTGCTCACGCCGCGCTTCAATCCGACGACGCAGGAAATCACGTACATGTCGTACGGGCAGGGGAGCCCGCGCGTCTATCTGCTCAACATCGAAACCGGTCAGCGCGAGATCGTCGGCAACTTTCCCGGCATGACATTCGCGCCGCGTTTCTCGCCGGACGGCCAGCGCGTGATCATGAGCCTGCAGCAGGGCGGCAACTCGAACCTGTTCGTGATGGATTTGCGCTCGAAGGCGACCACGCGGCTCACCGATACCGCCGCGATCGATACGTCGCCTTCGTATTCACCCGACGGCTCGCGCATCTGTTTTGAATCGGATCGCGGCGGTTCGCAGCAGATCTACGTCATGGCGGCGAACGGCGGACCCGCGCAGCGAATCAGTTTCGGGCAGGGCCTCTACTCGACGCCGGTCTGGTCGCCGCGCGGCGACTACATCGCGTTCACGCGCCAGGCCAACAATCTTTTCGGCATCGGCATCATGAAGCCGGATGGATCCGGCGAGCGCGTGCTGACCGAAGGGTTCCACAACGAAGGCCCGACATTTGCGCCGAACGGCCGCGTCATCATGTTCTTCCGCGATCCCGGCGTGGGCCCGAATCTGTTCACAGTCGACATCACCGGCCGCAACGAGCAGAAAGTTCCGACGCCGAGCTTTGCCTCTGATCCGGCTTGGTCACCGCTTTTGTCTTAACCCCGCCATCTTTGTCGCAAGACCGCCTTATTCACCGTGCTTTAACCATCGCCAACGGTTTAAGCGGTTCCGACAATTTTTACCGCTCCCGGCAAGGCCGCGTTTAGGTTGACGGAACGTTCGCTTAACGAACGCCCGCTAGATCGGATGCCGAGGCCCGGTAAGTGCATGTGGATGGAGGCACCGGCAATGATGAACGTCAGGCAGGTCATTCGTGGCGCGCGGCTTGCAGCCGTGCTGGTTGCGGCGCTCGCCATCGCGGCATGCGCGAAGAACGAAGCAGAAAATTCGCAAGGCGCCGCCGGCGCAATGGCCGTGCCGGGAAGCCAGCAGGACTTTCTTGTGAATGTCGGCGACCGCGTCTGGTTCGAAACCGACTCGTCCGAGCTCTCGGCAAAATCGCGCGAGACGCTCGACAAGCAGGCGCAGTGGCTTCAGCACTACAACCGCTACACTTTTACGATCGAAGGGCACGCCGACGAGCGCGGCACGCGCGAATACAACCTTGCGCTCGGCGCCCGCCGTGCAGCCACCGTCCGCGACTATCTGGTTTCGCGCGGCATTGCCGCGAACCGCATGCGGACGATCTCGTACGGCAAGGAGCGCCCGGTCGCGACCTGCGACGACATTTCCTGCTGGTCGCAGAACCGCCGCGCGGTGACGGTACTGAACGCCGGGCAGAGCTGAGGCCAACTATTGTTCGTCATTCCGGGACGCGGGCATCGCCCGCGGGGCCCGGAATGACGTGAAGTCACAATTTGAACGCAGCTTTGCTTATGCTAGTGCCGCCGATTTGAAGTTCCTAC
>DASSRW010000045.1:0-12922 GCA_035701545.1 Pseudolabrys sp.
CGCTGAGCTACACGCCGACGCTGTGGGGGCTGGTCTTCCCGCTCGGCATGTACGCACTGGCGAGCTTGCGGCTGTCGCAGGCCGCCGATGTGCCGGTGCTGCAAACATTGTCGCAAGCGATGGTGTGGGTGGCGCTCGCCGCGTGGATTGTCACGGCACTCGGTTTTGCGGTCGCGACGTGGCGGAGTTACCGTGAGTTTGCGCGCGCCGAAGCCTGACAACGTTTTCCGGTACCGGCGCGTAAATCCTGTGGCAGGTATCCATCTCCTGCTTGTCGGCCTCAATACGACGCCGCGCCACGCGCGGCGCTATTCCTTGCACGCGGTCGCCGTCCATACCGAGTCGATCGTGGCTTGCGAGACGGACTTTTGACCCCGATAGATGACCAGGGACTTCATCGTCCCGCTATAGTGCCGCGTGCTGATGAAATTGATGGTCATGTCGATCTCCATCCGCATCTCTTTGGGATCGCCGCATTTCAGCTCGACCGTGACCGTGCTGCCGTTCTCCTTGACGTTGCGGACGTCGCATTTCTGACCCTCGGTGTCCTTCAGGATGGTCCTGATCGGATCGCGGGCTTCGTCCGGCGACAGGCAGGTCGTGTTTCCTTCCGGCCTGGTCGGCTTGCCGTTGTCCCAGCCGGTTTCCGTATCCTGCCACAGGCCGGGTTCGAGCTGCGACGCGGCGCGCGCCGGCAGCGCGGCCATGCTGCCAACCGCTACGATCAGCGCCAGCGCACGGAAAGAGTCATGAAACATTGCTCGCCCCCCATGTTTCGGATCGCCCTTACATCCTGAACACCCCGAACTTCGTCTCCGGCACGGGCGCGTTGAGCGCCACCGAAAAGGCGAGCGCCAGCACGCGGCGCGTTTCCGACGGCGCGACGATGCCGTCGTCCCACAGCCGCGCCGTCGCATAGTAAGGATTGCCTTCGGCCTCGTACTGGTCGCGGATCGGCGCCTTGAACTCCTCCTCTTCGACTTCCGACCACGAGCCGCCGCCGGCTTCGATATTGTCGCGCTTGACCGTCGCCAGCACGGTCGCCGCCTGCTCGCCGCCCATCACCGAGATGCGCGCGTTCGGCCAGGTGAACAGGAAGCGCGGGCCGTAGGCGCGCCCGCACATGCCGTAGTTGCCGGCACCGTAACTGCCGCCGATGATGACCGTGATCTTCGGCACCTGCGCGCAGGCGACCGCGGTCACCATTTTCGCGCCGTCCTTGGCGATGCCGCCCGCCTCGTAGTCGCGGCCAACCATGAAGCCGACGATGTTCTGCAAAAACAACAGCGGAATGCGGCGCTGGCAGGCGAGCTCGATGAAATGCGCGGCCTTCAGCGCGCTTTCCGAGAACAGGATGCCGTTGTTGCCGAGGATGCCGACCGGAATGCCGTGAATGTGCGCGAAGCCGGTGACGATCGTCGTGCCGTAAAGCTGTTTGAACTCGTCGAACTCGGAGGCGTCCACCAGCCGCGCGATCACCTCGCGCACGTCGTATTGCTTCTTGAGATCGACGGGCACGATGCCGTCGAGATCGCCGGGATCGAGCGCCGGCTCGCGCGGCGCGATCAGCGGAATGTCTACCATCTTCTTCGTATTCAGGTTGGCGACAATGCGGCGGGCGATCGACAGCGCGTGATGATCGTCCTGCGCGTAGTGGTCGGCGACGCCGGACTTGCGCGCATGCACGTCGGCACCGCCCAGTTCCTCGGCGCTGACGACCTCCCCGGTCGCCGCCTTCACCAGCGGCGGGCCGCCGAGAAAGATCGTGCCCTGGTCCTTGACGATGATGGTTTCGTCCGACATCGCCGGCACGTAGGCGCCGCCGGCGGTGCAGGAGCCCATCACCACCGCGATCTGCGGAATGCCGAGGCTCGAGAGCGTCGCCTGATTGTAGAAGATGCGGCCGAAGTGCTCGCGGTCGGGAAAGACATCGGTCTGATGCGGGAGGTTGGCGCCGCCGCTATCCACCAGATAGATGCAGGGCAAGCGGTTCTCGCGCGCGATCTCCTGCGCGCGCAGATGCTTCTTCACCGTCATCGGGAAATAGGTGCCGCCCTTGATGGTCGAGTCGTTGCAGACGACCACGCATTCGCGGCCCTCGATGCGGCCGATGCCGGTGATCAGCCCCGCGCCATGAACGGCGTCGTCGTACATGCCGTGGGCGGCAAGCGGCGACAGTTCGAGAAACGGCGCGCCCGGATCGATCAGATTCATGACGCGGTCGCGCGGCAAAAGCTTGCCGCGCGCGACATGGCGCTGCCGGGATTTGTCGGAGCCGCCGCGCGCGGCTTGCGCACGCCGCTCTTTCAGTTCCGCAACAAGGCCGCGCATGCGGCTCGCATTGATTCGGAACTCGGCGCCGTTCCGGTCGATGGTTGAGGCAAGAATTGCCACGCGCTCCCCCGCTCCGCGCCAACCGTGCCTTGCCGGCGGAGGGAACGCAACGGCCGGATCTTTGCCTCGTTCGGCGCGCGGGAACCGCCACGAAGGACACTCTTTCGGAACTAGCCGGAATACGCGGCGTTTCCCTCTCTGTTGACCCCAGAGGAGGCAAAGATGAGAAAGACCTTGTTGATGACGACCGCGGCGGCGGCGCTGATTCTCGGCGGCAGTTTCGCCACGGCCCAGGATATGAAGAACGGCCCAAGTTCGAATTCGGGTGGCGCGACGCGCGCGCCCGCGGCGCAGCAGAACGCGCCGGCCGAGAAAATGGCGCCCAACATGAACGCCGGCCACCACTCGCAGACGACCGGCCAGGGCTCGTCAGAGTCGAAGGCGAGCGAGCCCAAGGCCGGCCACAAATCGCACACCAACGGCCAGGCATCCGAGTCCAAGGAGATGAAGGCGAAGCCGGGCGAGAAATCCGGCTCACGGGCGGAACAGCGCAGTCACTCGAAGACGACGGGCCAGGGCACGTCCGAGTCGCGCGAATCGCAGGAAGGCAAGTCCCGGGCGAACGCCCACGAAAAGGGCAACATGAACGCGCGTGAGCACGAAAAAGGAAACACGCGTGAGAACGCGCGCGGCAGGAACGAACGCGAAGGCGCTCAGAATAATACCAACATCCATGAGCGGAACAGGTCGAGCGCGACCACGAACAGCCGCACGACCACCGGCCAGGGCGCGGCCGGCACTCACGCGAACCTGAGCAGCGAGCAGCGGACCAAGATCACCACCGTGATCAAGGACCGTCATGTGCGGCCGGTGGAACACGTGAACTTCAACATTTCGGTCGGCACCCGTGTGCCGCACAGCGTGCATCTCTATCCGCTCCCGACCGAAGTCGTGAGCATCTATCCGGCATGGCGCGGATATGAATTCATCCTCGTCGAGGATGAGATCGTCGTCATCAATCCGCACACGTTCGAGATCGTCGCCGTGCTGCCGGCGTAGCGCCGCGATGACGCTGCAGTGAAAAGGGTTTGGCGGCCGCGGCAGCAATGCCGCGGCTGCTTTTTTCGGCGTTCAAGACAGTCTTGCGCACGATCGGTCGAACCAAGTCGCGAATCGTGGGAACAAGCCTCGCCCGTTCTCGGTTGCCTGACCGTTGCCGCACTCGCGGCATCAAGCACCAAGGAGGATTCTGATGAAATCTGCCACCACGCTGATCGCCGCGGTTGCGCTCATCGCCGGAGTCTCGGTGGCCAGCGCGCAATCGACGATGTCGAAAGGTTCCATGGGTTCTTCATCCATGCAGAAAAACGCGATGGGCAGCGGCAAGTATTGCCTTCAACCGTCGGGTTCCAGCAGCAAGATGAACTGCAAATACCAGACCATGGCGTCCTGCCAGCAGGCGGCGAAGTCGCAAAAAGGCTCGTGCGTCGCCAATCCGAATGCCAGCACGACCGGCTCAAAGTAAGTTTCCGCATCGCGTGAACTGTTCCGCGCCGGGCGTTTCTGGCGCGGAACACGCGCCTGGAACCCGCCGATCTCATCTTTCAGCGATGCAGGAACGCGCGTCCGACGCCATCGTTAGCCCTTCGAGTGTCGCGAACGAAAGGAACAACCATGGACAAGGATCGCATCAAGGGTTCCGTCGAACAGGGAAAAGGAAAATTGAAGGAAGCCGCCGGCAAAGTAACCGGTGACAAGAAGCTTGAGAGCGAAGGAAAAGCCGACAAGGCGGCCGGCAAGGTTGAAAATACGATCGGCGGAATAAAGGACAAGGCGCGCGAGACAATCGAGAGCGAAGACTAAAATTTGCGCCTGCATGCCAATGAAAGCCCGGCCGAAAAGCCGGGCTTTTTTGCGCGCGCGTGCGTCCGCTGGCGCGGTCCGGCACACAGCAAAAGGCGCGGAGTGCGGGACCGCGCGCCTTCCGATGAGCCGAGATCACCGCGGCTAGGCTCTGACCTCCTGCCGCTGAAAGGCGACATAGCCTGCGACGAAAAGAAGAATGGTCGCGGCGACCAGACCCACGATCTGCGGCCAGGCGATCAGCACGCTTTCGCCGAGCGGCAAGGGCGCGCCCATCACGGCTCCCTGCAACTGGCTGAGATAGACGGGCCCTAACGTACGCGTGCTCGGATCGAGCAGCGCCAGCACCGTCTCGCCGAACAGCGTCGATGGCGACAGCCGCGCCAGCATTTGTGCGCCGGTCACCAGCAGCGCCTGATTGTCCGCGGGGAAGATCGCTTCCGCGATCGCCGGCGCGAGCGCGGGCCAGATAACGGTCAGAAACAGCCACAGGCCGAGCGTCACCAGCGCCGCCGTCGCCGGCGAGCGGAAGATGACCGAGAACAGCATCGCCAAGGCGAGCCACACGCCCGCATACGCGATGGTGACCAGCAGAAACACCGCCGCCCGCGCCATCTCTTCGGCGCCCGGCGGAACGCCCAGCATGAGGAGGCCAAGGCCGATCACGAGCAGCCACAACGCGATCAGGCTGACCGACAGCGTCGCAAGACCCGCGAGGAATTTCCCGAACAGCAGCGCGTCACGGTAGATCGGCTGCGACAGGATACGCGACAACGTGCGGTGGTTGTGCTCGCCGTTCACCGCATCGAACCCGAGCCCGATCGCCATCAGCGGCACCAGGAAGCCGAGAAACGAAACGAATGACGGCAGCGGGTCGCGCGAGGTGGTGAACAGACGCAGGAACAGGAAGGGATCCTCGGCGGTGACGTTGCGCACCTGCGTGATCGCCGCGTAGACGGCGGCAAGCGCCGTCAGCACGACCAGCCATTCCAGAACGCGCATGCGCGCACTCGTGAGGTGGTCCGACAATTCCTTGAGCACCACGACGCCGAGCCCGCGCCAGGGGGAGCCTTCACGCCGCATGGCGAACCTCCGGCTTCACGCTCTGGAAGTAGCGTGTGTATATGGTTTCGAGACTCGGCTGATCGAACGCGAGCCGCTTGAGCCGCGCCCCGGAGGCGACGACCTCGGCGGCCGCCTCGGGACGAACGTCGCGGTCGCACAGCAGGCGGAAGCGCCCTTCCGCCGGCTCCTCCACCCCGCGCACGCCCGGGATGGCGCCCAGGCGCAGCGCGAGATGGGGCCCCTGCTCGGCTTCGACCTCAACGGCGAAGCCGCCACCCAACACCTGACTTCCCAGTTCCGCAACGGTGCCCATCAGTGCGATCTTGCCGGCATTGAACAGCGCGACGCGATCGCAGACGTTCTGCACGCGGTCGAGCAGGTGCGAAGAAAGCAGGACGGTCACACCGGCCGACTTGAGCGATCGGATCAACTCGAGGAACTCGATGCTCGCCTGTGGATCGAGGCCGTTGGTCGGCTCGTCCAGAATCGCGACCTGCGCGTCCTTCATGATGATCTCGGCAAGCCCGAGCCGCTGGCGCATGCCGCGGGAAAACGTGGCGACACGCTTGTTTGCCACATCGTCGAGTCTGACGCGCGCGAGCGCCGCCGCAATGCGCTTGTCGCGGTCCGGCAGCGGAATTCCGATCAGCCGCGCGGTGTAGTGCAGGTTGTCGGCGGCGGAGAGATGGTCGTAGAAGCCGACCGAATCCGGCAGATAGCCGACGCGGCGCTTCACCGCCAGGGGCTCGCGCACCGGATCGTGCCCGAGCACGCGCACCTTGCCTTCGCTGATGTCGCAAAGGCCGAGCATCATCAGGATGGTCGTCGTCTTGCCGGCGCCGTTCGGGCCGAGCACCCCGAAGATTTCGCCGCTCGCGACCTCGAACGAAATATGATCGACGACCGTGCCCGCGCCGTAGCGCTTGGTGAGGCCCGAGGCCTCGATGACATTCTTGTTCATCGGCGGCCGAACCTTGCGACCGCACCGACCATGATCAAAAGCGCCGCGCCGATGATGCCGGCGCCCGCGATGCCCCAGGCGGTCGACGTGGTCACCGTCACGCGGAAATGCGCGTTGGCGTTTTCGCCGCGCGAAGACGCGTTCAGCGTCGTGACGTAGTCGCCGGCGATGGCTTTTGCAGTCGGACGGATCAGCGCCTGCACTTCCTTGTGCTGGTTGGGCGGAATGCGGTCGATGATCTTGGGCTCGAACGTCACCTTCCAGCCGCTCGGTGCGCTACCGGAAAGCTGCACCTGCTCGGCCGGCGCGGTGCCGGTATTGGTCACCACGATCGGAATCGACGTTTCAGTGCCGGCGGTCGCGCGCGCGCTCAGGATGCCTTCGCGGCCCGCCAGTTCGAGCTTGGGCTCGCCGGTGACGTCGAGCTTGAGATCGGTTGTCGCGTGCGCATCTTCGGCGGCGATGCGGGCCGCGACTTTGTAGTGTCCGGCGTCGACCGTGTTGGGCGGCACCACCTTCAGCTTCACGTCCTTGGTCTTGCCGGCCTCGACCGGGATCGCGGTCAGTTGCTGGCTGCCGTAGGCCTCCGTGAAGGAGGTGTCGAAGTTACGCGGGGCCTGCGCGGCAAGGCTGACCAGTTCCTTCTTGCCGCTGTCATTCTTGATGGTGAGCGTGTACTCGAACGTCGAACTCGACGAGCCGCGCAGTTCGGGAAGCTGCGATTGCAGGGAAAGCTTCGCGGGCAGTTCCTTCGCCAGCGTCACCTCGACCGGCAGCGTGACATGCGTACTGGAGCCTTGCGCCTTGATGGTCAGCGTCTGCGTGCCGATCTTGGCGTCCTTCGGCACGTCGAGCCGAAGATCGAGCGAGACGCTCGAATCGGTGGCGGGCATCGCCGCCGCCACCGGCTGGCCGCCGCCCAACAGCGTCGCGGTCCAGCCCTCGGGCACGCCGGAGACGGTCAACGCCAGCCGCTCGGGCGCTAGATCGTAATTTTGCAGCCGCAGGCTGATGGTCGAGGTGGTGCCGGGGCGCACCGTGACCGCCGGATAGTCGGTCAGCAGATACAGGCCCTTCACGTCGTGATTGGCGGTGTCGGCAAAGGCCGGCGCGGATAGCAGGAAAACGGCGGCGGCAACCGCCAGAAATCGATTGTTCATGACAGGCAACTCCGTGCGTGGACCCCTTACGTCCCGCCAGATGCCGCCCCCGATTTGAGAACACGGCTCCCGACGGCCGTGGAAAGGAAGTTCGGGTCTTGCGCCGAATAATGACGAAAGTTTGGAACTTGTGGCAACCGTGATCGGGTGCGGCACAATGTCGGCAAGTTTTCAGGCCTTCCGAACGATCGGCCAGTCCGGTTCGTTGCCCTGCATCACCCAGGGCTCCTTGAGCGCCGCCGTGCGCCATTCCGACCAGGCCGGCAAGGCCATGACGGCTTCCATATAGGCGCGCGACGAGGCCCCGACGTCGATCGCATAGGTATGAAAGCGCGAGACGACCGGCGCATACATGGCGTCGGCCGCGGTGAAGGCTCCAAACAGAAATGGACCGCCCTTGCCGAAGCGCTCGCGGCACTCCGTCCAGAGCGCGTCGATGCGGCGAGCATCCTCGTATACCTCGGGCGGCTTCTCCCGCTTGCCCGGCGGCGCCCACATGTTCATCGGGCAGTTGCGCCGCAGCGGCGCAAAGCCTGCGTGCATCTCATGCGATACCGTGCGCGCGTGGGCGCGTGCCGTCTTGTCCGCCGGCCAGAGCCGTGCATCGGGAAACTGCTCGGCCAGATATTCGAGGATCGCAAGCGACTCCCAAATCCGCGCCTCGCCATCGAGCAGCACCGGCACCTTGCCGCCTGGGGAATATTGCAGGATGCGCTCGCGGCTGCCCGGCTCGTAGAGCGGGATCACTTCTTCCGCGAACGGAATGCCTGCGAGCTTCATGGCGATCCACGGCCGCAGCGACCAGGACGAATAGTTCTTGTTGCCGATGATGAGCTTCAACGCCATCGAGATGCCACCTGAAATCTTCAAGGCGCTTCGAGTTTGACTTTTGCAATTCTCGCGACAAACGAATTTTTCTGATCGTCCTTACGCACGGCGTCAATGAATCGGCCTCAAGCCTTCTTCGGCTCCGCCGGCGGCGTGACCGGCCCGCCGGCTTTCTTCCAGCCGCCGAAGCCGCCCTTGATGTGCGCGACGGGCTTGAGCCCCATGCGCTGCGCGGTCTGCGCGGCGAGCGCCGAGCGCAGGCCGCCGGCGCAGAAGAAGACGAACTTCTTGTCCTCGCCGAACATCGGCTTGAAATATGAGCCGTTCGGGTCGATCCAGAACTCCAGCATGCCGCGCGGGCAATGGAAGGCGCCGGGCACCTTGCCGTCGCGCTGGAGCTCGCGGATGTCGCGGATGTCGACGAGGACGACGTCGTCCCGTCCGGCGAGCTTGACGGCCTCCTCGGCCGAGATCGTCTCGACCTCGCGCTCGGCGGCTTCGACCAGCGCCTTGTATCCGGTGGTGATGCTTTGCGGCATTTTGCGTAGGCCTCCTGCGCAATGGTGGCAGAGCCGACGCACGGGTTCAAGCGGAGCCGCTGTTGCCCGGCCTCCGGCGAGCGGGCACGATGCCGCTTGAGGGAATCGCGCGATGCTCAATTTTAGCATTCTGGATATCCTGGCGCTCGCCTGGTTCGTCGCCGCGTGGCTCGCCTACTCCGCCGCCATCGAGAAGACGGCGAAGGGCAACGACGGCCTGAACGCCCTGATGAACAATTACCGCGATGAGTGGATGGAGCGCCTGCTCGCGCGCGAGATGCGCATGGTCGACGCGCAGGTCACCGCCGCTCTGCAGAACGGCACCGCGTTCTTCGCCTCGGCCTCACTCATCGCCATCGGCGGAACGCTCACGCTGCTGCGCTCGACCGACCAGATCATCATGTTGATGACCGCACTGCCGTTCGGCGGCACGCAGACGCCAGCGCTGTGGGAAGCGAAGATGCTCGGCCTTGCGGTGATCTTCGCCTATGCCTTCTTCAAGTTCGCCTGGTCGTACCGGCTCTATAACTACGTCGCCATCATGGTCGGCGCGGCGCCCCCGGTCGCCGAAAAGGACACGCCCGCCGCACGCGCCTACGCGCACCGCACGTCGCGCATCTGCGCGGATGCCGGACGTCACTTCAATCGCGGGCAACGCGCGCTGTTCTTCGCGCTCGGTTATCTCGGTTGGTTTTTGGGGCCGATCCTGCTCGCCATCACCACGAGCGCGGTGGTCGTGGTGATGTGGCGGCGGCAATTCGCCTCCGACTCGCGCAAGGCGTTTTCCGCTGCGCCGCCGAACGGCTGACGCTTCAGGCCATTCCCATCAGCACGGCCACGGCGGCGACGATGAGCACTGCGGCCACGGTCGCGAGCACGGTGATGATCTTCTCGCGGCGTGCGGCGCGGACGTCGTCGGATTCGCCTTGAACCGGGTCCGCTGCGGCCGTTGGAAAGAACGAATGCAGGTTGATCGACATCCGGCGACCCTCTCCTCGGGAGGCTTCGTTGACACGAAGCACGGATACGCAGATGGAACTAATGAAGAGGCAGGCAACGCAGGCACGAATCGCGGGCTGATGGCGCCAAGAATATCTTGAGTAAAAACGAGGCTCAATCACAAACCGGTGTTCCTTCAACGCAACTCTTTTGTCGGCCGCATTCAGGAGCCGCTCCCATGCAACAACCGCTTTTACAGACGACCGTCGTCGGCAGCTACCCGCAGCCGGACTGGCTGGTGAACCGCGAAATGCTGTCGAAGATCGTGCCGCGCGTGCGCATGAGCGAAATCTGGCGCGTGCCGCCCGAATTGCTGGAACAGGCCCAGGATGACGCGACACTTCTCGCCATCCGCGACATGGAGCGCGCCGGCATCGACGTCATCACCGATGGTGAGATGCGCCGCGAAAGCTATTCCAACCGCTTCGCCACCGCGCTCGATGGCGTCGACATCCGGAATCCCGGCGAGGTCAAGGCACGCAGCGGCATGACCAAGGTGCCGCGCGTGGTCGGAAAAATCCGGCGCACGCGGCCGGTCGAATTGCGCGACATGCAGTTCCTGCGGCGCAATACCGAGAAGCTCGCCAAGATCACGCTGCCCGGCCCATTTACCATGAGCCGGCAGGCGCAGGATGCGTTTTATAACGACGACGAGGCGATGACGATGGATTTCGCCGCCGCCGTCAATGAGGAATTGCGCGATCTGGAGGCAGCGGGCGCGGATGTCATCCAGCTCGACGAACCCTGGCTGCGAACCGATCCGGAGAAAGCCAGGCGCTATGCGATCAAGGCGATCAACCGCGCGCTCGACGGCATCACGGTGCCAACGGTCGTGCATTTGTGCTTCGGCTACGCGGCTGTCGTGCCGGGCGACACCAAGCCGCAGGCGTATGCCTTCCTGCCGGAGCTCTCCGGCACGATCGCGCAGCAGATTTCGATCGAAGCGGCGCAGCCCAACATCGATTTCGGCGTGCTCAAGGAGTTGAGCGGCAAGAAGATCATGCTCGGTGTGCTCAACCTCGGCGACCTCAACATCGAGACGCCCGAAACGGTCGCCGCGCGCATCCGGCGTGGACTCGAGTACGTTTCGCCGGAGAACCTGATCCCCGCCCCCGATTGCGGCATGAAATATCTTCCGCGCGACGTGGCATTCGGCAAATTGCAATCGCTCGCCAAGGGCGCTGCGATCGTGCGCAGCGAGCTCAGTTGATTGAGCGCGCCTGCGCTGGAAGCTGATGCGCTAAGATTGAACCGCAGTTAGCCGCTTATATGATTGTCTCTCACAACCGAGCCCCATAACTTCATTTGGGATCGAAAGAACGCTTTGAGTTCGGATGGCCCGTTCAACCTCAAATCAATCTGCCAAGTGTCCGACATCCGACGGACGTTTTTCGGCTCGTGCAGGGTGTCCGCAAGTGCGCGAGCAAACCGCTCCTTAGTGGCGGTCGGCGTCCCTTTGGGTGCGAACACGCCCCACCACGCGTAAGCCTCGAGTCCCGGAAATCCAGATTCGGCAGCGGTAGGGATTTCCGGCATTGTCTTGAGCCGCTTGCGGCCGAAATTGAGTATCCCTGCCAGTTTTCCTTCCTTGATATGCGGACTCGTGAGGGCAACGCTGCCGACGATGTTGTCAACATGACCGGCGATAGCGTCCTTGAGGGCCGGACCGCCGCCCTTATACGGGACATGGATCATTTGAACGCCGGCTCGGGCCGATAATGCCGTCATCGCCAGATGGCCGATGCTCCCTACGCCGGTGGATGCGTACGAGATCGTATTCGGCTTCGTTTTCGCTGCCGAGAGCACCTCGCGGATACTGCGCCAGGGTCGGGAGGCATTTTTTGCAAGGATGGCCGGTGCGGTGCCGATCAACTGGACCGGCTCAAGATCCTTCTCACTGTCGAACGTCAGATGCATCAGGAATGGGTTGATAGCCTGAGTCTCATAGACAAAAAGCCATGAGGTTCCATCGGCAGGAGCGCGGGCGACCAGGGCCGCGCCGAGACTGCCGGAAGCGCCGGGCTTGTTCTCGACGATGACGGTTTTGCCGAGCCTTTCCTCCAGGCCGGGCTGCGCAAGCCTGGCGATCGGATCGAGGGTGCCGCCGGGCGGCACCGGTACAATTAGTTTGATGGTTGACGTTTGGGCCCGGGCAACAAAGGGCGAAGCGACCGGGGCTGCCGCTGCTGTCAGCATGAACGCCCGTCGTGTCATATAGCCCATCGATTCCTCCTGTATTCAGAGGAGACTCGTATGCCACGACAGGCTGGGCCCGCGCTTTAAGACCAGCTTAAGATTTGGGCAAGACGGGGTTGGATTTCATTGCTACAATCTGGCGTTGCGGGCCGAATTGGCGGG
This sequence comes from Pseudolabrys sp., assembly GCA_035701545.1. GTDB lineage: Bacteria > Pseudomonadota > Alphaproteobacteria > Rhizobiales > Xanthobacteraceae > Pseudolabrys. The sequence continues at coordinate 12,108 of DASSRW010000045.1, forward strand.
GCGTGAAATGCGCTACCGGTTTGAAAATTTTCTGCTCGACACAGGCAAGCGTGAGTTACATCGCTTTGACCAACTGCGGCCGTTGGAGCCGCAGGTCTTTGACTTATTGGCGTGTCTAGTCACCTCCCGCGATCGGGTTCTAACTCGAGACGACATTTTCTCTGTAATTTGGCCCGATCGCATCGTGTCCGATGGAGCGCTCAGTACGCGTATCAACGCGGCCCGGCGTGCAATCGACGATGATGGAATTACACAGCGATTGATTCGAACGATTCGTACAAAGGGCTTTCGATTCATCGGCGTTGTTGAAGAAGCAGAACATGCCGCTGCTTGCAACAACATAGACGATTGTCGCACCTTAACTCACTTCGAGCGACCCTCCATCGCCGTGCTCCCGTTAATCGATTTGAGCGGTGACAGCTCGCCAACGAACCTCGCCGATGCGCTGACCGAGGAAATAATTACCTCCTTCGCCAAATCGAATTGGTTGTCCGTAGCAGCCCGAAATTCCTCGTTCGAATACAAGAACAAGGTAGTCGAGGCCCGGCGAATTTCACGAAGGCTCGGAGTTCGTTATCTACTCGAGGGAAGTGTCCGTCAGAGCGAAGGGCAAGCACATCTTATTATAAGACTCATAGACGGCGTGATCGGCAACCAAATCTGGTCCGAGCGTTACAATGACAATTCAGTTGAATTACTGGACCGCGGCATCGACGATACGATCGCGGCGGCTGTTGTCCACCAGGTCTACTTGGCAGGCCGTCTTTGTGCCGAAGGCGAGATGGCGAAAGTACCAGGATCGTGGGAGTTTATCG